>DFEA01000035.1:24264-46335 GCA_002368575.1 Lachnospiraceae bacterium UBA3814 | reverse complement strand
CTTGCCATGGCCATGGACAGGGTAAGGGAAAGCGCATGAACAAATTCGATATTTGCTTCGCAAATGTCGAATAAGCCTGCAAGCAGATCGGCGCAGAAAAGGAATATATAATGTATAAAAAAGCATCTGAAATCAATGAACATACGGTCTGGCAGGAGCTGACCACGGGCTGCGAGATCTACGAGCCCGGAACCAGCCGCCTTACAATGACCGGTGAATGGCGGTCAAAAACTCCCGAATGGATCGAGGATAAGTGCAAGCAGTGCCTTTTATGTGCGCCCTTCTGCCCCGATTCCTGTATCCCGGTATCCGACGGAAGGCGCGGAGACTTCGATTACGATCACTGTAAGGGCTGCGGGATCTGCATAAAGACCTGCCCCTTTGACGCCATAAGGTGGGAGGGTGCCGCAGAGGAAGCAGAAGGAGGTGCCCGATGAGCATAAGAGAACGGCTTTCCGGCAACGAGGCGATAGCAACCGCAATGCGTCAGATAGATCCTGACGTGTTTGCCATGTTCCCTATAACTCCTTCCACCGAGATACCCCAGTACTTTGCCCAGTACGTGGCCGACGGAAGGGTCAATACCGAATTTATCTGTGTGGAAAGCGAGCATTCCTCTCTTTCAGCCTGTCTCGGTGCCGAGGCCGCGGGGGTTCGTGCAGTAACAGCCACCTCCTCCGCCGGGCTTTCCTATATGAATGAGGTGCTCTATGTGGCAGCTTCACTGAGGCTGCCTGTGGTGCTTGCGGTGGCAAACCGTGCCCTTACGGGGCCCATAAACATAAACCACGATTATTCCGATTCCATGGCTGAGCGTGACTCCGGCTTTATCCAGCTGTATGCCGAAAACAATCAGGAGGTCTATGACAATTACCTGATGGCACACAGGATCGCGGAGCACCCCTCCGTCAGGCTTCCGCTCATGGTATGCGAGGACGGCTTCATCACGTCCCATGCGATAGAAAACATCGAGCTTGAGGAGGATGCCGCCGTAAAGGCCTTCGTCGGAGAGTATAACCCCGAACACTATCTTTTAAAGACCGAAAATCCCCTGGCAGTGGGGCCTTACGGGGTTTCGGCCTATTACATGGAGGCAAGGGTGGCCCAGGCCCAGGCCATGAAGAACGCAAAGCAGGTCATCCTTGACGTTGCTGAGGATTTTAAAAGGACCTTCGGAAGAAGCTATGGCTTTTTCGAGGAGTACCGGATGGAGGATGCCGAGCTTGCCATGGTCATAATGGGCTCCTCGGCAGGCACCGCAAAGGCCTGTGTGGATGAGCTCAGGAATGAAGGGATCAAGGCCGGGCTTATAAAACTCAGGGTTTTCAGGCCCTTCCCCGGTGAGGAGCTCTGTAAGGCATTAAGCGCCTGCAAAGCGGTTGCCGTCATGGATAAGAGCGAGGGCTTTTCCTCCTGCGGCGGTCCGCTGTTTTCCGAAACCGCCGGGGCCTGCTTCAATCTCGATACACGTCCTAAAATGATAGACATAGTGTACGGCCTGGGAGGCCGTGACTTTACCGTTGCTCAGGCTAAAAGGGTATTTCTCCGCCTTGATGAGATCAGGAAGACCGGGGAAACCGGCCCTGTCTACAGCTGGCTGGGGGAACGCAGCGCAGTATAGGTAATGATTCGTTCGGCGCAGAATAGGAAATGAGAAAATGGCTTATAATCTGAAAGAAGAAATGAATAAGAAGGAGCGGTTCTATCCGGGGCACAGGCTGTGCGCGGGCTGCGCCGCAGGTATAGTATGCAGGGGCATGATGCGGGCACTGAACCCTGAGGATAAGGCGGTCATCTGCAACGCCACAGGCTGCCTTGAGGTCTCCTCCTTCCAGTATCCCTTCACCTCCTGGGACGATTCCTATATACATACGGCCTTTGAGAACGCTTCCGCTACGGCCTCCGGGGTCGAGGCCGCATACCGGGTCATGAAGAGGAAGGGAAGGCTCTCCGACAGGGAAAACTTCAAGATCCTTGCCATAGGCGGAGACGGCGGGACCTACGACATAGGCTTTCAGTCCCTTTCCGGAGCTCTGGAGAGGGGGCATGATTTCACCTACTTCTGCTATGACAACAATGCCTATATGAACACCGGTACCCAGCGCTCCTCTGCGACTCCGCGGTTTGCCTCCGCCACCACCACTCCGGCGGGGCTTGAATCCGTCGGGAAAAAACAGGCTCAGAAGGATCTCACGGGGATAGTCGTAGCCCATGGCTCTCCCTACGTTGCCCAGACCACCCTCATCGGCAATCTCAAGGATTTTCATGAAAAGGCTCACCGGGCGATATATACAAAGGGCCCGACCTTCGTAAATGTGCTCACACCCTGCCCCAGGGGCTGGCAGTATCCCGCCGACGAGCTCATAGATATATGCAAAGCTGCCGTAGAGACCTGTGTCTGGCCGCTGTATGAGGTCGTAAACGGTGAATACAGGCTTACCTACGAGCCCAGGAAAAAGCTGCCCGTTGAGGAATTCATGAGGAAGCAGGGACGGTTCTCCCACTGCTTTAAGAGCGGGAACGAATGGACCATAGAGGTTGCTCAGGAATACGTTGACAAAAAATGGGAGGAGTTATTAAAGCTCTGTAAATAGGAAGGAGGTCAGCATGGAAGATAAGCTTTTTACAAATACTCATATTTTATCCTGGCTCCGGTATTTTTCAGAAAATTCAGACATAGACCTGGAGCACATTAAGATCCTGGATATAACAAGGAAGAACAAAAACCTGATCCCCACGGTCGAATCCCACCGTCTGGTCCTTGTTTTTACCGAGGCCGGGAACAAGGATATCTTCTACAAAATGTGGAATACCGGGCTTGGTGACTGCGAGGTGATATATAACGAAGGCTCAGAGCCGACAGGGCCTGTCAAAAGAGACAAGGTCTGTGATATGATAGACCGCGGGATAAACGCTTCAGCGGGGATGATCGTCCTCAATCCCAATGCCAGAAGCACCATAAAATTCGGAATGGATAATAAGAAGTTCGCCTCCGGCTCGGTTAAATATGTAGGCTCCGAGATCCGTTCCGTACTGCTTTCCAAGATGCAGATCGACGAGAGGAAGAACCTCTGTGTCATCTCCGGTGAATCCATAGCGGTCGAAGCAGCCATGATAAACGGTGAGGGAACTGTCATCGCCGTAGAATACAGGGAAAGCGACCGTGAGACCATGGAGGAGAATGTGAATCAGTTCGGCCTCCACAATATAACTATCGTAGACCACGTCGGCCCCGATACCATGGATGCTCTTCCGGTTCCGGACACCACCATGCTCGTGGCCTCAGCCACTCTTGAACAGGAGCTTGAATATCTGACCGGCATCAATCCGGACATGGAGTTTGTCATCTATACCCTTGACTTCAAGGTTGCCGCCTCCATGAGAGACATTCTTGCCCGCTTCAATATCCATGATGTCAATATCATTCAGATAGCGGTATCCAGGCTCACCTCCAAAAACGTCTTCGAGAATCAGCCGGCACCCTGGATCATCTCGGCAAAGGGCGGAGAATGATAAACGGGATCATTCTGTACAACAAAAGGGATTATGAAAAGAACATACGATTTGCGCAAATGCTTGCAGAGCATGGCAGGGCATCGGGACTTGAGCTCTCCGTTGCCTTTACGGAGGAGCTTATATATAACGGGGAGCTTCTCAGCAGTTTGGGAGATCCCCGCTTTGTTATAAACCGTTCCAGAAACGCTTCCGCGGCCCGCTTCTTTGAAGGCCATAATATCCCGGTCTTTAATTCCGCCCGGGTTTCAGAGCTCTGTAACGACAAGGAGCTTACAAAACAGCACCTTTCCCGCTTCTATAAGGGCTCTCCGATCCCATACACCGAATATTGCACCCTGCTGCTTACGGATATGCAGCCGTATTCGCACAGTACTGACATTACAGCTGCACTCTCCTTCCCGGTGGTCGCCAAGCCCTCTGACGGTCACGGCGGAAGCTTTGTCAGGCTGCTTAAGGATGAGCAGGAGCTTAAGGAATACCTTTCCGCGGTAAACTCCCATAACAGGGAGCATCAGGATGAGCGCATAACAAAGCTCCTTTTTGAGCGCCCCGCCTCTGACCGCGGCAAAGATCTCCGGGTCTATGTTCTCGGGAACCGTATCCTTGCCTCCGTCTTAAGGGTTCAGAGCTCCTCAGATATCCGCGCAAATTTCTCCCTGGGGGCCAAGGCCTTCCTCCATACCCTCACCGACGAGGAGCGGGAGCTTGCCGAAAGGGTCATCAGGGCTCTTCCCTCCGATCTTATCGGTGTGGATCTTATCTATGATAACGGACATCCCGTCTTTAACGAGGCAGAGGACGCCGTGGGCTGCCGCATGCTGTACCAAGTCTCTGATATCGATATCGCAAAGGAATATATCACTTACATAGCTAAGGAAAGACTGATCAGATAAACCTTTCCCCAAACAAATACAGGAAGCGGATCAGGTGTCCCCACCTTGATCCGTTTCCTGCAAAAATATCAGACCCATACGCGTCAATGAAAGACGGACAAAGGATCCCGGCGAAAGCAGCACGGCTCAGTCAACGCGCACCGTGAGTGTCCCCGACAGGTATCCCGTACCTCTTATCGTAAACATATTGTTCACCGTATCCACGCTCTCTATCTCATAATCCCTCTTTGGGACCTTATGCCAGCCGCCGCCATATCTTACCTTTATATACTTAAGGCCTTCAAGGTCTCCGTCCTCGTCGGTCATGAGTGCTCCTTTTTCGTCAGCGGATATCCTTACCTTGGTGTTCTTTTTGTTAAGCTCTATCGGAGTGATATCATAAGTAAATTTATCGCCTCCGGCCACGGCATTTATCTCTGCCGTCTGCTGCTTAAGAAGGGCTATCTCACTCTGTGTCTTCTTAAGCTTGCCCGCAAGCTCCTCGTCAACCGAGAACACGACCGTAAAATAAGGACTCTCGCTGCTGTCGTGACCGGTAATACCTTCCTCAAAGGCATCCTCGTTATTATAGGAAACAAAATCCGCAGTGATACAGGGCTCCGTAAGCCCGTTAAGCTTTACCGAGGCTGTCGCCGAAAGCTCCTTATCCGGCATTATCTCCTTTCCGGTGTATTCTGCGGCCCGGTCATAGCTTACCGAAATATAGGCCGAAGTACCGTCGCCGCTTCCTGAAAGGGTAAAGGCCCTGGTCCTTTCCTCCCTGAGAGCTTCAGTCTTTTCCGTGACCGTAAGCCTGCAGGAGGCGCTCAGGCCGCTGCCCCTGTTCCTTGCGGTGATCACCGCGTTTCCCGGGCTCCTTCCGGTTATCTCCCCATCCCTGACCTCTGCTACCGCAGGATCAGAGCTTTCCCATACTACCGAGGTGTCGTCCGCCTCGGGAGGAAGCACTGCCGCGGAAAGCATGGCCGATTCACCCACGCTTACCGTATATGAGGAGTCGCTTATAAGCAGGCGGTCGGCAAAGATCTCTCCCAGATCCTCGGTCTGAGCCGAAATAACATAGTTGCCGCCGTATTCCGATACCTTATCCGTAAAGCTCCCGCTGCCGTTGCGGTAAAAGCTCTGTCCCTCGCTAAGACCCACCGAAATACCGTTTCCGGGGATCTCGTAATCTACAGTCTTTTTACCTCCGTTGACCCTGACAACTATCGAAAAAGAGGTTCCGGGCTCCACAGTCACGGGTGACGCAAGCCTCAGCGTGTAGATACCCCCCGTCGCAAGCTCGCCCTTAAGCGCCGCGGCCAGCTTCCCGCTCTCCGGGTCCTTAGCCTCCTTTAGCCCGTTATATATCCTAACCTCAAAGCTCCTGTCATCCCCGGTCATGTCGGTCATGGTCTGAAAGGCTACCGCCTTAAGCTCCTGAGTATTGGCGCCCTCAGGGACAGGAAATACGTTTGCCGTCTCGATCAGCCCGTCCTCTCCCGCATCGCTGCTTGCAAAATCATGGAGATTGGCGTCGTAATAGTAGTTATGATCCAGAAACTCCGAGGCAGACTGCATTTTGAATACATATGCCTCCTGCGACAGGGTCTTGTCCTCATAGGAAAGCCAGAAATAGGAATCATAGCTGCTCGATCCGTAAAGCAGCTTCCCGTCCTCCTGCCAGCTGTTCCTGCACAGCCACGCACCGTCTCCGGAGGGCTTGTTCTTTCCGAAATTGTTCCGTGAATAATCATCATCCCAGCCGACTATGCAGACTCCGTGGTTGGGTTCCTTCTCGTCCTTGCAGTAATATGCGTTATTCGCGGGATTGTATACAGCATCATTAGTTATGCCTGAATTCCCACTGGGTGAATTATAGGAAACCGCCGCTGCCCCGCAGGCCTTTATAAAGCGCTTGACCGTATCCTGATCCTCCCTGATATTAAGCAGGTAACAGTTCTCTATTCTCGCGGAGGATGTATATTCGACGCTTTTCCAGTCAGGCGAGGTCCTTCCGATATGGCTGTATCTTGCCATGCCCTCGTCCGCGGCTCCCTTCCATTTAAAGAGGGTCTGGGCCGCAAAGATCTCATTTCCGCCCAGCATCAAAAGCTCGTTCTCGCTTTTGCCTTCATATTCCAGGTAATCCCCGGCGCTGTCGCCATATATGGGATTGGTCCCCTCACTGTAGGAATTATGGATCAGAAGACGCTCGCTGTAATCCGTATTTGCGGGTGTCCTTGCATCGTCCGTCCGTATCATATAGCTTTCGGCAAGAGCCATTGCCGAAAAGGCCCAGCAGGAACCGTACTTTCCCTGTGACCTTGTAGGACTGAGGCTTGAGGAAAGGAAGCTGTTTATCTGCTCCACACCCTTCCCGCCGTTATATGCCGCAGGATAAGCCGATTGAGGCCTGCTCTTATCCGAAAAGACCGGATCAGGGCTTATCTCCTGCCACTCTGCGCTGCTCTCTGTGTATTCAGTTTCCTCTGTCTCCGTTACGGCGCTGACATCCCCGGACTGCTCCGCAAAAGTGTCCACTCTGCCGACAGAAGCCGAAAAAAGGCAAAGGGATATAAGCCCCGCCGTTATCTTGTAAATATACTTCATTTCCCGTTTCATTCCTGTTACCCCTTATTTTTTCCCCATTAGTACAATATTATAGCATATTTATCGGCATTTTGCCCGAAAAACTGAACATTTCCTGTGACTTTATTTTGGCCGTAGTTACTATTCACAGCCTTTTGGGCTGTGATAGTAACGGGTTTTGCCATTATAAATCGCCTTCGGCGATGGGCAAAACCCATCTCAAGCCATAAGTTGTGGCCCGCAATCGCGCAGCAAGTGCGCGATTCGGCTGTGAATAGTAACTGGCCGTATCCTATGGCACCGTGAAAAACCGGTCCTCATAAGATATAATACGTTTTTTAGCAGGGAGATTTCAGGGTCTTACGGGTTTACAAAAATGTATCCAAAAAAAGGGACCGTCCGAAAGAACGGTCCCGCTTGTCAGCTTAAACTTTTCCGGTGTTTTCTTATTTAAACGGATTCTCCGTCTTGTAAAGCATCCCGGCAGGCTGATTGAAGCCGATCTCGTCGACCTCGACCCCGATATACTTGAATACCTCAAACAGATATTTTCCGACATGGCTGAAGGCGACCGCCCCGTGATGAGGATAGCCCTTCTCTATCAGTACATGACGATAGAAGCGTCCCATTTCAGGAATGGCGAATACGCCGATGCCGCCGAAGGATCTTGTAGCTACGGGAAGCACCTCTCCCTCCGCAACATAAGCTCTGAGGATATTATCCGCGGTGCTCTGAAGCCTGAAGAAGGTGATGGGTCCGGGAGCGATATCGCCCTCGAGGGTCCCGTTGGTAACCTCGATAGGAAGGCTCCTTGCCATGATGGCCTGATGCTGCATCGAGCAGGAGGCAAGCTTCTTTGAGCAGGTATTTCCGCAGTGGAAGCCCATGAAGGTATCGGTAAGCTTATAATCAAACTTGCCTTCGATCGATTCCTTATACATGATCTTCGGTACGGAGTTATTGATATCAAGAAGGGTCACGATATCGTCGCTCACGCACTCTCCGATAAACTCGGAAAGGCAGCCGTAGATATCGACCTCACAGGATACGGGGATCCCGCGTCCCGTAAGACGGCTGTTTACATAGCAGGGAACGAAGCCAAACTGAGTCTGGAAGGCCGGCCAGCATTTTCCGGCAATGGCGACATATTTTCTGTAGCCCTTGTGCTCCTCTACCCAGTCAAGCAGGGTAAGCTCATACTGTGCGAGCTTGGGAAGGACCTGAGGCTTGTTGTTGCCGCTGCCGAGCTCGGCCTCCATATCCTTTACCACATCGGGGATCCTGGGATCATTGTCATGCTTATGATAGGCTTCAAAAAGATCCAGCTCCGAATTCTCCTCGATCTCTACCCCCAGATTGTAAAGCTGCTTTATGGGAGCGTTGCAGGCAAGGAAGTTAAGCGGCCTGGGGCCGAAGGATATTATCTTTAATTCGCTGAGGGCTATAACGGTCTTTGCAATAGGGATGAACTCATGGATCATCTCCGCAAGATCCTCCGCGTCTCCTACCGGATACTCAGGGATATAGGCTCCGGTATTGCGAAGCTTAAGGTTATAGCTTGCGTTGAGCATTCCGCAGTAGGCATCGCCTCTGCCGGCCGTAGTTACGGAATTGTAATCCTCCTCCGCAGCCGCAACGAACATCTTAGGTCCGTCAAAGTGCTTTGCAAGAAGCGTCTCGGAGATCTCCGGACCGAAATTGCCAAGGTATACGCAAAGAGCATTGCAGCCGGCCTTCTTGATATCCTCAAGAGCCTGGCACATATGGATCTCGCTTTCAACGATACATACGGGACACTCATAGATATCGTCCGCGTCAAACTTCTCGTTGTATGCCTTCACAAGCGCCTTACGCCTGTTCACGGAAAGCTCCTCCGGGAAGCAGTCACGTGATACCGCAACAATACCGATCTTTACTTTTGGTGTGTTTTCCATTTTGATTCCTCCTGAATATTAATATAATCTATAAACCGAAGCTTTCGCTTCATAAACCACTGCCTGGTCCGGCTCACGCCTCTGTATCAATTTCTCCTTCTTATCCCCAAAGCACCTTCACTGTGGGATACAGCTTCTTAAAATACTGATACTTCTTCTCGTACTTTTCGGTCAGCTCCTTCTCAGGCTCGATAACGTCAACGACCTTAACGAGCTTTTCGGCAGCCTCCTCGACATCCTTATATTCTCCGCAGCCTACCGCCGCAAGGATAGCCCCGCCGTAGCCGGGTCCCTCCTCGGATTCGATGACCTCCACCCTTATCCCGAGGACATTGGCCATGATCCTCTTCCAGAGAGGGCTCTTTGCCCCGCCGCCGCAGATCTTCGTGCTTTCTATCCTGATCCCCTGGCTTTTTGCCACCTCAAAGGAATCTCTTATGCCGAAGGCAACTCCCTCAAGGACCGCCTGGGTCATATCAGCCCTCGTCGTATCCATTGACATCCCGATGAACATTCCTCTGGCATCCGGATTATTATGTGGTGAGCGCTCTCCCATGAGATAGGGAAGGAAGAAAACGTTGTTTTCCCCAAGCTTCTTAATGCCAGCCTGCTCCCCGGCATAATCCTCCGTCCCGATGATATCCTCCATCCACCATTTGTTGCAGGAGGCCGCCGAAAGCATGCAGCCCATCAGGTGGTAATGCCCGTCGGCATGAGCAAAGGCATGGAGCGCGTTCTGATCGTCCACACAGAAATCCCTGCTTGAGATAAAGATGGTCCCGCTGGTGCCGAGGGAAATATTGCAGCGTCCGTCTCCTACCGTACCTGTGCCGATAGCCGCGGCCGCGTTGTCGCCCGCTCCCGCGATTATCCTTACATCCTCCGAAAAACCAAGATCGGCTGCGATCTCAGGCTTTATCGTGCCTACGGTCTCATAGCTTTCAAAGATCCTTGCAAGCTGCTCCTCCCGGACAGAGCAGATCTCCATCATCTCCTTTGACCAGCATTTGTTCTTTACATCGAACAGGAGCATCCCCGACGCGTCCGAAACATCGGTGCAGTGGACCCCCGAAAGCCTGTAGGCGATGTAGTCCTTCGGAAGCATGATCTTTTCGATCCTTGCGAACTTATCGGGCTCGTTCTCCTTCATCCATAAAAGCTTTGGAGCCGTAAAGCCCGCAAAGGCAATATTTGCGGTATATTCGGAGAGCTTGTCCTTACCGATGACATTATTCAGGTAATCCGTTTCCTTTCCGGTCCTTCCGTCGTTCCAGAGGATCGCCGGTCTTATAACATTATCATCCTTATCAAGGACCACAAGGCCATGCATCTGTCCGCCAAAGCTTATCCCTCTGATCTGTGACTTATCGCAGTTCTCCGTAAGCTCCTTAAGACCCGCCACGGTCTGTGCCCACCAGTCTGCCGGCTCCTGCTCGGACCAGCCGGGATGCGGAAAGCTTATGGGATATTCCTTTGACACAATGTTAACGATCCTTCCGTTTCCCTCCATCAGCAGAAGCTTTACGGCACTCGTTCCGAGATCAACACCAATATAAAGCATTATCTAACCTCCTTCTTGATTTTCTTCCATTAATGACATCAGACTCCCACGAAGGAAAACCTGAACTTAAGCTCCCTTGAATTGTCCAGCATATGCACGGGCTTGGTCCTTGCTCCCCAGGTATCATCCCCCGCCACGCCCATCTGCATCAGAGAGGCCCTGACATAAGTATGATGCACGGGAGGCAGCTCATAGGGGTGATCCGCATTATCGATCTGATGAGGAGAATAGGGCAGCACCGAAAGACTGATGTAGTCCTTAAGAGAAAGCAGGCAGATCCCTCCCTTCTCATCCGTCAGCTCAGCATACCTTACCCCGATCTTATTTCCGCACTCCTGCGGGACGAGGTACCTGGCCATATTTTCCCATACCCTGCTGCGATAGACCGAAAGCTTGCCGTGGGGCCTGTCCACATAGCTTTCCTTAGGTCCGATCCCGTACCATTCAAGGATATCAAGCTCCGCGGGCAAAGTAAACAGAAGCCCGAATTCCGGGAGCTCTCCGACATCATCGCTTCTTTCCATCGAAAGCTCGACATCCACCACCCCGTCGGGATGCACGGTATATATAAGCTGAGCCTGCTTTGCGGGACGTACCGGAAGATTGTAGGTATAGGAGATCACTACCTCCTCCTCCCTCTCCTCAAAGCGGAAGCCGGTCCTTTTATCATAGGGGTCCTCCGGGTTCCTCATATCTGCGTACATACTGGCAAGCTTCCACTGTCCCGCCCTGAAGGGAAGAAGGTTGGCCCTGTCGTTTTCGTTCATTGGACGCCAGAAATTAGGGACCGGCGGCCTTTTAAAAAGCTCCTTTCCGGCTACCCTTAAGGAGGTCATCCCTGCTGCGCCCTTTGAGAACAGCATCTCAAAGCCCTCTCCCTTAATACCGATGTTATAGGCTCCGTGTATCACCCTGAAGGGCGCCCTTCTGTGGATAAGGGCGGGAGCGGTCCCGTAAACTGCCTGTCCGTAGGCCACCTCGTAGCCCGCAGGGGCCCACGCGGTATCCTTCCCCAGCCTGAAGGAGACGGTCAGCACCAGCTCGCCCTTATGGGAAGAAATATAGTCCGAGAACTCCTCCGGGATATCAATGATGTTTTCGGAAAGAGGAAGGGTGTTTATCCGAAGGTGCCTCTTCATTATCTCCTTTCCGCCCTTTTCAAGGATAAGGAGGGTATCGTATTCCGAGGTGTTTATGAAAAGGTTCCGGTTGAAGATCCTGATCCTCATGCCCTCATCCTTCTCCGCACCGGGACTCTTTTCGGATTCCGAGGACTCAAAGGGCCTTGCCAGAAGCTCTGTCCTTATTTCGGAGGCATCCGCCCGCGCTTCCTCTTCGGGAGTCTCGTAATTGAAGCGGGCGCCTCCTCCCTCAAATACCGCCTTAACGGGACGGTAATTATATTTTACCTCCTGCATCTTAGGCGAGGGATCCCTGTCTCTCCCGTAGACTATGCCGTTGCCTGAATAGCTGCCGTCATTCGGCCTGTCGTCAAAATCCCCGCCGTAGGCCTGATATTCATTTCCGTATCTGTCGTATGCCGTCAGGGACTGGTCGATATAATCCCAGATAAAGCCGCCCTGATATAAAGGCTCCTTATCCGCGTAATTGGTGTATATGTACATCCCGCCGCAGGAATTGCCCATTGCGTGGGTATATTCACAGTTGATGAAGGGCTTGTCCCGGTGATCCTTCAGATAGCTCCTTATCTGCTTGACGCTCCAGTACATCGTGCTGACCATATCCGAGGTTTCCGGATAACGCTCATCATTTATGATGCCCTCATAATGAACGAGCCTTGTATCGTCCCATTCACGGAAGGTATCGTGAAGGAGCTTTAAGTCTCTTCCCCCGTAGGACTCATTTCCAAGGGACCAGATAAGCACGCAGGCATGGTTCTTATCCCTCATGAACATGCTTCTTGCCCTGTCGGTTATGTTGTCAAGGTATTCCTCCCTGTCTCCCGGAACGGCGTATTCCTTCGGCTTCTCACCTGCCGCCACCGGTACCCAAAGCCCGTGGGTCTCAAGGTTGGTCTCATCCACCACATAAAGGCCCAGCTCGTCACAGAGCCTGTAGAACACCGTCTGGTTCGGGTAATGGCTCGTGCGCACCGCGTTGATATTGTTGAGCTTCATCGTTATAAGGTCGGTCCGTATCTCCTCCGCGGACACCACCCTTCCCTTAAAGGATGAGAAATCATGCCGGTTCACGCCCCTGAAAACGATCCTCTTGCCGTTTAGGCACATGACTCCGTTCTTTATCTCAAACCTTCTGAAGCCTACCTTTTCGCTGATGACCTCCTGCCTCTCCCCGTCCCTGTCATAGATGATTATGGTCAGCTCATAGAGATTGGGAGACTCAGCGCTCCACTTAAGAGGCTTTCTGACCTTGTAGCTGAACAGGTTTTCCTTTTCAAGCACCTCATCCGAGCTGAAAACGTCTATTCTTGTGGCGCCGGGTGCGTTCCCTACGTCCTCAAGGCTAATAAGGGCCTTTCCCGGAGCGCTCATTGTAAGGCTTATAAAAAGCTCGGCGTCCCTGTATTCATCGTCCAGCACGGTTTTGACGGTCATATCAAGCACATGTACCTTAGGCCTTGAAAACAGGTATACCGGTCTGAATATCCCCGAGAACCTGAAGAAATCCTGATCCTCCAGAAAGCTTCCCGACGTAAAGCGAAAGACCATGACCGCAAGCTTGTTGGGGCCTTCCACGTCAACGATCCCGGAAATATCAAATTCCGCGGGCGTAAAGCTGTCCTCGCTGTAGCCCAGGTAATGACCGTTAAGCCACAGCGCAAAGCCGCTTTCCACTCCGTCAAAATGTATCCCCAGCTTTTCACCCTTCATCTCCGCGGGAACATAGAAGGTCTTTACATAATGAGCCACGGGATTGAAATCCATCGGTATCTCACCGGGCTCCACCTCCTCATGCCCGTCCCAGGGGTACTGCACGTTTACATACTGGGGCTTTCCATAGCCTTCAAGCTGTATACAGGCAGGGACCCTTATATTGTCCCAGCTTATACAGTCAAAGCCGGGCTCATAAAAGTCGGGGATCATTCCGTCAAAGTTTTCGGAATAATAAAACTTCCACATTCCGTCCAGGGAGTATTTAAAGGTGGTATAGCCGTTGAACCTCTCCGTGTTGTCTCTGTAATATTCATGATCCGAATGTGCGGGCAGTCTTCCCTGGGCAAAAAATTCCGGATTTTTTATATTATTAAAATCAAACTGAGCTCCCATTCTTTTCCTCCACTGCGCTGCGCCGATTTTCATTTATGAAAATCGTGCGCTTAGGAACGAACTTTAGTTCGTTCCGATCCGTTCAGCTTGCTGAACGGATCATTTCCTTATCCGCGCCGATTTTCATTTATGAAAATCATGCGCTTAGGTGCGAACTTCAGTTCGCGCCGATCCGTTCAGCGAGCTGAACGGATCATTTCCTTAACCGCGCCGATTTGTATGCAAATCGTGCGCCATTACAAATATTTCTCAAGCACAGCTCTCACCGCGCCTCTGCCCTTTATTAGCTCGGAAAAATACGTGAGCACCTTTTCAGACAGCCCGGCCTCATAAAGATCCACTCCGAAGATCCGTTTATCCTTAAGAAGACCGCTCACCGCCTTTTCAGCCTCTTCTTTGGTACATTCCCCGAGCTTTATGTCCTTTACAAAGGAGGTTACCTCGGAAAGCAGCGGATCAGGGCTCAGTTCAAAGGCATTGCCCTCATCATCCACGGCCATCAGATACCTGAGCCACCCCGCAAACACCAGCGGGATCGCCGTGAGCTCTTTCGTATCCATTCCCTTTTTAATGTAATTTTTTATGGTCTCCCCGAAGCGTATGGGAAGCTTCTGCGAGGTATCCGTCGCGATCCTCTGCGGAGTATCCGGCATGAAGGGGTTAGGGATCCTTACGTTCACACAGGCATCGATAAACTCCTTCGGATCGATCACCCCGGGGTCCGTGACCACCACAAGTCCCTCGGTGTAGCCGAGCCTTGTCACCAGCTTCTTAAGATCCTCATCCTTCATCTCATCGGCTATCTTTTCATAGGACAGAAGACACCCGTAAACCGCGAGCGCCGTATGCAGGGGATTGAGGCAGGTGCATACCTTCATTCTCTCGACCTTGTCCACCGTCTCCCTGTCTGTAAAAATAACACCTGCTTTTGAAAGCTCCGGCCTTCCTCCCGGGAAATCATCCTCGATCACAAGATATTCGCACTCCTCCGCATTTACAAAGGGAGCGACCCAGGTCTTTCTGGAGGTTATCACATTTTCGAGCCCGTCGATGGAATCGGCCTTCAAAAGCTCCTCCACTGAGCTGTCCGGCCGCGGCGTTATCTTGTCGATCATGCTCCAGGGGAACGAGACCCTTGAGGGATCGTTTATATAATCAAGGAAGCCCTTCTCAGCCCTGCCATTCTCTGTCCAGCCTTCGGCAAAGGCACATACCGCTTCACGCAGCCTGTCCCCGTTATGAGAGCAGTTATCCGTGCTGACCATGGCTATCGGAGCCCCTCCGCCGAGATATCTCTCGTACAAGAGCGCCGCCACCTTTCCGATATAGCTTGCGGGCTTTTCGGGTCCGTTCTCAAGGTCAGCCGCAACGTCCTTAAGATATCCGCCCTTTGCGTCCTTCAGGTTATAACCCTTCTCGGTTATGGTAAAGGTCGCAAGCTTTAAGGAGGGCGCCCTGAATATCTCCTTAAGCCTGTCGTATTCAGCTTTGTTTTCCGAATCGAGGATACAGGACTCGGCAATGCTTCCGATCACCGTCTTTTCAATAGCTCCCTTTCCGCTTCCTTCCTCCCCGTTCTTAAGGGTGACAAGGATGGAGAGATCGTCATGAGGCCTGTACATCTTTTCGATTATCTCATAGTCAAAGCCCTCAACGACTATAATGCCCGTTTTCATTATCCCGCTGTTTAAGAGCCTCTGAGCGATATTCGCGTGAAAGGCCCGGAAAATATTCCCGGCTCCGAAATGCACCCATTCCGGCTCTCTTCGGGTGGCATTTATCATTTCCTCACGGTCAAAATCATAAAGGACATATCCCTTATCCTGAAAGGCCGCTCTGTCCTTAACACCCTCACTGTTAAGCTTCATTAACATTCCCTCCTTATCTGCGCCGATTTGTGTACAAATCGTGCGCTTAGGAACGAGCTTTAGTTCGTTCCTCACTTTATTTACTGTGGGATTTGCAGATAGCCTCCCACAGACCATTTAAGTACGCGGCTCCGAGAGCTCTGTCGTAAAGACCGTACCCGGGCATCGCCTTTTCGCCCCAGATCATCCGTCCGTGGTCAGGCCTTATGGGCCCGTCGAAGCCTATATCGTAAAGTGCCTTCATTATCTCGTACATATCAAAGGTCCCGTCGGAGGACAGATGTGCCGCCTCCTCAAAATCAAGGCTGCCCGGCTCCTTTGAAATAAAGCTTAAATTCCTGACATGAGCAAAATGTATCCTTCCCTTTAAGGATCTGATCATATCCGGAAGATCGTTCTGAAGGTTAGTACCGTAGGAGCCCGAGCAGAAGGTGACTCCGTTATGGGGATCGTCCACCATTTTCATCATCCTCAGGATATTCTCCTTGTTTATTATTATCCTGGGAAGCCCGAATACGCTCCAGGCGGGATCATCAGGATGTATCGCCATCCTAATGTCGTATTTGTTGCAGACGGGCATTATCCTTTCAAGGAAGTACTTAAGATTATCAAAGAGCCTTTCCTCATCCACATCCCGGTACATTTCGAAAAGCTCCTTTACATGCTCCATCCTCTCAGGCTCCCAGCCGGGCATTACCGTGCCGTTCATTTCACCCTTTATGGAATCGAACATCTTCTCCGGAACGATGGCATCCACTGCCTTCTGCGTATAGGCAAGGACGGTGGAGCCGTCCGCCCTTTTTCTCGCAAGCTCTGTCCTCGTCCAGTCAAATACCGGCATGAAATTATAGCATACCATGTGGATATCTTCTTTTCCGAGGTTCTCAAGACTCTCTATATAATTGTCGATATACTCGTCACGCCTTCCGGTACCGACCTTTATATCATCATGCACGTTAACGCTTTCTATACCGGCTATCGAAAGCCCCGCGGCCTCCACCTCATCCTTAAGCGCCCGTATCTGCTCTCTCTTCCAGGCCTCGCCCACGGGAACGTCGTAAAGCGTCGTGATCACTGACCTTACCCCCGGGATCTGCCTGATCTGCTCAAGCGTTACCGTATCGAACCTGCTGCCGTACCACCTTAAAGTCATCTCCATAGTATCACCTCATCCTGTTTTACGCCTGTCGATCCGATATCCGCAGGCAAGCATCGGGTAAATTCGTTTACCGGACGGATCTTTTCAGGTTCCTTCGCATAAATTCAATAAAATCCCTCCGCGTATCCTTAAGCACCCGGTTTGTAAGTATATATCCCTGATTGTTCCCCGTATATACGATCACAAGCGTGGGCCGCACATTAAAGCCGGCTATATCCCTGAATGGGTGCTTTTCAAGCTTGTCCCCTATCCTTATAACGAGACCCTTTTCGTTAAAGGTGAGCTCAAGCTCCTCATCCCTTCCCTTTAACTGCTTCCTGCAGTCAAAATAGATATAGGCAGGCTGCAAGACCGTAAACAGAGAAAAAAACAGAAGCATGACGAGCCTTACCCAGGGCTCGGCATTCTTCCAGAAGACGATCATCAGCACAATGGAGGCAAAAATGCACACGATGTTCACTGTTGCCAGATATGATGCGTAGGCATAATACATCCGCGCCTGCCAGAGATCTGATGTCCTTATCCTGTAGCTGTACCTGTATTCCATATCACAATAACCGCTGTATAGACCCGCTCCGTCCCATAGCTTGGGACCGCGGGATCTGCGCCCGCCGTAAGCCCCGGAGCAGCTTTCCCGGAAAGCGCGGCTGTACAGACCGTCCTTTACCTGCGTTTCCGTATGTCCGCACAGCCGCCCTTTGCTATATGTTTTATTTCATAAGATTAGGCAGGAGCATACTGATCCCCGGTATGAATGTAATAAGGATCAGAACCAAAATCATGCAAAGATAGAACGGCAGGGTCGCCTTTACGACCTTTTCCATCGGGAGCTTCGCCACCGCCGAGCCTATGAACAGCACCGCGCCTACAGGAGGCGTCAGCAGGCCGATACCGCAGTTAAGTACTATGATTATACCGAACTGTATGGGATCTATTCCTATCGAGGTAGCAATGGGCAGAAGGATCGGCGTTGCTATAAGTATGATGGGAGCCATATCCATGATGCACCCCAGGACCAGAAGGATAAGATCGATAAGGAGGGCGATCACATAGGGATTGCTGCTGACCCCGGTAATGGCATTCGCCGCAATATCAGGAACATGAAGCCTTGTCAGGCAGTTGCCGAATACCGCGGAGGTGGCTATTAAGATGAGCACTATGGAAAGAGTATTCACGCACTCGTCAAGCGCCTTCCATACACCCTTCCAGTCAAGGCCCTTATAGATAAACACCGAAACGATAAGGCTGTATATTACCGCGATGGCCGCTGACTCCGTAGCGGTAAAGGCTCCTCCGACAACGCCCACGACCACTATGATGATAGCGGCCAGAGCCCATATCGAGATCGAAAGCTGCTTTAAAAGTACCTTTCCTGAGAACTTATCCCCTTTGGGATAATTCCTCTTTTTGGAAATTATGTAGGAGCCGACCATAAGGGAGATCGCAAGCAGCGCACCGGGTATGTAGCCCGCAAGGAAAAGAGCGCCCACCGAAACTCCGCCGGCCGACATGGCGTAAATTACCATGTTGTGAGAAGGAGGGACAAGAAGACCCTCGCAGGAGGAGGTTATGGTTACCGCGGTAGAGAAATCCTTATCATAGCCCTGCTCCGCCATCATGGGTATCAAGATCGAGCCAAGTGACGCGGTATCCGCCGATGCGGAGCCCGAAATACCGCCGAAGAAATAGGAGGCCACGATATTGACCATGGCCATTCCGCCGGTCATCCAGCCTACGCAGGCATTAGCCAGATCGATGAGCTTCTGGGATATGCCTCCGGTGCCCATCAGAACTCCCATGGTTATAAAGAAGGGAACCGCCATAAGAGAGAAGGAGCTGATACCCTTGACCATGAACTGACACAGGGTCGAAAGCGGATTACCCTCAACCAGAAGACACAGGATAGAGGAGAGCGCGACCGCATAGGCGATGGGGAACCTCAGTAATATCATTATAATAAAGCTTATCAGCAGAACCGCTATAGCAGTTGAATTGACCGTCATCTGTCCTCACCTCCCTCTGAACCCTTCTTTTCACCGGCTGTGCCTGATGTACTGCTTTCATCGGCCTCCGTTTTAACAAAGAAGGATTTTATATGCGTATAAACTGCCTCCAGTTCGAAAACAAACATTGCTATTCCGGCCAGAGGAACCGGAAAATACATCCAGAAACGGGATAACCACGGCATGCTCTCGTAGTTTCCCAGTCCTCCTATCTTCCTGGCATAGACCCATCCCTGAACTATCATTATCACCGCAAGCACCAAAACGGCAAAATCCGCTATAAGATCCAGGATCTTAAGAAGCTTTTTCGGAAGATAACGGTCAAAGGCAGTCATCCGGATATGGGCTCCTCTTCTTATGGCAAGTGCCGCAGAAAGCACGGCCATATACGACATAAGAGTAAGCACTACCTGCTCCGTCCAGGTAGGATCCGGTATGAACGGAATGTAGCGTCCGGCAACCTGAAACGTAACGATCAGGATATCAGCTATAAGCAGAAGCTTACAGAGCACAGCCGTAAATTTATATACCGCGTCGTAGATCGGTCTTATTCTGTCAAGCTTTTCAAAAACCGCCGGCATGAGTATTCTCCTTTCAGTTTAGTAATCGGGCAGGAAGAGATGAGATCGCACCCTGCTTGCCCTTAAGCCGCCGGTCAGCTTTGCTGCACCTTCCTTTGAGCGGCTGTTCGATAAAAATGGGGCAGAGGGCATCATTGCCCAGTGCCCCGTAAATATGTCTGTAGGATAAGAATATCAGTTTGCAAGATCAAGGATCTGCTGATAAAGCTCTGCCTGATCGCTCGTATTCTCTTCTATAACAGCTTTGCAGGCTTCCTGCCAGGGAGTCTTATCCGTTACCTCTACAACATTAACGCCTTCAGCCTTAAGCTGCTCAAGAACCTCGTTCTCAGCCTCTTCGGAGATCTCATGACAGAAATCGGAAGCGATCTGGGAAGCCTCGGTAACGGCTGCCTGCTGAGCCTCGGTAAGTGAATTCCAGGCTTCATCCGTGATGATCACCTGAACGGCACCAAGGGTATGTCCGTCGAGGATGAAGTTAGGAGCTACCTCGTCAAAAGCGTTTGACTTGTAGTTTGCTGTAGGCTGCTCGGCACCGTCGCAGACACCGGTCTGAAGAGCTGAATAAAGCTCACCGAAGGCGATCTCCGTAGCGGAAGCGCCAAGTCCGTTGACCATACCAACCATAACGGGATCGTTGGAAACACGGATCTTCATTCCTGCGAAGTCCTCAACCTTCTCAACGGGATCCTTGGTGAAGAAATGACGGAAGCCCTCCTCGCCGTAGAAGAGACCTCTTACGCCCGCGCCTTTTTCGGAGGGCTCATTCAGGAATTCCTGTGCAAGATCCGAATGAACGAAGTTCCAGAAATGCTCTCTGTCAGCAAAGGTATAGGGGATAGATAAGAGCTTGCTCTTTTCTCCGCCGTAGTTCGTAAGAGCAAAAGCCGATATCCTTGACATCTGGATGGTCCCGGCACCGCCGAGCATTGCGTCAAGCACATCATTCTCCGAGCCTAAAACGCCTGATGCCTGAAGATCGATGGAAATAGAGCCGCCTGAAAGCTTTTCGACCTCCTCCTTGAACTTCATGTCCATACGTCCGACGATGGTATCCAGAGGGTTAACCTCAGCCATTACCAAGGTGACCGCAGGATCACCTGCTGCCTCCGCGTCGGATGCTGCTTCCTCGGCAGGAGCCTCATCCGCGGGAGCCGCTTCCTCGGCAGGAGCCTCGGCCGCGGGTGCAGCGGTATCGGCGGGAGCCTCAGCCGGAGCACTGCTCAGTCCGCATGCGGACAGGCTGAGAGCAAGGACGGAAGCCATAAGCATCGAAGCAATCTTCTTGATTTTCATTGTTTACATTCCTCCCTTTGAAAAAATATATAAATTCGTTTAAATAAACTGATGATATTCTAGCACAATTAACAAAGATTCACAACCAGATTATAAATAATGAATTAAATTTTGCTAAATCAGTTATAAGTGTTTTACAGAAAGTCCTTACGCATGGGGGTAAAAATGTCCAGAAGCTTTACCTCGGTCAGGCAGTCTATACCGTGGGACACGTTGGGAGCAACTATATAGGTGTCTCCCGCGTTCAGGGTGACGTCCTCCTTTCCCTCCTCGTGAAATACGAGGCTTCCCTCTATAACATAGCCTATCTGCTCATGGGGATGGGAATGCATCTCCCCCTTTGCCCCCTTTTGAAATCTCAGCTCAACGTTCATTATATTGTCGCTGTAGGCAAGCACCTTCCTTAATACTCCTCCTCCCAGATCCCTGTATTCCTTTTCGCTGTTTCTTACAAACATTTTCAATCCTCCTCTTCATTTTCTTTTTTATAAATGCTGTAATCCCTGTTCAGCAGAAGCTCGCAGGTCAGAAGCTTCGACTGCTCCTTCCCAAGCTCCGTAACGATCATGTCTCTCAGCTTATGCTTGTTCTTTGAGCTGTAGCCCCTGAGCCTGTATCTGCGCACGATCTCCATAAGCTCAGATCTCCACAAAAGGTTCATCTGGTTTTTGAGCTTTACCGTAGGTCTTTCGGCCGGGTTTCTTACGGCTCCCCGGTATGTCTCGATATGAAGCCCTCCGTTCTCATCGGAAAGGATATCCATGATCCCCCAGTGAGCGGGCACGTGCTCCTCTATCCTGTCCAGATAGTGAAGCCCGGTCACGATATAGCAGTAGTCGCAGAACCGGTCATAATTATGCACCTGCTTTTCCAGCCTTATCAGGCTGTCCCTGTCGCTTTTTATCTCAAAGCCCAGGATCCTTTCCCGTGTTACGACTATGGCGTCGGCCCTGCTCTTGCCTATCACCAGCTCCTCAAAGACCCTTACGGGGCTTCCGTCTCTTTCATGATCAGCTTCTATGGTCTCAAACAGTATCTCCCGCATCGCGGGATCATTAAGACCCTTTTCCATATCATTACCTCTTACACAATAAAACCCCGCAGGCAAAGAGGCTGCGGGGTCTTACCGCCTTCAATGGCTTTATTTGTTCTTCGATCTCTCCCTGATAGCCGCAAAGGCGCTCTGGATAACAATAAACACGAACAGCAGCGCTGCCGTAAGAATGTTGGGCCATGAGCTTGCAAGCTTTCCGTTCGTCTTTACTATGGAGGAGATGGTACCGTTTATCAGTACTCCGAAGAAGGTACCGAATACGTTTCCCACACCGCCGGTAAGGAGTGTGCCTCCGATGACCGCGGAGGAGATGGCGTCCATCTCAAGCCCGAGAGCCTGTGAGACCGACCCTGCCATCGTGTTGAGGCAGTAGCAGATGCCGCCGAT
>DFEA01000035.1:11696-24144 GCA_002368575.1 Lachnospiraceae bacterium UBA3814 | reverse complement strand
CCCATCATCGTGGCCGACTGCTCACTCCCGCCCACCGCGTAAAGAGATCTTCCGAATCTTGTATAGCGGAGCATCAGGAATATCACTACCAGCACCAACAGAGCGACTATAACCCCGGGCCTTACATACGGAGCCAAATATTTTCCCTTGTTGTTCACATAGCCTCCAAAGGGTATGACCACCTTTGAATTGGCCCATTTGTAAAAGGTCGCGTTAATAGCCTCTGTGATGGATACCTGATCGGTACAGATGACCGCGGTCATGCCTCTGCAGAAGAACATCCCGGCCATCGTAACGATGAAGGGCTGTATCCCCAGATATCCCACCATGAAGCCCTGAAAGGCTCCGAAGGCAAGCCCTATCAGAAGAACTATCAGTATCATCGGCACGGCTCCTATCCCCTTCTGCATGCCTACCGCAAGGAGCATACAGTCCATGGCGATAAGGGCGCCGACCGAAATGTCTATGCCCGCCGTCAGCATGACGCAGGTAAGGCCGGAGGCCACGCAGATAAGGCCCGCATTCGTGATAAGGATATTACAGAAGGTCTGCAGGTGGGTAAAGCCCTTTGCACCGTAGGCCATGCAGCCGCCCGCGTACAATATGGCAAACAGCGCCACCGTAATCAGCAGGAGAATGGTATGTCCGTTCATTCTGATCTTTTTTTCCTTCATTTATGCCACCCCCCTTACTCTGGCCTGACTCTGCTTCTTAAAGAAATTCCTGACAGGCTCGGACTGAATAGCAACGATTATGATAACGATAACAGCCTTGAATACCGGCGCCTGCGCCGAGGAGACACCCAGCGCGTAAAGCGTCGTCGTGATAGCCTGGATAGTATAGGCGCCTATTATCGAGCCGGCAAGGTTGAACTTGCCTCCGCCAAGGCTGTTCCCTCCGAGAGCCACCGCGAGGATGGCGTCCATTTCCAGATAAAGACCGATGTTATTCGAATCGGCCGAGGTTATACGGGATGACTGGACAATGCCCGCAATGCCCGCGAAAAGCCCGCAGAGCATATAGGTCAGGAAGATGATCCGCTTGGAATTAAGTCCCGCGATACGGCTTGCCCTGCTGTTTATCCCAACGGACTGGATATACATTCCCAGCGCGGTTTTTCTTAATACCAGAGAAACGATCAGCACGCATACAGCCGCGATCACAAGCGGTGTCGGAAGAGGTCCCAAAAAGCTTCCGAAAAAGGCGAAGGACGGATTCCTCACGTAGACGATCAGGTCGTTGCAGAGAAGAAGTCCTATGGCTCTTGCCGCCGAATAAAGGATGAGCGTTGCGACCATGGGCTGGATCTTAAAATAGGCGACCAGCGTTCCATTGAACATACCGCATACGGTGCCCATGAGAAGCCCTCCGAGGATACCGACTATGAGCGGCCTTGCAAGCGTGGTGGTGGAGGATACCCCATAGCCCGCAAGCAGCATACAGCAGAAGCTCGCGCACAGGCTCATCACGGAGCCTACCGAAATATCAGTTCCCGCAGAGGAGGAGACCACAAGCGTCATTCCGATGGCAAGGATCGCAGCCTCGCTTCCGCGGTTTAAGATATCTATGATACGTCCGTACAGGATGGTCCCGTTGCCTGTAGTCTGCTGGAGAGTTATCATAAAAAACGAAAGAGGATTATTGCCGTTTACGGCATCATATATGATATTTACGGCCATCACGAGAATGAGGGCCACTACCGGAAGCAGAAGGCTCCAGTTTTTGATCTTGTTCCACACAGTATTTCCATTCATCAGCTTGTCTCACCTCCCGCTATAGCCTTCATGACGTTCTCCTGGGTAAGCTCCCTGTCAAGCTCGCCTACCTTCTGACCGTCTCTCATTATAGCCATACGGCTGCAGGTACGCAGCATCTCCGCTATCTCCGAGGAGATGAACAATATGCTCTTTCCTTCTCCCGCAAGCTTTACTATCAGCTTCTGTATCTCGGATTTGGTTCCGATATCGATACCTCTCGTAGGCTCGTCCAGTATCAGGAAATCGGGATCAGTTGCCAGCCATCTGGCGAGGATGACCTTCTGCTGGTTTCCGCCGGAAAGCTGCTTTATGAGAGTCTCCTTGCTGGCAGTCTTTATCTGCAGAAGGGCTATGAACTTGTCCGCCAGTTCCTCCTGCTTTGCCCTTGAAATAGGCTTGAACATGCCCTTTCTCGCCTGAAGGGCAAGTATTATGTTCTCTCTTACCGAAAGGTCTCCTATGATACCCTCCGCCTTTCTGTCGTCGGGAAGCATTCCCATTCCAAGGTTCATGGCATCTATAGGCTGGTTTATTTTGGCTTCCTTTCCGTTTACCATAAGGGTTCCGGTATTGGCCTTGTCGGCCCCGTATATCGACCTTGCAAGCTCGCTCCGCCCGGAGCCCAGAAGACCTGCCACGCCAACCACCTCTCCTTTATGGATGTCAAGGTCAAAGGGCTTAACGGTACCTGTGTGGGAAAGGCCTCTCGCGCTTATCTCAAGAGGATTATTGACCGCATCCTGAGCGCCCTCCTTTTTGATCTCGGCAAGATCATCCAGGTCCTTACCCATCATGGCCGCGACCAGCTTGACTCTCGGCAGCTCCTCTATCGGGTATTCTCCCACGAACCGTCCGTCCCTTAAGACCGTGATCCTGTCGCAGACCGCGTAGACCTGCTCAAGAAAGTGAGTAACAAAGATTATTCCGACGCCCTTATCACGAAGCCTCTTCATGAGAATGAAGAGCTTCTCGACCTCCTCGTCATCCAGGGAGGAGGTGGGCTCGTCAAGGATAAGAACCTTGCAATCCATATCTACAGCCCTTGCGATAGCCACCATCTGCTGGATCGCAAGGGAATAATTTTCCAGATTAAGGGTAACATCGACAGATATCCCCAGCTCATCCATTATGGCCTGAGACCGCTTGTTGTAGGATTTTCTGTCAATGGTATGAAGCTTTGTCATCGGCTCCCGTCCGATGAAAAGGTTTTCCGCAACCGAAAGGTTAGGACAGAGATTAACCTCCTGATACACGGTAGATATGCCGACATTCTGCGCGTCTCTGGTAGAATGATTCTTAACGGGTCCTGAAATACCGTCGATATGGATCTCTCCCGCTTCAAAGTCATTGATACCGGTAAGGCATTTTATCAGGGTCGACTTTCCCGCGCCGTTCTCTCCCATGAGGGCGTGTATCTCACCCTTTCTCAGGGTAAAATCCACATCCTGCAGAGCCTTGACTCCCGGAAAGGTCATCGTGATACCTCTGGCAGTAAGTACCACGCCATCGTCCCCGATCCCGGGCTTTGAGGCCTGCTCTTTACGATCATTTACTGAAGGATCGCCCTGTGATACTGTTCTGTCTTCCATGCAACTGCTCCTTTCTTCCGTTCTTTCAGATGTTTTCGGTCCTGCAAACAACAGGAGGCCCCTGAGGGTTCAGAGACCTCCTGATCTTGTCCGCGCTGATCTTCATTTATGAAGATCATGTGCTTAGGAACGAACTTCAGTTTTGTTCCGACGATTTAGTACTGAGCCTCGATAACAGCGTCGGTAACCTCGGTCATCTCCTGAGGCTCACCGTTAACTGAGAACTCTACGATCTGCTCGGGAAGCGCATACCAATGCTCAACCATGTAAACTTCCTTCTCAGGTGTTCCGCCGCCCTGGATAGTCTTGATAACTTCCTCTACGAAAGGAGCAGCAAGAGGATTGCACTCGAAGTCAGCCGTGATCTTGCCGGCCTTAACATCCTCAAGACCTGCTGTACATGCATCGAAGGAGATAAGGATAACATCATTGCCGGGACCATACTTAACACCGGCGTTATCCATAGCTGTCATTGCACCGAATGCCTCATTATCGTTCTGGCATACTACAACATTGAACTTTCCTTCATAGGACTTGCAGTAGGACTCCATAACTTCCTGACCGCCTGCCTCTGTGAAGTCACCGGTCTGCTCGTCAAGGATGTTGAAGCCATACTTGTCAGCGATCTCCTTGAAGCCGTCGGAACGTCCGATCTGAGCTGAGGAGCCTGTTGAACCGGAGATAACAAGAGCGTTGATCTCTGTGATGCCCTGAGCGTCGGCATATGCCTTTAACCACTCACCGGCAGCCTGACCTTCTGTTAAGAAGTTCGAACCAACCCATGATACATACTTATCGGAATCTTCGATAGTACGGTCAATAACGATTACGGGAATGCCTGCATCCTCGCACTCTGTAAGAACGGTATCCCAACCTGTGGCAATGATAGGATCGATGATGATGTAATCAACGCCCTGCTCGATGAAGGAACGAACTGCTTCCTTCTGAGCTGCTTCGTCATTATCGCAGTCAACGAAGCTGAGATCATAGCCGTTAGCCTCTGAGAAAACGTCCTGACATGACTTGGTTGAAGCTGTTCTCCAGTCAGACTCATGTCCAACCTGTGCAAAACCTACCGAAATAAGTCCGCCTTCGCTGCCGCCGTCCTCAGCAACTGCTTCAGCAACCTCTTCAGCAGCCTCTTCTACTACGTCTGCCGCTTCCTCGGTAGCATCAGCTGCCGCTTCCTGAGCCGGAGCCGCATCAGCTGCCGGAGCGGGAGCGGGAGCAGCCGCACAGCCTGCAAGAAGGCTTGCTGCCAGACATCCGGTAAGTAATACACTGATCAGTTTCTTTTTCATTTCCATTTCCTCCTTTTTTACTCTGTCCACCTCAGTAACTGTATGATCCCTTACCTCAGTGAACCTTCAACTGAGTATCATTTTAGGCGGAAGAAGAAAAGAACTCCATGGAATTATTTAAAAAAAAAGTGCTGTTTTTTACCGAAATATGAATAGAATATGAACAAAAATAGATTTTTTTATGAAAGAAGTGGATTTTTTTATCAGGCCGTAACAGTTCACCCTTCGGTGAGCTGTTACATCAGGCCTCATATAATATCCTCGGTATGCGGATCTCCACCCTGGTCCCCTTCCCGTACTCGCTGTCGTACCTAAGCCCGCAGTTAACGCCGTAATTAAGCTTAAGCCTCTCTGCCACGTTGGAAATCCCGAAGCCCGAGTTGTTGATAGAGGGCTTTTCCAGGCAGTCAGCGATCCTTCTTATCCTGAGAAGCTCCTCCTCCTTCATTCCGATGCCGTCGTCCGTCACCGTAAGCACGAGCTGATAAAAGCCCCCGTCCTCTATCTTATAGATGTCGTGGAAGATATCCGCGCCCTCCGCGCTCTTTGTAAGCTCAGAGGTGCTCTCGTATACTCCTATCCTTATCGTTCCCTTCCCGCGCTTGTTCTTAAGCCCGTGATAAAGCGCGTTTTCCACCACCGGCTGAAGTGTCATCTTAATAATGGAATAATCCATATATTTTTCCGGTATGCTTATCTCATAATCCATGATGTCCCTGTAACGGAACTGCTGAATCTCAAGGTAAGCCTCGATATGCGATATCTCGTCTCTTATCGGGACATAATCCCTGCCTCCCGAAAGAGTCGTCCTGAAGAACCTTGAAAGAGAGGTCACGAGCGAGGCCACGTCCTCCTTTCTGTCGTCCTCCGAAAGCCACAGGATATTATCCAGGGTATTGTAGAGAAAATGGGGATTTATCTGAGCCTGCAGAAGCCTCAGCTCAAGGTTCCTTGAGTTGATCTGCTCCTTCTTTATATTATCCACAAGCGTCCCCAGCTGTGACGCCATGGAGTTAAGGGAATTTCCCAGCTCTATAAGCTCCGCCCCCGATTCAAGCCCGGCCCTTGCCTCAAAGTTTCCGTTCTTTACCTCCTCGGTGACCCGGCACAGCTCGTCTATGGGAGCGGTTATGCTTCCCGAGATGAGCACCGAAAGATAGATCGTAAGTATGGTGATCGCCACAAGGGTAGCTATGGCAAAATTGGATATGAAATATCTCTGCCTGTCTATCTCAAGCCTGGTCTTCTCCATGCCGGAGGATTCGTAATAGATATATTCGGAGATCCTTTCCTGTATCAGCTCCGTAATGATGCGTATATCGGTATCTAACCTCATCATGTTCTCATCATAATGGCCCGATATCTTTACGGTGCTGTTTATCTCCTCAGCCCGCCGCTTTAGGGTGTTTAAAAGCTTAAGTATGCTGTCTATCCTTCCCTTTGCCTCTCCGGACCCGGTAAGCTCCCGCATCCTTGAAAAATCCTCCCCGGCATTCTCTATGAGCTTATCGGGGTTTTCCATGGACAGCTCCTCCTCTACCTCCTCCTTGCTTAAGGATCTTGCCACCATCTGATACATTACGGCATCCATCTTTTCCTTGAACACGGTATTATACTCATTGGCATTTGTTATATTTTTAACGATCAGATCGTAGGAGGCGGCAAGCCTGTTAAGATTGAAGATAAACAGAATGGTAATGCTGATAAACGGAAGGATGATGGCCGTGCTCAAAAGGGCAAGCTTTCTTCTTATGGACATGGTCTTAAAGGATAATGTCTTTTTCACCCTTCCCTCCCTCTTGCACGGAACTCCTTCGTCGTCATTCCCTGTGTCTTTTTAAAGGTAGAGCTGAAGTAGTGAGGATCCTTATAGCCTACGGCATAGGCTATCTCAAAGCTCTTCATGTCCGTGGTCATAAGAAGCTCCTTTGCCTTGTCCATTCTTTTGTTTATCAGGTACTCTATGAAGGTAACTCCCATTTCCTGAGAAAAGATCGCGGAAAAATGGTTGGGGCTGATATTTGCAAGCTCTGCCAGGGTATTGAGTGAAATGTCCTCATCCGCATAGTGCTCGTCTATATAAACAGCCGCGTCTCTTAAGATCCTGCCGTATTTCCTTGCGGAGCCGTTATCCCTTGCGCTTATGACCGCGGAAAGGTATTCGGACAGGTATCTTTTTGCGTCCTCCGTCCCTGTCATGTCGCGTATGATATCATTTATGTCTCCGCATTTACTGTTTATTTCAGATACATTTTCACCGATCTCCTTAAGGAACCTGACCATGGTAAAATAAAGATCCATTGTCAGATAATTCAGAAAAATAAGCGAACGGGAGTTCTGATCCCCTATGGAATCAAAAACAGAGTCGATCATGGCCCGGGCCCCGTCCTGTGTGCCGGTCCTGAGAAAGCTCTCCAGCTCCTTTCCTGATACCTCGCCGGCCTTGCTTATGTCCATATTTACAAAGGACGTATCCCTGTCATGGCTCTCCGGGCCTGATCCGGGCCTGTCAAGAAACTGCTTTGCAAGCTCGGAAAAGAGCCTTACAGCCTCTTTTTCCTTCTTCTCATATTCCTCCGCGCTCCTTAAGGAACGCTCTTCCTTTTCCTTCCTCTCCTGTTCTATCTTTTCCATGACCTCATGGATCGATTTCAGAAGAGCCGCGGGTGTTATGGGCTTTAAAAGGTATTCGGTAACCCCGAGCCTTATCCCCTCCTTTGCGTAGCTGAAATCGTCGTAGCCGGAAAGGATGATTATCTTCGTGTCCGGGAGCGCCTCCCTTATATGCTCCGAAAGCTTAAGCCCGTCCATGAAGGGCATTTTGATGTCAGTGATCACGATATCGGGCTTTTTTTCAAGGATCATGGGAAGGGCAAGCTCTCCGTCCCGGGCGTCTCCGGCAAATTCTATCCCTTCCGCGCTCCAGTCGATCCGCCGCTTGATCCCCTCCCGCATGACAGCCTCATCTTCAACCAAAAACAGCTTTATCATATCAATACTCTCTTTCTTCGATCAGGGCATCGTTTACGATGGTCACGGCATAGTCCGTGCCGTCCGCACTGACCTCCCGGATACCTGTAAACGCGGAAAACTGTCCCTCCTCTATAAAGGTCTTGAAGGGGACCTCCTTCCCTGCCCTGAGCGCCTCTATCATGCTCCTGAGCCTGGGGCCGTAGAGCGGAGAGCACTCGGTATTTACGGCTATCTTCTCCTCTTCGGTAAGCCTTAAGCCCTCCCTTGTGGAATCAAAGGACATGATCAGCATCTCATATCCCCCTATATCCGGTCCGATCCTGTATCCCGCGTTTTCGATGGCCTCTATGGCTCCGTAGGCTTCATTATCGTTTTCGCAGTATACGATATCTATATTTCCGCCATGCTTTATAAGCATGTCCTCCATGACCTCTTTTCCCTTAGAGGTTGTAAATTCGCCTGTCGCCTGGTCAAGCAGGTTCCATCCCGGATACTCCCTTACCGCGTCCTCCAGGGCCTTCGTCCTTCCCATCTGGGCGCTTGAGCCCAGAGTTCCCTGAATATCAACTATATTCACTTCACCGGAATGCTTTATCCTTTTCAGATATTCATAAAGCCATTTGCAGGCTCTCTGACCCTCGAGATAGAAATCCGAACCCATCCACGCGGTATACAGGCTCTCATCGGACACCTTTACCTCCCTGTCATAGACGATAACCGGGATGCCCGCTTCCTTTGCCTCAAGCAGGGCCGAATCCCAGCCCGTCTCCACGCAGGGATCAAGAAGTATGTAATCCACGTCCTGATCGATGAATTCTCTTATGGCCTTGATCTGGTTCTCCTGCTTCTGCTGTCCGTCGTTAAAGATGAGCGAATAGCCGTCCTCTGCCAGAAAGGCATCCTGCACCGATTTTGTACTGGCCATTCTCCAGTCCGATTCCGAGCCTATCTGTGAAAAGCCTATGGTGACAAGAGACTCCTCCTCCGGAAGCTCCGCCGCCTCCTCATCCTCTCCTTTGCAGCCCGACAGTATAAATCCCATTATCAGTGCTGCCAGAATAAGCAAAGCTGTCCTGCCGGTGCCGCTCAGGCTGTCAGATCCCTTCCTTATCATAATATCCCGCCTTCTGATACATTCTCACAGACCTCTCCGGCCTGAGACTGACTGTTTTACCTGAACATTATGCTGCTTTTCAGCTTTTATAGGCGTCATCGTTCAACAGCTCCTTTATCTCGGTGATCCTGTCTTCTATTTTATCGCATTGCAGTTTCCCGTCCGAAACGATGAGCGCCCGGGGAAACTTTTTCCAGTCAAAGGCATCGACGCCCTTGATCTCATTTGTATACAGCTTAAGACTCTCCCCGTTTAAGAATTTATGCAGCAGAGTCTGGAGGATTTCTGACAGATCCTTATCCAGCACGTTGCCATACATCCGCAGGGCCTCATCGTTTCCGAGTAAAGCTGCCGTCACGTCCACCGTACCCGAGCCCAGATTCTCTATCAGCGGAGCTTCATCCCAGTATATCAGATGAACCCGATTCCCTGCCTCATTAAGCCTGACCGCGGCTCTATAGATGGAAAGCGCAAGCCATTGCTCCAAAAGCTCCATCTGCGCTTCAAGCTCACTCGATGAAGCTGTCTGTGCTTCAAGATATGTCTGTACCGCGCTAAGGCCGGTATCATTCAGACAGCTTCGTATGTCAGCCATAGTCGAGGATATCTCACCAATGCACTTCTCATTCCCGATAAAGGACCTGTATACATCGGTCTCGTCACTGGTAATGGCGATGATGAACTCAATGCCTGAAGCTTTTCCATCCTTGAGGGCCTGATACACGTTTTCAGGGATCAGTTTCCCGTCACAGACCGGCGCGCACATATTCTTCCAAAGCCTCTGCGACGCATCCTTCAGGGTATCTGTGTCAAGCGCCATAAGCTCTTCCATGGTTTCGGTCCGCGTTTCCTTTAACAGACTCTTTGTCAGGGCTCTGGATGCCTCCGGCGTGTTATAGACGTAGGCGGGGCTTCCGCTGACTATGATCGCTCTCTGGAACAGGCCCTTTGCCTCATCACTTACCGCAAGCATAAATATGGAGGTCGCGCCGGCCTCAGAGCCCATTACAGTGATCCGTTCAGGATCACCCCCAAAGGCCTTTATATTTTCTTTTATCCATTTTAATGCCGCGATCTGATCGAGCAGTCCGAGATTTAAGGTGTCCGGGCAGGACTCCCCTCCGGGGATCTCTGAAAAATCGATAAAGCCGAAAATACCCAGGCGAAAATTAAAGCTCACGAAGACAGTGTCCGGATGCTTCTCTCCAAAATTTCCGCCGTATAAAAGGGGATCTGCAGAGCCGCCGAAGGTGAGATCGCCATGGTGGAACAGCACCAGCACCGGTTTGAGGGTTTCCGTTTTTTCTCCCCCGACACCGATATTCAGTGTCAGGCAGTCCTCGCTCTGTCTGTGATGCTTTACGATCGAACCACTGTGCTCGACCTGTATGGCCGAGGCTCCCAGATTTTTTGCTTCAAATACGGCGTCCGACGCGGGAAGCGGTTCAGGAGCTTTCCATCTCAGCCCGCCAACCGGCGGCTTTGCGTAGGGAATTCCCAAATATGCAACAAACTTCCCGTATTTTTCCCCGACATAGATGCCGTTTTTTGTCTTTACCGCGCAATCAGTGTCATATTCTCCGGTGATGGGCTGGTTTTGTCTGTTTGTCTCCTCAATGTCCTCTTTTTTCAGATCAAATACAAAGCCCTCGCCCCCGTCCTCATAACGACTGCGGATCTTTCGGATTTGATACAGGCGGATAAGCAGGTTCACGATAAAGCCGAGAACGGGAAGTACTACGACAAACGCGAACTCCTCCTGCAGGTATTCCAGCATGGACACACCCATCCAGCGGATCGAAATATACTGGCCGGCCAGAAAAACAAGGATGATCGCTGTAAAAGTGAACACCTTTATCCTCGGATTATTCTGGACAGCTTTACTGAAAACAATTTTGCTTATGATCTCCTCCGAGGCCATGCCCAAAGCAAAGCAGGCCACGGTACACATCAGAACCGACCAGCCGGAAAGACTCGCGATCGTTTCACCGAAGCCGTAACCCAGTGCCGCAATGAGGGCGACCATAAAATCATCGATCGTGAATAGCTTTTTCATTTTTATCTGTCCTTTAACTTTTCTTAAGGCATATAATAATTTGTCAGGAAATAGGATCTCTCCCAATCAACTATCTTCAAGGAAGACTCCTTTTCCGGGTGGATATCCTGCTCATTCAAGACCATTACCTGTCTGTCATCAGGCTTGTAAAGCGGCCACTCATGCGCCCTTCCGTCGGGGGAGAGCTCCGCGGTAAGCGACGGATCACCGGTCTTTGCGAACTGTATCCACATCCTTCGCATGGTTTTTGCGAAGTTCTCGTCGATCGTCCTTCCCGTGAATTCGTTCATCTCCGGATGATTGAATACTATCGAAAGCTCCGACGCATGGCCGGCCTTTATCAACGGCACGGAGGATTCCACCGTGTAGTAATAGGTGTAGGACTTACCGCCTGCTTTAGCCTGCTCCTCCGACAGCCTGATCTGAGGCGCGATGAACATGATCTGGCTGAACAGACGGACGGTAGGCTCATAGCTTTCTCCTTTGATATCTCCACAGTAGCTTTCTACCAGCTCCTTCTCCTTATCCGTTAACTGAGTCAGCTTCTCTGCCTTGCGCTCACCTGCCCACTTATTCCAGACATCCACCCCGGTGGCTCCAAGGAAGGTATTCATTTCATCCTTGTTGCAGCCCTGAAGGAACTCTATGTCCTTCGCCGCTCCGTTCGCGTATGCCTCCCATGGATCAAGCGGAAGGAAGCTGCCATCCCTCTCCGGGAAGGTGCGTATGCCAAGCACCTGATAAAACCCGTAAAGACGCGTCCATACATCCGTAAACTTCTCGGCACTGACCTTCAGCAGGTCGGCGACGGTCTTGCAGCCGAGCTCCTCCATCACCCTGTTTGTGATCGCGATGGCCTGCTCCGTGCTCCGGGTCTGTGCGGGAGCGCCGCTCTGAGTGATGACACGCCTGAAATACTCATGCGAGCCTTTGACGAGCGGAAGCAGAGATACGCTTGCGCCGCCGGCAGATTCGCCCCAGATGGTCACGTTATCGGGGTCGCCGCCGAAGCCCGCAATATTCTCATGCACCCACTTAAGTCCCATCAGCTGATCCATCAGTCCCAGATTCGCCGCATCCGCATAGTCCTTACCATCGGGCAGATGGGACAGATGCAGGAAGCCGAAGAAGCTGACTCTGTAGGAGACGGTAACGAAAATGACATCCGGGTTCTCCTTCACGAGATTATGGCAATCGTACTGCGGGTCGGTCGTTCCGCCTACCTCCCAGCCGCCGCCGTAGATCCACACGATGACCGGCTTCTTCTCAGCCGATGTCCCGTCAGACTTCCAGATGTTTAAGTACAGGCAGTCCTCGCTCGTACCATTTGCAATAGAGGGATCTCCCGGCGACTGAACGGGGGCCTTCCCATAGCTGTATGCCTCATAGACGCCTTCCTTCGGGCCAGCATCCACCGGCGCCTTCCAGCGTAAGTCTCCCACAGGCTGTTCCCCGACAAAGGGAATGCCTTTATAGGAAATGACGTTCTCCTTCTTCTTTCCGACGAAGGTTCCGTTGACACACCTGACAGCCAATTCCCTGTCATAATCCCCGTCGGTGATCGGTCTGTTCCCTTCCTGCCCGATCTGTGCCTGTTTACTCTTTTTGCCTGCCTGCTTCCTGCTTTCGAGTTCGGCAGCTATCTCCCCGGCGTCCGC
>DFEA01000035.1:0-11576 GCA_002368575.1 Lachnospiraceae bacterium UBA3814 | reverse complement strand
GCATACAGCAGCACGGCGGTATCCCCGTCTGCAAGCGTTTCACCTGCTTTTTCCAATATCCCGGCCTTGCTTTCCAGCTCTTCCATGTCCATAGAATCGCCGATCGCCTGACCGGTAATTCCGCCAAGCAGAACACCCAGGGGACCGGCCAGCAGACCCGCAAGGCTCCCGATCAGCCCGCCGGTCAGGCCACTATCCCCTATCGCATCGCCGGAGATAAAATAATCCTTCAGAGAAAGGCTTCCGGCTTCCTTTTTCACAAGTGCTCCGTGGGAAACCTTAAAGCCCTTCTGGTCGTGATCCTGGCGAAGCTCAGTCAGTATCTGATATGCTTCACTCGGCACCTTACAGTTTACGATGATAACATTTTCCTTCATGATACAAACTCCTTTCACTGCCTGCGCCGATCTTAGAAGAAGGTCGTGCGCCCGGGAACTAACTCTTCCTTTCGACGGCTCTGCGATACAAAGAGGCCGCTGAAATAAATGTAACACAGCAGCAATTATTATACAATATACGTAATTGTTCAGTACCTTCACAGTTACGTACTGCAAGCCCTCATCGCCATGGAGCCTATCCATGTGCTCATCTCATCCTTGCTGCAGCCAATGAGAATATCGATATCCTTTACAGCGCCTTCTGCATAAGCGTCGAAGGTGTTGAAAGGCAGAAAACTTCCGTCTCTTTATGAAGTCCCCGTCATACCAGAACTTCACATTCTCCTTTTCCTCTTCAGGGATTCCCTGATCGTCCATAGCTTTGAATACCTCTTCCTCGGTAAAGTCGAAGGCTGTGGCATACTCATCGGATGTGGTGGTCACCACATTGAGGTAACCTGTCACATGCATTCAGAAGAAGGTATTTCAGAATTTTGACCGAGCCTTTGTAAGTGTTGGCCTTAACCCCGGCAAAGGTCAGAAATATGACCGGATAGGCTCCCTGAAGCTCACGGTATTTTTCATCCTTAAAGATATCCCGGCCCTCAAACAGGTCTCCCCTGTTCTCATATTCATTAGAAAAAACACATAAAAGTTTTGTCCTTCGATGAGCTTTGCGTAATCCTGTACGCCGATCGCAATCGTTTTCGCCATAACAACTTCCTCCGATCAAAAACCTCCTGCTGTGCCTTCATTTTACACAACAGGAGGTCTGTTTACAATCAAAATCACTTCTGTACTTGTTAAGTAATTTCGCTGTTAAGGTGAATTCAATTTACTTTCTTTCCCGCAAAATACACATCGGTCGGCTTATTGTAGCTGAAGCCCTCCTGCTCTGCCGTAAGAAGGTCTTTGTCGAATACCAGATAGTCAGCATCCTTACCGGCCGTGATGGAGCCCTTCCTATCCTCTATGCCAAGCTGCTTTGCGCCGTTGATGGTAAAGCCCAGAAGCATCTCTTCAATTCCCATCCTCTCATTTTCAGGCGGGAATACTGTATCGCATCTGGTCCATTCATACCCTCTGGTCTTATCGGTGATCTTCCGTGTCATGCCGACTTCCATGCCAAGATACGGATTCCATGTCATAAAGTCCTCGAAAGTGATGTTGTCACTTGACCATGTAACTAAAGCTCCGGTATCCCAGATCGTCTTGCAGCGGAACTGCTTGCATGCACGGTCCATACCCAGCCATTTACTGGATTCATCCGGAGTTCCCGCATGCCAGTGCGGGGTAAAGTCCGCGATCACGCCCAGCTCTGCGAAACGTTTAAGATCCGCGTCATCCTGAACTTCAAGATGGGCACAGGTAACTCTTACCTTTAAGCTGTCTCCCAGCTCCTTTTTGGCCATCTCAAAGCCATCCAGTACCTCGCGGGACGCACGCTCACCAACAGTGTGGAGATGAAGGTCCAGACCCGCCTCATTAAGATTCTTCAAAAGCTCACAAATTCCCTCCGCGGAAAATGCGGTAGTTCCCGTCGTACCTATATCCGCATAAGGGGTAACCATGGCTGCCGTATGGATCTTCTGGGTTCCGTCCTGGAATATCTTCATGGTATGTACCTTAAGGTGCTCCGTGTTGTACTCACGATGGAAGCGTTTCACCTCCTCAAGGCCCTCCGCGGCATCCCGCTCGGCATTGACCACAAGGCTTCCGTCAACATAAATCGGAAGCTTTCCCTGTTCATCAAGAGCCTTCAGCCGTTTATATACCTTCTCATGGAACTTTGCATCTCCCGGAAGACCGGAATCGAAGACACAGCTCACTCCGTATTCAACCGAAAAATCGATCCAACGCTTAAGCGCTGCGTCAACCTGTTCATCGGTAAGCTCCATCGAGCTGTCGAGGATGATAGGTATTTCCGCTGCGCCTTCAATACAATTTCCGGTCACATGTCCGTCCTTACGCACATAAATGGCAAGTCCCGGAATGGGGTCCGGCGTATCGTCGGTAATACCATGCCTCTCAAGTATCTTTGAGTTGACCCAGATGCTGTGTCCTTCCCCTTCCTGGATCTGAAGCTCGGCATCCGGACATATCGCGTCAAGCTCCTCTTTTACAATATCCTCCCCATTGAGGAATTTTTTCTCCAAAAGGAACCTGTATCTCTTCTGGCCGGGATTCTCTTTGATACGGCTGGCCATAATGTCCAGTGCTTCCTGTTTGCCGTTCGGTTCAAGGCGCTCTCCCATCTCCGCATACTCAAACCCCACAGGAATGGTTACGTGAACGTGGCTGTCAATGATGCTGGGCATGATGAACTTGCCGCCAAGATCCGTGACCTCTCCCTCATACCCGGAAAGGCCTGCCTCGTCACCGACGTAGACGAATTTACCGTCCTTCACCACAAGAGCGCTCGCCTGTGGATTATCCTTATCCGAGGTGAAGATTTTCGCGTTTTTGATGATCCTGTCTGCTTTCATGCTAATACCTCCTAATTGTTTTATATTTTCTTCCTTAGATTTGATGTACCTGCTCTCCTTCTTTGCGGTCGCCTTATGGGGATCCCCTTCGGCAATATACACGCTGCTGTTGTCATTTCACAAAAGCGGCAATGTTGAAAGAGGGCTTTATGAAGCAGCCTTATAGTCTGACACTGGTTCGATTATATCACAGGAATAAGATGATTTATATTAAAAATGAAAAATCAACGAATCCCCGCCAGAGCGTTCAGGGGATAAATTAGATTGTTTGATTTTTTACCGGGGCTGGAAGGATTCGAAGCTTTTAGGCCTTCAAAATAACCGAGCTGCTTATCCCGACCGTCCCGCTCCCCCCGGTGGCAAGCAGCAATACCGCAATAAGCAACACGCCCAAGCCCGAGGCAGGAAGCCGGATGCGCAAGAAGCCGGGTTCATAAATTTTCCTTGCAATTTGAGCGTTTTTCGCATATACTGACTATTATAAATGTCGTTTTATTTGGGCTGGTCGTAAGGCCCAGGTCCATCATCGGCGGGGAAGTTCCCCGCCATTTTTTTACAATCGATTCAGAGGTGAACAATATTGAAAGAACTTAGTATTTTTATAGATGAATCCGGGGATTTTGGAGAATATTCTGCTCACTCCCCTTACTACATCATTACGATGATCTTCCATGTCCAAAGTGAAGATATTCAGCCTGCAATCGCAAAACTGAATCAGGAACTTTCATATCTCCACTTGGACAACCTCTGTATACATACCGGCCCCATAATCCGCAAGGAAGAAATCTATGAAGAAATAGAGATTGATGAACGCCGCCGTATCTTTAACAAAATGGTTGCTTTTATTCGTCAAATAAATATTCGTTACAAATGCTTCTATATCGAAAAGAAGCATATTTCAGATGTTGTTGAAGCCACAGGAAAGCTGTCAAAGCAAATTTCCCGATTTGTAAACGATAACTACGAAGAGTTTCTCTCCTTTGATGATGTAAAGCTTTACTACGACAACGGACAGGTTGAGGTCAGCAAAATACTATCCTCTGTCTTCAACGCTCTGCTTCCAAACCCTATTTTCAGAAAAGTGATGCCTACAGAATACAAGCTGTTTCAGGCAGCGGATTTGTTATGCACTATGGAACTTGTGCGTCTAAAGCTTGAAAATAACCTCTTTTCAAAATCAGAATCAATGTTCTTTGGGAACATCCGTGATCTTAAGAAGAATTACCTAAAGCCTCTCAGCAAAAAGGAATGGAAATGATCTTAGGAAGCAACTGATAAATATGACTTCGCTGACTATCTTTCAACGAACCTCCCTTATCCTTATGACAAAAGATGAGCCAGCAGCGGATCAAAATGCTTCCCCGCATCTTCTTCTATGATCGACAGAGCTTTTTCCTCTTCTGTAAGGTTTCCCAGCTTTTGCAAAATGCTATCCGGTAGAAAAATAAAGGAGTTTGAACCTTCGTCATTTTCCTGCGCACAGGTTGATTATATGGGCTTTTTTGATTGTTTGATTTTACCGGGGCTGGAAGGATTCTCTGATAAACCCTGTTTTATCCACATAAAAGTTTTGTCCTTCGATAAGCTTTGCGTAATCCTGTACGCCGATCGCAACCGTTTTCGCCATAACAACTTCCTCCGATTAAAAACCTCCCGCTGTGCCTTTATTTTACACAACAGGAGGTCTGTTTACAATCAAAATTCAATTAAAAGCACACGGCCTTACTGATCAGATGCAATAATATTTGGTCAGAAAATATGTGCGGTCCCAATCCAGGATCTGGCGCTCGGCTTCCTTCTCCGGATGAATATTGAATTCATCGAATATCATAACCTGCTTATTCTCCAGGTCGTACAGCGGCCATTCCCTGGCCTTGCCGTCGGGAGACTGCTGTGCCGTAAGGGATGGGTTGCCGGTCTTTGCAAACTGGACCCACATCCTGCGCATTGTCTTTCCGAAGGTCTCGTCAAATCTCCTGCCTGTACAGAAGGTCTCCTCCGGATGATTGAATACAGTGGAAAGCTCTATGGCATGTCCGCTTCTCATGAGCGGCACAGAGGATTCAGGCGTAAAGAAATAGGTGTAGGACTTTCCGCCTGCCATGGTCTGATTCTCCGACAGCCTGAACAACGGAGCAATAAATACGATCTGATCAAACAGGCGGCTGTCACAGGAGTATTCAGGAGTCACATCCTTTGCGTCCTTGCAGTAGCTCTCTATCAGCGCTTTCTCACTTTCTGTCAGCTGAGCCAGTTTCTTTGCCTTACGGTCGGCAGCAAACACCGCATAGCCCTCCAGCCCGAACCCATACACGAAATAACCCAGCTCATCCTTTGTGCAGCCCTGAAGAAAATCCAGATCTTTGGCGACGCCGTCCGCATAAGCGGCATACGGATCCAACGGTACAGTCCGCCCGTCCCGTTCCGCCCAAACACGCAGCGAAAGCAACGCTCCTTCTGTTTTAACTAACGTATCAATATCAACCTTCTGCAGATCGGCCACGGTCTTACAACCGAGAGCCTCCATAACTTCATTCGTACAGGCAATAGATTCTTCCACAGACCGAGTAAAGACGGGAGACCCACTCTCGGCAATGACCCGCTGAAAATACTTATGAGAGCCTTCGATCAACGGCAGCAGGCTTACACTGGCACCGCCGGCGGACTGCCCGAAAATTGTCACCTTTTCGGGATCACCGCCAAAAGCGGAAATATTCTCGTGGACCCACTTCAAAGCCATCACCTGATCCAGAAGTCCCAGATTCTGTGCGTCCGGATAGTCCGTTCCGTCCGGCAGGTGGGACAGATGAAAGAAACCGAAAACATTCATCCTGTACTCAATGGTAACGAGAATTACATCCGGATTTTCTTTGACGAAATTTGTACCCTCCTCACGAGGTTCGGCCGTCCCACCGATCTCAAAAGCGCCGCCATGAATCCACACCATAACAGGTTTCGCTTCTGAACTCTTGTTCTCTGCCTTCCATACATTCAGGTACAGGCAGTCCTCGCCCTGAGGATAAAGTGATCCCAGCTGGCTGACATTTCCGTCCTGTCGCGGAGCTTTTGCGAAGTAGTACGCCTCATACACACCGTCATCCGGGGCACAGTCCACCGGTGCCTTCCATCGCAGATCCCCGACAGGCTGTCTGCCTACAAAGGGAATGCCTTTATATGCGATGACATCCTCTGCTGTCTTTCTGCCGACAAAGGTACCGTTGATGCATTTAACCGCCAGCGATTTATCGTAATTTCCGTCGGTGATCTTTTTATTCTCACCGTACAGCGCCCTCATTCTCTCTCTTGCTTCTTCAATGTTTGCGTCCAATATACCCATTATGTCACTTCCTTTCTATACGTTCTGTCTTTGCAATTCATGCGGTAATGATGTCCGACGAAATAAACTTTCGTATTCTTGCTTATATTGTCTGCAATCTATGCCATATTAATATTCCCGGCACCGCATCAATGGACAGCTTTTGCGCATTTTTCGGTTCTGAATTCTCTATCCCCAGATCTTTATTGGAAGTCACCACAGGAACCGTTAAGTCTTTAACTATCTCATACCCTTTTTGCTGACCTGATCGTAACCGTTCAGTACCTTCACAGTTGCAAACCGCAAGCCCATTAAAAACGCCTTCGCTAACGGGCACTCCTGCCGTATCCTCATTATACTCAGCAGGAGGTCTTTTTGCAATCACAGTAATGTCTCAGGGAAAGCATCATCTACACTATTAAGCGCCTGTCTCCCATTCAACGTAATACTTGGGTGCTAGAGATTATGTCAATCCAAAATAATCTTCTTTTCGAATATAAAATCATATTAGAAGTTGTTATACCGAACGCCAGTTCAGAATTTTGCTTCCTTTTCATATGATTATGGAAAATCAGATCAATTCTGCAGCTTCACCGATCACGACCACTCTTTAATTCAATCCTTGACTACATCAGTCAGTCTATATTTCCTCCAAAAATTTTTTTATTCATATTATCGTTTCTCCCTTTTAATATCACCACTTTACAAGGTTTCATTCCGGTACAATGTATAGATGTTTTTGAAAGTATCACAACTATATATGGTTGGATTTTATGAACAATATGTAAAAGTGATAAAGTGGTGATGTTAAAATAACAGAAAAGAGAGCCGAAGCTCCCTTTCCATAATGCCCTCTGCACGAACAGATGACAAGTTTTCTTATAATCAGTCCCCACCGCTTTTCCTCCGGCAAACGCTCCATTACATTCCACAGCCTTTGCTGAGCAGCTGTAATCATAACCATCACACTCCCTCCAGACATTTCGTCCATAGCAGCCAAGGATAGCATAACACAAGCCATGCAGAATCTGCAGCCACGAAAGTACGATATTTGAAAATACCGATATCAATTTTAAGCTGCGATAAAAAAAAGAAAGCCCCGTAAACTCCTCATTTTACGGGGTTTCCAGTCCAAGGCTAGAAGGATTCGAACCTTCACATGACCAAGCGACGTGTTTTGCACGCAAAACACGCCGCTTGGTCAGAGTCCGTCGGTGCCCCTTTTTAATTTACCGCAATTATTTAATCTATCATAATCAGTATATATTCGATTGACCTATGAATTGACCTATCTTTTCCAACTCGTCTGTTATCATCTCATGTACATTCAGAATGTATAAAACAGAGTTTCTTTTAACATGGTCTGCCAATCCCTCTCGTGTCGAAGGATTCTTAAAACATATACTCTCTTAAGAGAATCATCTACGATATAAAACACGATAGAGGGACTAAAAGGCTTTTTGAAGATCAAAAAGCCTCTGTAAAAAATTCCTGTTCCTGTATATAGTTTATGTGTCGTTCCAAGTCTGCCAACCTCGTAATCTATGTCATTATGAAACTGGTCGGCTCTCTTATCTCCAAACTCCGCAGCAATATAATCCTCAATATCAGCTGCATCATAAATCGATTCTTGGGACCATAATACTTCATATTCATCCATATTTAACCCTTTATATTACAGCGGTCTGCTTTTTCAACGATGCCTTTCTTTGATCTCGGATCTTTTCTATTTCTTTTACGGCATCCTTATGGGGTATTACTCGTCCGGACATTACATCATCGATCCCACGGTCAAGCATTTTAAGCAGAGCAGGATCAACCTCTCCTGCTGTTTGAATTGTTATATTGTCTTTAACAGAAGTTTCCGTCATAGCTTAACCTCCATCATGCATTTCAATCATCAACTACATAATAATTTTAACATAAGATAGATATAATACAAGCATCCTCTATAACGCTATATTGCCATATGAGCGTTTGCTTCCAGACAATGCTGCAAGCGACGTCCTTGATCTGTTATTAGTGATTGCCTCGAATAGATACAGTTAAGATTTATCATTAACCTCTCCTTCCCATGTGATGTCAGGCCATCATTATCATTTATGCCATCATGATTTCCTTATTATCAAATGAAAACGGAATGTTTCCCTCATATGAAAAACTGAGAGAATACTCGTTGGTGGCGTGCGCCATGAGTCTTGTATCAATTTCTTCTGTCTTTTGAATGTCTTCTTTATCCCGAGTCTTTTCCGCTAATTCCTTAACTTGTCTGATGAACCATATCATTATCAGTCACAGATTTTCTAATCGCGCTAGATTCTATAGTCGACAGACTGAGCACCACTTATAATGCTGATAAGTTTATCCATTGAGTTAGGCTTAATGTACGCATTTTTCGAAATGGAAGAAGAATATGGATTACGACTAAAGGAAATCGATGGTCAAATATACCTGTATTTTGATGAGGGGAGCTCTACAAGCTCGTCCAGACAGGTGAATCGTAACCTTAGAATATGGCTCGAAGAGCAGAAAGCGACTATATCAAGAATTGAAAATGCCTCCTGTGAGTCTGAAGCTGATATTTTAAAAGTTGATTATCGCATGTGGAAATGGTCATTTCCTGAAGGCGTAGCAAGTAAAAGTTCTAAAGAACTGCGAAAAGCATATATAGATAAGCAGATCAAGGAGCTTCAGGAAAAGAGACGGCAATTGGACGAGGAGGAATGATTTGAACAAGAAAAAAGAACACCCTAAAGTGTTCTGATTTCTTCAAGTACGGAATTGATGCAGGCACCGCTTCCGCTGAAAACCTCGAAGGTTTTCGTTCGTTATAATCATTATATTGAATCAAATCAGTTATGTCAATTACTTTTTCAGAACCGGCTTGTTTCTGCAATTCTCCAGATATTCAATGACCTGGCATATGTACCTATAATCAGAAACCAAAACATCATTCTTGGAAAAGTACTCTTTGTTATCGTTACGTATCATCGTATCAAAGAACAGTTTTCTGACATCCGCCATTCCTTTATCGCGCATACTACGATTCCCCACAGTATTAAGAGCATCGTAATACACAAAAAGCATTACAACAAAATCATGTATTACAGGGTTTTCCATTTTGCTTTTATAGCTTGTCTCAAACTTCCTTGACTTGGAAAGCGCATCCATAATGTCCATACATTTATTAATCTTCACTGAGTATGGCTTCCTAAGTGAATTTAACAGGCAAATATTGTGTGCTGCTGCATTTCGTAAAAACTTAACGCTACCAAGATATGAGCTATATGAATGACCACCATAGAGCCCATAGTAAAGATTATATAATTCGATAAATCTGCCAAACGGAAGAACCTCTACAAGCTTCCACACCGGAATCTCTTCCTCGTTGGACTTAATCTTATCAATTAATTCCTTCGCTGCAGACTTGTCCTTGTTTGAATACAGAGACGTTAAGACCGAATAATCGTGTTCAACATATTTATTAACAATATTATATCCGTCTTCCTCGGGATTATTTGTGATATCCCTGATAAATCTTGTTTTTATAACATGTTCTATATCAAGGCAAAGACCTATTATTACCCTTCTCAAATGCATATCCAATATACTAAGCTCCACCAAATAAGCAAAGTCAAGATTGATATACTGATTGCTTAGTTCAACCTTGCTGTATTTTGTATAGTTCTGCGCGTAAGATTTTAACTTGAAGTAATAGTTGTTGTATTGTAGGAATTTTTTGGCTTCCTCAACATTATACAGATCAAATTTAATGTTCTTTGATCTTAAATCTTCTATCTGTTCTTCAATTGTAAGCTTTTTCTCGTACATAACACTTCCCACATCTGTGATCATTCTTTCAACCCATTATATTGATTGGAAGTATTATAGTCAATTGTTATCCGTACTTGTCTGTTCTGTTTGTTCTTCTATATAGCCAACTCTTCACTGTTTCCTTCTTGAACAGTATTGCCCATGCAATCCCTCCGTATATCTTTATATCTGTATATAGATAAGACAAGGCCGATCAGTATGTAGTCTACTATGCAAAACGAAATGCGACTCGTAAATATAGGGAGCACGGAACTCGTCATCGGAAGAAGTCCGAATACGATAAGGATATTGCTGATGCTTTGTATTGCTATTGTGATCCCGCAGGCGCATCCGACTATAAATCCCAGACTGTTCTTCTGGCCAACCGAAATCCTTACCATGTATATTGCAAGAGCAAGCATACAGATTACTATCACGGCAACAGCAAGTAATCCGCATGTCGCAGCTACAGAGCCTACAACATAATCAGATCCGAAACCGGGCGTGTTCGACATGATATCGACTGCTTCTTCGCTTTTTCCTATGATCGCACTGCTTGCAAATGCCTTACCAAGCTGAGCATTGACATAGTTGATCCCGTTATCATCCGTTATACGGTTTCCTATTCCAAAATGAGCCAGCCAGTTTGCAATCCTTGCACTCTGATATCCGTTAAGCCTGTATATAAATACCGCACCAGCTGTGATCATTAATGCAAATACTGTTGCAAACCCGCCATATACGATCTTTCTGTTAATACCGTACCAGTCTTTATGAACGGCAATAAACACAAGTATTGTTTCTGACAGCAGGATAAGCAGCGTAAACGTCGCAGACAGATCTCCCGTGATGAATGTTGATAGTGCCGGAAGTATCATCCAGAAGATGATCTTTGCAATACCCCACCTTCCGCCGCCTCGAAGCTCGTAAAGAATTCCTGCAAATAGAGGAAGATATAACAACATAAGTGCTCGCATCGAAAATGACACAGATCCTATACTGACCCATCCGCTCATACCATTAATCCTGTATCCGAGGGTAGCCGTAAGGATTGTGACGATCACAATGAAAATCCCTCCGATCAACCTGCTCCTTCCGATCAAAATGGTATAATCAGCACGATATACCAGAAGCATTGCGATGATACCCGCCATAATTCCGACGAGATGCCTTCTTGAAAGATCTCCCAATATGCTTCCGGTTACAGATTCCGAATCTATGCTTTTTGTGATCAGGTACTGAACTAATATACTCAATACGCTGATAAACAATATAAAAATCAGATATCTCCATTCCATGTGCGGTCTGTGGATCCTGTCAAGGTCTGCCCCAACACTTACCGGATCTCCCATTTCTTCCACTGCTTTTGATAATGCTTCTTCCCTGTCCATTCCGTCCTTTTGATATGAATCGGCCTGTTCTTCGATATGGGCATATATCTCATCTGAAACAAGTATCCTTGCATTCTTATCCCGGATTTGCCCCTTCAGTTCTCCCATATAATCTTCTAAACTCATGATCGATCCTCCTTAATACGAAATTGCCAGAACCCCGGCAACTGCCCCTGTAAACGTTTCCCACTCG
>DFEA01000116.1:532-4259 GCA_002368575.1 Lachnospiraceae bacterium UBA3814 | reverse complement strand
GGAGCTTTCCGTCGGTAAAGTCCCGTGAGCAGATGTTCTTTTACGGACATCCGCAAAACCGTTTCTGGAGGGTGGTCGCCAGGGCCTTTGACGACGCGGTTCCGGCAACGATCCCGGAAAAGAAGGCTTTTCTGACAAAGCACCGTATTGCCTTATGGGATGTGATCGCATCATGCGATATCAAAGGCTCATCAGACGCAAGCATTGAAAATGTTGTGGCCAATGATCTGTCTGTGATCCTGGAGGCTGCAAATATTTCCGGTATCTTTGTGAACGGAAGGACGGCTGAAAGATACTACAAAAAGTACATCGAACCGGAAACGGGTATCAGATCCGTCTGCTTACCTTCAACCAGCCCGGCCAACGCAGCATGGAGCGAGGACAGGCTGGTTGATCATTGGAGAGAGAGGATAACCTGATCAGGTGATCCCGTAATACTCAGGCCGCTTCCTTAAGCTCATAGAGCGCCGAAAGCTCGTCGTAAGCGTTGAATGCGTTGTCAAACAGCCTGAACAGATCTTCCTCTGAAATCAGCCCGTCCTCGTTTTTTTCAACTCCCGTAAAGCTCAGCTCATATTTCATGGGAGGATTATCAAGAGTCAGGATCTCAGCATTCCTTATCTGCTCGGTGCTCCTGTATACAAGACTCACACGGTACCAGACCTGATCCTTTTCATCCCTGAGCCGCTCAAACATCAGCTTTACTCCGACAGGCGTTTTAGGCTCAATACTATCGGGGAGCCTGTAGGGCTTTGCTCCAAGGGCCGTAACCGTATCGAGAACGGTGACATCATGGGCACAGAAGAAGGTGAGCTTGCGGTCTCTGTTCAGCAGCTCCTTCTTAAGCTCCTTCAGCAGGGAATTTGCCATATTTACTGAAAGCAGAGGCGTTCCATGGCGGGTTTCCAGATAGCCGATCATGAAATCTCCAATGGTCTGCCATTCTTCATCTGTGAGCTCATGGCCGAAATCGGACTTCTTAGGATCCTCTTCCTCATAGTATTGAAGTATCAGGGCATCTCCGACCTGGGAAGCAGTCTTTATTGCCCCCTCGATATCCGGCTCCTCCCCTTCCTTTATGATTATTTCCGTAGGGTCCGACAGCAGGTCTCCGTACTCGCCGTTCTTATAGGAATCGCTGTCCTCCATATCTACGGTATCCATTATAAGAGAAACGGCATCCTTTGTCCTTCCGGATACCTTGTCAAATATCCCGTCCTCCGACAGCTCTTCTATCTCGGCTATGGCATCCTCGGCGTATTCTTCCGAATAAAAGCTTAAAACCGGCTTCATAAAATCCTCTGTGCCCTTCAGATCCCCGGGATGCTCCACAACGATGTCGGCAAGAGGGAAAAGGCCTGCCGAAAAATACCTGGCAGTTGCTATACAGCGCTGCTTATCCCTGGCGCTGAAACGGACAGCTCCCTCTTCGGGAATGGAATTCTCGGCTATCAACCCCTCTTTATCAAGCCATTTTCTGAAATACTGTCCCATATTCGTCTCTTCGATCCCGCCCTTTATCGTAAGCTCGCTGGAGCCGGCGGTCCATTTCGTCCATTCATGAGGAGTGAGGTCACTGGGAACCGAGCCGTTGCTGGAAAGGGGAGCCCTGAGATTATGTCGGCTCAGTATGACTGCCTGTTCCAGGGTATATTTATCAGCCTTTGCCCCGGCAGAGCCTGTACCGGCCGCTTCACCCTGAAATTCTTCATAGTACTCGGAAAGAAGCTCGATCAGCCTTCTCGCGATCTCAGAGTAATCCTTCTCGTTAAGATTTGCCAGGGAGACACGGACCGTTCCTTCAGGAGCAGAGAACCCCGGTCCGTACATAAGGACGACTCCCTTTTTAGCGGCAAGATCATCCAGAATATCTATATCTGTCCTGCTTTGCCTGAGCCAGTCCGCAAAATCCCCGCCGTATAGCCCGCGTGAAATATCGATAAGATCGATAAGAGCATAGTATCTGGTATTCCTCCCATCCTCATCCGGTTCAAGCCCCAGAGCGTTCATCAGGGTTTGATAGCGGTCAGCAAGCAGATTGTTCGCCTGCTGGATATAAGGGTCTTTTTCAGCCTTGTTCTCATAGATCAGATGACTTAAGGACATAAGATCCATGAAGACCTGAGAGGGAGTGCTGAGTCCGCTGGTGTGATAGAGCCCTATGGACCGGCTGTCCGCCACCACACGTTCAATGAACGGCATTTGCTCTGAATCGGTGCTTACTATGGAATATTCCTTCCTGAGAGAGCTTTTGTCTTCTTCAGGCAGTTCACTGAGAAGCCTGTCACATACGTTTTCTTCGTTCATCGCGATCAGACCTGTCCTCCAGCCTGTTACGCCGTAAAGCTTTGAGAAGGAATAGACAAGTATAGTATTATGAGGAAGAACACTGTACAGACTCTGAAAATCCTCGGCAAAGGTCCCGTAAACATCGTCTGTGAGAATGATCAGGTCGGGGTTCTTCTCTACCACTCTGCAGAGTCTGTCTATCGTTTTCTGAGAGAGGGCGTGGGAGGAGGGGTTTGACGGATTGACAAGGAAGAAGGCCTTGATGCTCCTGTCCTCAAGCTTTTTAAGCTCATCCTCTGATATATCCCGGCTTTCGGGATTCTCTGATACCTCGACAGAAACGAGCCCGTAATCATTCACATGCGGGATCTGAAGATAAGGAGTAAAGATCGGAGTGCTGATAGCTATCTGGTCTCCGGGCTTCAGCAGACGGTTATGGCTTAAGGTCTCAAAGATATAGACCATAGCCGCACTTCCGCCTTCGGTCGGAAAGATCCTTGTTTCTCCCTCGGGCTTTATGCCGTTATAAAGCGCTGCCTCAAGGTAGGCATTCAATATGACTTCTGTATTGGGAAGGCAGCGGCTTGGGGAAGGGTAATAATCCCCGATCACCGCATCCGAAAGCTCCTTTAGAAGACTGCCCCGGTCAAGACCAAGGGTCTTTTCGCAGTAATCAACGGCGGAGATCAGAAATGCGGCAGTTTCATCATCCGGATCCATTTCGTTCTCAAAGCGCTCTCCTATTCCTTCAGGGATCGCGTGTCCGGCCATATTTCCCATGCTGAAATCCCGTTCACATTCCTTTGTCGCAAATTCCATAAACCGGGTAAAGGCACGGCGTACCTGGGTATTGATCCAGTTTGGATTACCTCTTCCGGCATCAAGCACCGGATAACCGGCTTCATTTTCAGCTGCGAGTTTTCTCTGGTAAGCGGTGATCTCAAAAGCCCCAAGCTCCGTTTCAGAGCTTTCTCCGTCACCATATGCTTCTCCCGCCCTTACCCTGTCGCCTTCAAACGCCACAGCAGTAAGCAGGAAAACAACTAATGCAAAAACCGGAATTTTTCTGATCAATTGCTGCATACACATATCCTCCTGATTGTTTTTGCCCTTTAGTATGAGATAAGGGCTATTTTTATGAGATGAGAGAGAATTGTAATAATAAGTATAATAAAGAAAATTCCGAATGTCAAAGAGCCGTCCGTGCAAGCACGGGTTTGCGCAGGCGGGCGGGGTAATTTGTGAAGTATAACAATCGGATTTGGAAATATCCCGGACGAACAGAATTTTTCCTTGACGTAACTGCTGTTTTTTGGTAACATTTCGATTGTGACAGAGTTTACCGGTTTGACCGGTTAAGGCTGGTACGCAAGGTGCCTGAAGGCCTCATAAAGGCCATTTCTGTTGTACCGGGGCCCAGTGGCTCAGTTGGTTAGAG
>DFEA01000116.1:0-356 GCA_002368575.1 Lachnospiraceae bacterium UBA3814 | reverse complement strand
GATTTATATTGATTCGGTAAAGAGAGAATTTTTTTGCATGATCTGCGTAGCAGATCATAAAAGGCAGCGGCAGAGTATAGTATAAATTTTGCTCTGCACAATTCGAACGACAAAAAAGTTCTCGATCGGATTCAAAATTTATATTGATTCGGTAAAGAGAATTAAGGGATCTTAGCTCAGCTGGGAGAGCATCTGCCTTACAAGCAGAGGGTCACAAAATGCAGCTATTATTGGATAAACGAATCCTTAACAGTCTATAGTTATATAACGATATGATCCTATTCGGGATTATGTCGTTTCTTTTTTACTGGATTTCGTCAGGTTGCATAAATGTCGATTGGATCAAATCGATTTTT
>DFEA01000088.1 GCA_002368575.1 Lachnospiraceae bacterium UBA3814 | reverse complement strand
GCTGGTCTTAATACGGAGGAAATGCCGAAGGAGCTTGAGGCTGAAGACGGGGAGCCTTTGAAAAGGCCTTCTGACGAGGGTGAAGCCTCTGTTGACAGGGGTACTCAGGAGAAGGGCGCTTTAAAGGAGAACAGCCCGTCCGAGGCAAATGAAAGCTTCAATGTAAATGCCGCGGCCGGCCGGGTTAATAAGAACAGCCCGGGACAGGAGACGGCCGGAGATAAAAATGAGGGCGGAAACAGCGAGCTTATGCAGCAGATGCCCCAGACAGTTATTGAAACCTCGGTAAACGAGGCAGGCGAGGTGGTGGAGACCGTAAGGCAGTACAGCTCCTATTCGGATAACGCAGAGATCGTAAACCAGGTCACGGAGCAGATAAAGGTAAACATCACTCCCGAAAAGACCTCCATGGAGATGATGCTTCATCCGGCATCCTTAGGAGCGGTGCATATCCAGGTAACGCAGCAGGGAGATATGCTGCATGCCCAGATACTCGTCCAGAACGAACAGGTAAAGGACGCCATAGCCGGGCAGATGGAGCAGCTGCTTAAGACCTTTGAGGAGCAGGGGCAGAAGGTTACGGAGATCGATGTATCCGTTGCCAATTATAATCTTGAGCAGGGTCTTAACCAGAATCAGGGAGATAATAACGGAGGAAACGGAAACGGCGAGAGCGCTTCCTCAAGAAGGCTCAGAAGGACGCTTGACCTGAATGCCTTAAGTGAAGAGGATATCTCGGAGCTTTCGGAGGACGACAGGCTTCAGGCCGAGGTCATGAGCATGAGCGGAACGAGCGTGGAGTACAGAGCTTGAATATGAAATGATTTGGTCAGCGGGCTGACCAAATCGGCGCGATCCAAGGATCGCACCTAAGCGCATGATTTCATAAATGAAATCAGCGCAGTGAAAGGAGAGTGGCAGAATGTCATTAGTTGCACCGGTAATCGACGGTCAGGTGACAGGATCATCATCAGCGCAGAGCGTAGCTGCCGAACAGCAGAAGAAGGCGGCACCCTCCTCCACTATGGACAAGGAATCCTTCCTTCAGCTTCTGGTGGCACAGATGAAGTATCAGGATCCGATGGAGCCTACGTCGAACACAGAGTATATTTCACAGTATGCCCAGTTTTCGGAGCTTGAGCAGATGCAGAACCTGAGCGGTTCAATGAATCTGCAGAGGGCTTCGGGGCTTGTAGGGCAGTACGCGGTCATGGAGCATGTAAACGAGTCCACCGGCGCCACCTCTACCGTAGAGGGGAGGGTGGATTACGTGACCTTTGAGAACAACAAGGCGTTTTTAAGCATCGATGGCACACTTTACCCGATGGACGAGCTTACCAACGTGATGGACAGCGAATACGCAACTGCCGTTGAGAGCGCGGAGAAGTTCACGGAGATCATGAACAGGCTTCCGGGAGTGGATTTCCTCTCTATCGCTGACAGGAACGATGTGGAGACCCTGCAGTATATGTTCAACAACATGAGCAGCTACCAGCAGGAGTACATTACCGACAGTCAGGTATCCGCTCTTCAGGAGTATGTGACGAGGATGTCACAGATCGTCGCAAATGCCGAGGCACAGGCGGCAAAGGCCCAGGCGGAGGCGGAAGCGGCAGAGAAGACGGGTGAGGAGAGCACTTCGGTATCCGGTACGGCAGAGTCCGGAGAGGATACGGGAGAGGCAGAGACTGAGGAAAGCGTTTCGGCAGTTCAGGAGGCTTAGGGAACTCTGCACCAATACAAATCATTTCATTGTGATTTTTTGAAGGGAGCTTTGATATGAGGATAATGAACGGACAATTCCCTTCTATTGAACAGGCAACAGAGAAGTATACAGGGCCTGCGTCAGGCAGGGCTGAGGCAAACGGGCGCCGGACCTTCGCGGATATCCTCTCGGATAAGAAGCTTGAAAAGGAAGGGACGGAGCTGAAGTTTTCAAAGCATGCAAGCCACAGGCTGTCTGACAGGAACATCGAGCTTTCCGACAGTCAGATGGAAAGGTTGTCGGAGGGTACACAGATGGCCGGCAGGAAGGGGATCAGCGAGTCGCTTGTGATAATGGACGAGCTTGCGTTCATAGTGAGCGTAAGGAACAATACAGTGATCACCGCGATGGATCAGAATGAAGCCGGTGAAAATGTTTTTACCAACATTGACGGAGCGGTAATAGTTTAAACGTAGTTTCAGCCGGACCTTACGGAGGCTGATGGTTTCTGACTGACAGAGGAAACTTTACTCTGAGTTTTATATAAAACCCAGAGCAGTATACAGGGACAGGATTTACTCCGTAAATCCATTATTGCCGAAAATAAGTAAAAGACACTTATTTTCGGTCCCAAAAATTTTTAAAAAGCAAAAATTTTTGCAAGGAGGTCAAAATACTATGATGAGATCACTTTTTTCTGGCGTTGCGGGTTTAAGGACCCATCAGACCAGAATGGACGTAATAGGTAACAATATAGCAAACGTTAATACCGTAGGCTTCAAGGCAAACAACGTAACCTTCCAGGAGCTTATCTACCAGACCACTTCAAACGCTTCCGGCGCGAACAATGATACGGGCCGCGGCGGCGTTAACGCAAAGCAGATAGGTCTCGGTGTTTCTACCGGAGCCATCAATACCAACATCACCACCCCCGGTTCATCCCAGACCACCAATAACCCCTTTGATCTTCAGATCAGCGGGGATTCCTTCTTCATCGTAAGCGGCGGCGGAGAGAACTTCTTCACCAGAGCCGGTGCCTTCTATGTTGACGGTGCGGGAAACCTTGCAATGACCTCAAACGGCTATAATGTAATGGGATGGCAGGCGGATCCGGAGACCCAGGAGATCAGGAAGGATACCGTGTCTCCTCTGAGGGTCATGTCGCCGGAGAATTCCAACGCGGACCCGGAGGCTACTAAAGAATCGTATTTCAAGGGAATTATAGACAAAAATTCTACTCAGCTGACAGATGAAAGTGGATTGGTTTCCTCTATTTCATTTTATGATGAAAAAGGCTTTGGGTACGTTGCAAAGTTTTCAGTAAAAAATTTTAATGGAACGGGAGATGATAAGACAGATCTACCGGAGGGAGTATTCAAGTTAGACATAGCTGATATTATTGACTCTTCTACAAACGAGTCACTGGTTCTGGGTGAAAATGGCAAACCGAATTCTGCTGCCATAGAAAAATACTTTAAATTTGCAGCAGGAGATACCCCTGGCACAGGGCAAGGAACGGGTACCTCTATCTACCTTTATTATGATACAGTTGATGGTAGTTTCCTTGGGTGGACTCCCTCAACTTCAACACCTGTTTCATTGAAGAAAGGTCCTGATGGTGAAGTTGCAAATAAACCAGCAGGTTTTAGTGCGGATAAATTTCAGCTTAATAAACAAACTGGTGATCCAGCTATAAAAGTATATGATAAGGATGGGAATGAAAAAGCTACCGGAATCAGCACCGATGGCTTCGTCAATATCAATGTCGCAGCCGACACCACCACAATGTGGGACAACAACCAGACCTCGACCCTTGCCGGCAAGCCCGGTGACTACGACGGCAACTACATGGGCCGTAAGGTAGGTAAGATGTCAGGTCTTACGGTAGATCAGAGCGGAAAGATCTTCGCCTCCTATGATAACGGTACCCAGAGGGTACTGGGACAGATCGCGGTAGCTCAGTTTGAGAACCCCTCCGGTCTTGAGAAGATAGGTGAGAACCTCTACGCCACCACCCAGAACTCCGGTGACTTTGACGGCATCGGAATGGACGTTACCTCGGACGGTGTAGGAAAGCTCACCGCAGGTGTTCTGGAAATGTCAAACGTTGACCTTTCGGCTGAGTTTACCGACATGATAACCACCCAGAGAGGTTTCCAGGCAAACAGCCGTATCATCACGGTCTCAGACTCAATGCTTGAGGAGCTTACCAACCTTAAGAGATAAGACGGACAGGGTGACGGCACGGGGTGACAGGAAAGGCTCAGGGGTACAGGGCATGAGTATTTCCGATCATCACGGGAGAACAGGACCCGGCTCCTTTATGGCAGCATAGTATATGACGGGCTGCGGGGCTGCCGCCTCGCGGCCCTGTTCACGTATAGAGGTTCACCTCAGGTTTGCACTTTGCCGCAATATGTTGTATACTTTTATAAATTTTATACTTTATGTGCCTTACCGGCAGCGTTCACCGAAGGGGGAACTGTTACCGGTACCGGAGCCGGAAATATATTTTCGGTAAATGACTTTATCCGACTCGTTTATACTCGTGAACGCAATTGAGTGCCGTTTTCAAATCTCTGTATCGTTGCGTTCACTCGTTATACATTTTAATAACTGGCAGTTATTTACGTAATTGAGTATACATTATGATCCGAATATGGGTAATTCCGTTCATGAGTGAAATGGAGGCGTCAGAATATGGAAGGGGCAGTTATGACAGATCATCAGTTTGATGCGATCCTTGATATGGTAGACCTTATACTTGACGGGTGTAAAAGTGTAAAGGAAGCACAGGAGAAGATAAGAAGGATAAAAAAGAACCCCGGGGCAATTCCCGAAGCAAACGGATCCGGTACGGAATATGATAGAAGTGACCAAGCTGAATGATGTAAAGATACTCGTAAACGAGGACCTTATCGAGACGGTGGAGGAGACGCCGGATACCGTGCTTACCCTGACTAACGGCAAAAAAATTCTTATAAAAGAACGTAGACAAGAAGTGAAAAATCTAGTAAAATCTTTTAAGCGGGAAGTTTTTGGACCTGACGGCGCTTAGATACTGTGTTTGAGCACCCGTAACGGTTCGGGATATCCCCGGATAGGCAGGTGGGAGTATTGGATATTGCGACCATAATCGGTCTCGCGCTGTGTGTTGTATTCATGCTTGTATCGGTTGCCCTTGGTCAGGATGGAATGGCAGGTATCGTCTATTTCCTGGACGCGCCCAGTGCCATGATCACCTTCGGCGGAGCCTTCATGGCAATGTTTGCCGGATACGAGATACCTGATTACATAAACGGGCTGAAGAGCTTTCTGATCACCATTAAGCTCCCTTCCGTAAATACAGGCTCAATAATTCAAAAAATAATAGATTTATCCAACGTTGCCCGTAAAGAGGGTCTGCTGTCTTTAGAGGAGGCCGCAGGAGAGCTTGACGACACCTTCCTTCAGAAGGGAATAATGCTCATAGTCGACGGTACCGATCCCGAGCTGGTGAGGGGTATCATGGAGACAGAGCTTATCAATATAGAAGGGCGTCATAAACAGAACATCACTTTCTGGGAAGACCTTGGAGGAATGGGACCTGCCTGGGGTATGATCGGTACCCTGATAGGTCTCGTTATGATGTTATATCATATGGACGATGTATCCTCTCTGGGCCCTAACATGGCCGTTGCCCTTATCACGACGTTCTACGGCTCGGTTCTTGCAAACTGGCTGTGTACTCCCGTCGCAACAAAGCTTAAGGCCATAAACGCGGTAGAGATGCAGGTCAAGGAGATAGTAATAGAGGGCCTGCTTTCGATACAGGCCGGGGAAAACCCGAGAGTCATCGAGGAGAAGCTTAAATCCTTCCTCGCTCCCAGCGCGAGAGGCGCAATAGGCAAGGACGAGGGAGGTGAGGAATAATGGCCAAGCGCAAGGAAGACGACCCGCCGAAGGGAGCGCCCGCGTGGCAGGCGACCTTTGCGGATCTGATGAATCTGCTGCTTTGCTTTTTCGTTATGCTGTTCGCCATGTCTACGGTAGATGCGGAGAAGTTTGAGCAGCTGGCAGCTTCCTTTACGGAGGCCTACAGCATCTTTAACGGCGGCGCCAAGTCCATCGGCGACGGTATCCTTGTTTCCAACGGCGTAAGCCAGCTGAATGAGCTTGACGATTATATGTATCAGATGGGGAAGCAGTCCGACTCCGAAACAAAGGACGACGTCCTTAAGGAGATAGAGCAGGAGCAGCTCAAGGAATCCGAAAGCCTTTCCGAGATCATAGAAGAGATACTCATGGAGGAATCCCTGGCCGCACAGGTGGACGTGGATTTTACCTCACAGTATGTATCCCTTACCTTAAACGGAGCCCTGCTTTTTGATTCGGGCTCGGCACAGCTTAAGGAGGATTCAAAGCCTGTGCTCGACAAGATAGGCATGATCCTTAAGAAGTACGGAAAGAGCATAATAGAGATAGAGGGGCATACGGACAACGTCCCGATAAACACCGCCCAGTATAAGAGCAATAACGAGCTGTCAAGCGCCAGGGC
>DFEA01000112.1:41608-50557 GCA_002368575.1 Lachnospiraceae bacterium UBA3814 | reverse complement strand
CCACGGCGTAAATATCGTGATATACGCAAACCAGCTGATGCGTGCCGCCTTTCCCGCCATGAAGGCAACGGCGATGGAGATCCTTAAGAACCACCGGGCACTTGAAGCGGATTCCCACCTCATGCCCTTTAAGGATATTATTACCTTGATAGACGAGCTATGAGCATTTCAGGAAAAGACAAAAAGCATACAGAGACGGCGGTCCTTATGGCAGCGGGTTTGGGACAGAGAATGAGGCCTTTGACCTGTGACACCCCCAAGCCTCTTATCAGGGTCTTCGGCACTCCCATGGCCGAAACCGTAATAGCCGGCCTCAAAAAAAGAGGGATAGATGAGATCTATGTCGTCACCGGGTACCTCGGTGAGCAGTTTTCCTCTCTCGCCTCCCGTTATCCGGGCCTTGTTCTGGTAAAGAACAGCGAGTACGAAAGGGTAAACAATATCTCCTCCGTAAGGGCGGTGACGGATATCATCAGGGGGAGGAAGGTATTTATCTGCGAGGCGGATCTCTATGTATCGGATCCCCTGCTTTTCTGCGCTGACCTTTCAGGTTCCTGCTATTTCGGAAGGTATACTGCCGGTCATTCCGACGACTGGGTATTTGATACTGATGAAAACGGCTTTATCACACGGGTGGGAAAAGGGGGAGATGACCGTTACAATATGTGCGGCATATCCTATTTTACGGAAAAGGACTCTTCCATCCTCGCCGACGCCATAGAGGAACGCTTCGGGCGTCCCGGATATGAGGAGCTTTTCTGGGACGAGGTTGTGAATGATAATCTGGATAAGCTTCGCCTTACGGTACATCCCGTGGAAAGCGATCAGATAACCGAGATCGACTCTGTCGATGAGCTCGCGGCGGTGGATGAGTCTTATAAAAAGTATATATCGGTTCAAACTGAAGTTTGAACCTAAGCGCACGATCTGCTTTAGCAGATCGGCGCAGGAGGCTGCGCGATGAAAACTATCCTTCTTTATATAGACCCCGGAACGGGGAGTATGCTCTTCACCATACTGATAGGAGCGGTCTCTGCCGGATATTTTGTTCTGCAAAAGCTTAGGCTTAAGCTGAAATTCCTGATCTTTGGCGGAAGGGCCATGACCGCGGACGAAAAAAAGCTTCCCTATGTGATCTTTTCAGACAGCAAAAGGTACTGGAACGTTTTCAAGCCCGTTTGCGACGAATTTGAAAAACGCGGAATTGAGGTAAGCTATCTGACCATGTCCGAGGATGACCCTGCCCTTTCACAGGGCTACAGCCATATAAAGACCGAATTTATCGGAGAAGGGAACAAAGCCTTTTCCAGGCTCAATATCCTGAACGCCTGTGTGGTGCTTGCCACAACACCGGGACTTGACGTCCTGCAATGGAAAAGGTCTAAGAACACAGACTGGTATGTCCATATACTTCATCAGCCCGGAGACACCACCTTCTACAGGATGTTCGGGCTCGACCACTATGATGCCGTTCTTATATCCGGGGAATATGAGGAAAAGCAGCTTCGTGACATTGAAGGTCTCCGAAACATAAACCGGCGGGAAACCTGTCTTACGGGCATTACCTATCTTGATGCGATGAAGGAGAGATATGAGGCTTCCCTTAAGGAGGCGCCCGCAGAGAAGGCGCCCGGTGAGAGGACCGTTCTGCTGGCTCCCACCTGGGGAGAGACCGCCATTCTCTCCCGCTTCGGTGAAAGAATAATCGATGCGCTCATTAAAACAGGCTATAATATTGTCATAAGGCCCCACCCCCAGTCCTTTTCCTCGGAAAAGGAGCTTATGGACAGGCTCCGGTCAAGGTTTCCGGAGAGTGAAAAGCTCCACTGGAACAGGGACAATGACAACTTCGAGGTGTTAAAGAGCGCTGATATCATGATCACGGATTTTTCCGGGGTAATGTTTGATTACTGCCTGATCTTCGACCGGCCCTTCATCTATGCCGATATCGAATTCGACAGCTCGCCCTATGACGCCGCCTGGCTCGATGAGGAAATGTGGACCTTAAGGATCCTTCCGCATATAGGGATCCCGCTTAAGGAAGAGGATTTTGACAATATCAAAGATGTGATCGACAATACCGTCAACGACCAAAGCCTGGCACAGGGCCGGGACAGGGCAAGGGCGGAGACCTGGGCCAATCCCGGCAGGGCCGCGGAGCTTACCGTGGATTATATGATCCGGAAGAGGGCCTCTTTTCAGGATAGTGAAGCTCAATAAAAGGGGAAGCATAATGAAGGCGGAAAAATTATTTGAGATAATAGGCTCGGACTTTTATACGGGGGTTCCGGACAGCAGGCTGAAGGGGCTGTGCAGCTTCCTTATGGCCAGGTACGGCATAGATAAAAACCATCATATCATTGCCGCAAACGAAGGAAACTGCCTCGCGCTGGCGGCGGGATATCATCTTGCAACCTCAAACATCCCCGTTGTATACATGCAGAACAGCGGAGAGGGAAATATCATCAATCCTCTCTCATCGCTCTTAAATGACCGGGTGTATGCCATTCCCGCGGTCTTTATCATAGGCTGGCGCGGAGAACCGGGCATACACGATGAGCCTCAGCATATCTATCAGGGCATGGTAACAGAAAAGCTCATGGAGGATATGGATGTGGAGACCTTTGTCATCGGAAGGGATACCACCGACGAGGCTGTGGCCCGGGCAATGGCTTCCTTCAGGAAAGTCCTGTCTGCAGGAAAGCAGACGGCCTTCATCATCAGGGAAGGCGGCATTACCTATGACGGGAAGGTAAGCTATTCCAATGAATACAGCCTTAACCGTGAGGAGGTCATCAGACATATCACTTCCGTTACCGGTAATGATCCCGTCATCTCCACTACCGGAAAGATCAGCCGGGAGCTGTTTGATATCCGTACAGCCTCAGGGGAGGATCACGGCACCGATTTCCTGACAGTAGGTTCAATGGGGCACTGCTCCTCCATCGCGCTGGGAGTTGCCCTTAACAGGCCGGATACAAAGGTCTGGTGCATCGACGGGGACGGCGCCGTTCTGATGCATATGGGGGCAATGGCGGTGATAGGAGCCAATGCGCCCTCTAATCTCGTACATATCGTGATCAATAACAGCGCCCATGAAACTGTGGGAGGCATGCCTACAGTAGCCGGGGCCGTTGATCTTGTGGGCATAGCAAAGGCCTGCGGCTACAAAAGAGCCGTAATGGCCGCCGATACAAAAACCCTTGACAGGGAGCTCTTAAACGCCCGCTCGGCAGATGAGCTTGTGTTTATCGAAATAAGATGTCAGGTCGGCTCACGCCCCGATCTCGGCCGTCCCACCACCACCGCCATCGAAAACAAGGTGAATTTTATGAGGCATCTGGAAACGCTTAAGCCATGACCATACGTCCGACAGAAGCCCTTCGGGCTCCTCCTCCCTCAATATTTAACACCACATATTCCGACTTCGTTCCGGTCTTGAATTTGATCGCCCAGTCGGATATCCCCGATGTGACAATAAATTCCGTATCATTTCTTTTTTCATACCCATAGGTCCTGTCATTAGCGCCTATCCACTCTCCCACTCTGGTTACGGGGATGAGCTGGCCTCCATGTGTATGCCCGGACAGCACAAGATCAGCCCCTGCCTCCGTCTCCTTTTCATAATCGTTCGGCTGGTGATCCATCATGATCCGGTATCTGCCGGGATCAAGCCCCTGCGTCAGCTCCCCGGCACTTTTCCTTGAAGGATCGCTCTTATCCTTCCTGCCGATCAGGTAGAAGGAATCATTTATCAGAACAGTCTCATCCTCAAGAACGACGACTCCGTTCTTTTCAAGCTCCTCTGTAAGCTCCCCGTAGGAAAAATCCCTCCGGTCATAATATCCCTTATCATGGTTTCCGAAAACATAAAAGACCCCGAAGGCAGGCTTAAGCTCACCCAAAGCCTGACAGCTTTTTACCATGTCCTCCTTTGTTGTGTCATCATCCACATAATCCCCGGCTATAAGCACCAGATCCGCATTCTCCTCTGCTATCTCTTTCATATGCTCCGCAAAGCCATCGGCACCAAAGGTTGCCCCTATGTGAGAATCGGCAAAGAGTACCACCTTCAGTGTATCCTGTCCGAGATCCTTGTCCGTCTGCAGCTCATAAACAGTCCTGGACACATGATGCGCCAGCTGCCACCCTGCGAAAAGATATACCGCGGTAAATACAATCACCAGAATCCCGGTATAATAAGGTCCGCTTTGCGCTGTCTCCTTTTTCGACACTCCTCTGATCCTTTTTATTATCCATGTCAGAAGGTCTCCGAGGATCCAGAAGAGCATCAGATGAATCACAACGATAATAGTGTTAATGCCGTCAAGCATGAAAAAGGCCGCCGCAATAAGCACCGGAATGAGGGCAAGCAGTAAACGCAGCGCTTTTCTGTCCCCTGCTATCCTCCGAACCGTATAAAACCGCTGGAATCTGGTACACAGATAAATTATCCCCGCTATTGCCGAAGCTATTGTCAGACCGAATATAATTAACCACATATACTTCCGTTAAATATCAGCTTTTATTCCTTTCGATTTATTTCAGCGCTTCCCCCGCTTAAGACCGGTCAGATGTTTTGTGCCGTATCCCGCGGCAAACGCGTGGCCCGGTACTGAACAGTAACCTTAGGACTCGTTTTGCCAGGGGATTATCCACCCGGTTTTCTTTTATGAAAGCTCCGTGCTATAATAAGCAGCAAAGAGCCTGATCCCCCGGCCCGTACCGGCACAGCCCCCTCCGCTTATGCCGCAGACAGCCCACACGGTGCCAAATAACCTGTCAGGCCAGTCTTAAACATGACCCTACTTAATGATTACCTGAGATCGGTATATGGCTGCAAGGTATATAAGCTTGCTTTGTCGGCTGATGTCACCTGTCCGAACAGAGACGGCGTCCTGTCCGATAAGGGCTGCAGCTTCTGCTCCGCGGGAGGCTCCGGGGAATTTGCGGGAGACAGATCCATACCGATAGCCGACCAGCTGGCCGAAGCAAGGAAGCGGGTGTCGGGAAAGATAAGGGACGGAAAATATATCGCATATTTTCAGAGCTTTTCCAATACCTACGCGCCCCTCCCATATCTTAAAAGCATCTATTATGAGGCGATAAAGCCGGAGGATGTGGTCATCCTTTCCGTCGGCACCAGGCCTGACTGCCTTGGCGATGACGTGATCGCCCTGCTTTCCGGGATCAACCGCATAAAGCCGGTGTGGGTGGAGCTGGGGCTTCAGACGATCCATGAGCCTACGGCGCAAAGGATCAACCGCTGCTACCCTCTTTCGACCTATGATGACGCCGTTTCCCGTCTGCACAGGGCCGGTATCGCCGTGGTGACCCATGTGATACTGGGGCTTCCCGGAGAAACGGAAGCTATGATGCTTGAAACCGTTAAATATGTAGCGGCCTCCGGAGTCTTCGGTATTAAGCTGCAGCTCCTTCAGATCCTTAAGGGTACGGCCATGGCAGCCGAATATGAAAAAGGAAAGGTCCCTGTAATGACGCTTTCCGAATATGCCGCCCTGTTAAAGAAGGCCGTTGCCCTCATCCCGGAGGATATGGTCATCCACCGTCTCACCGGAGACGGCCCTAAAAGCCTCCTTATCGCCCCCTCCTGGAGCGGGGATAAGAAGAGGGTGCTCAATACCCTTAAAAAGGCTCTCCCTTCTATTCTGCCTTAACTGTATCCGTTCCCTCCGCCCAGTCAAGGATAGGCCTCGCATCCGGCCGAAACAGCTCCTTCGGGATGCTCTCTCTGTCAAAAAACCTGTGCTCAAGCACCTCCGAATCCGTATCCGAGATCTCACCCGTATAGCTTCCCGTGGTGAATATCACGGACAGCGAGTAGACCACATCTCCGTTCGGATAGTGTATCAGCCTGTCTTCGCCGGAATATATGCCGAAAAGCTTAAGCTCAGATACCTCTATCCCGACCTCCTCCCTTATCTCTCTTGCCGCGGCCTCCCTGTAGGTCTCCATGGGCTCCAGCGCTCCGCCCGGCACACACCACTCTCCGGTGTCGCTTCTCTTCTGTAAAAGCACCTGGCCCTTCTCATTTTCTATAAGGACCCCGCACCCTACGGTCATCACAAGGCCCTGCCCTATCTTTTTTCTGATATCGGAAATATAGTTCATTTATTCTCCAATTCTGCCTGACAGCTCCTGTTCCGATGGCCCTTATTGCTCCTTTTGCTCATCCTTTACAAAAACAGTCAGCATGTATATACCCTCATCCGGCAGCGCCTCCGTACCAATGTAGAGCCTCTCCTCAGCCGTTCCGCAGTCCGAGACCCCGTAGACCGAAATGCCCTCCCTTTTTCCAAGCAGCTCCTTAACCCGCTTCACGTCCCTGCCGCATTTCATTATCACCTTGGTTCCCGGAAGCTTAAGGGCCTCCTCGATGTCCCCGGTGTCCGGAATGATGTGTACCTGCTCTCCCTCGTCCCCGAGGCTTATCCCCAGGCTGTTTGCGCAGGCCGTTACGGAGGATATGCCGCTTACCGCACGGGTCTCTATCCCGTCCCTTTGTGCAAGCTGTGCTATATAGGAAAAGGTTGAATACAACGCCGGATCGCCGATCGTAATAAATGCTGCGGTCTTTCCCGCAAGGACCAGCTCCTTTACGGCATCGTATATCTCATGGCGGGCACGTTTTCGCTTATCCTCATCCCTTACCATTTCAAATTCAAAGCCATATGTCCTTATGCCGCAGGCCTCCGGTACCGCCTGCCTCACTATCCGGTATGCCCTGCATTTATCAAGCTCCCTTCTGGGAAATATCAGGACATCCGACTCCCTTATCATCCTTACCGCCTTTAATGTTATATCACCGGGATCTCCCGGTCCCACACCGATCCCGTATATCCTTCCGTTCATACCGCTTAAGCCTCCGATCCCGTCAGTCGTGCCTCTCATTAAGGTTGTCAAAGCATTCGCAGAACCGGGCAGCGGGCGCGGGCTCAACGCCCGAAGCCTTCAGATGTGTGGTATCTGCGTACTCCACGACACGAAAGGAGGCAATACCCCTTCTCCTTTCCTCGCTCACCACCTTGGTCACTGACGAAGGGGCCGCTACAAAGCCGTGCCATAAACTCATCGGTGAGATATTAAGAAGATAGGAAAGCATCACGCAGGTGACCCCGAAATGACAGAAAAAGACTATGGATTCATTATTCGGCTTCTCCGCGCGGAATATCCGCCCGTCCTTTACATAGCCGTGCTTTTTAAGCAATGCGTCAAAGGAGGCGGTCACCCTTTCATATTCCTCACCGACTCCGCCCTCCCTCATACGTTCATTTTCCATCCAGTGCTCATAGCTGTAAAAGCCCTCCTCCACGGTCCAGTCCTGAGGAAGCCAGTCCCAGCAGATCATTTTCTTATCCGCTCTGTCGGGCCTTTGTATGCGGGAGGGAAACTCCCTGAGCCATTCCTGCTCAGTCGCCTTAAGCTTAAGCCTGTCAAGGGTAAAACGCGCCGTATCCTTAGCGCGCCCCAGGGGTGAAACATAGCAGTGATCAATTAAGAAGCCTGTCTTATACAGGTAGTCGGCAAGGAGACGGGCCTCACGAAAGCCCCTTTCGGTAAGTGAATCCTTTTCATAGTCCGGGTCTCCATGCCGGATGAAATAAAGCTTCATATCATATAAATCTCCGGGATCAGATTATTTATCCTAACGCCACATCAAGGATCATCATGAGGACAAATCCCAGCGCAAAGGCTATGGTGCCAAGGTTTGAATGCTCTCCCTCAGACATCTCGGGAATAAGCTCCTCCACCACCACATACAGCATGGCGCCGGCCGCAAAGGCAAGCATATAAGGCATCACCGGTACCACCGCGCCGGCAGCCATAATGGTAACGGCCGCGGCAACAGGCTCTACCGCTCCCGAAAGGACGCCGTACAGAAAGGTTTTTCCCTTGCTCATTCCCTCCGCCCTTAAGGGCATTGAAACGATCGCTCCCTCCGGAAAGTTCTGAATGGCTATACCCAGGGCCAGAGCCAGGGCCCCTGTTGCGGTGATGCCCACGTTTTCGGTCATAAAGCCCGCATATACCACCCCGACTGCCATTCCCTCCGGGATATTGTGAAGAGTAACGGCAAGGATGAGCTTTGTGGTACGCTTAAGCCCGGTCCTCGGGCCCTCGTCCTGATCGTTCAGATGCATATGAGGCGTCAGCATGTCAAGCAGAAGAAGGAAGCCCACGCCTATGAGAAAGCCCGCGGCGGCCGGAAGAAAGGACAGCCTTCCGAGCCCCTCGCTGCTCTCAAGAGCCGGCTGAAGCAGGCTCCAGAAGGATGCCGCCACCATCACTCCTGCGGCAAAGCCCGTAAGCAGCTTCTGCAGATTGTCTGAAATGCTGTTTTTCAGCAGGAATACCATTGCGGCTCCGAGGCTTGTCCCGGCAAAAGGAATAAGTATTCCGGCCATAACCTCCATCGTCATACCCGACCTCCGTTATTTATTTCATTTCCATAAGCCCGGGAAGGGTCGCCTCAAAGTCCACTCCGTACCATGGCTTTTCCGGATTCCTTAAGGTCACCTCTATGGTATGGGCGGTATAATCCGCGGCGATGCGCATCGCATCCCTCCAGTCCTTTCCCCTCATGATCTCACCTGTACAGGTGCTGGAGAAAAGGTCCCCGGTTCCGTGGAAGACGGCATCCACCCTGTCATTCTGGTAGGTATAATATTCTCCGGTACTCCGGTCGTAGCCCATCACACCGGTCTTGCCCTTTTCAAGGGAAACGCCCGTCAGGACGCTGATCCCGGCCCCCAGCTCATTAAGCCTCGACAGAAGCTCCTTTATATAGCCTTCATCGTATTCCTCCCTGTACTCCATCCCGGTCATAAAGGCCGCCTCAGTAATGTTGGGAACGATGATATCAGCTTCCGCACACAGCTCAGCGTTCTTTTTAACATATTCCATATCAAAGGCAGGATACAGCTTTCC
>DFEA01000112.1:3175-41441 GCA_002368575.1 Lachnospiraceae bacterium UBA3814 | reverse complement strand
GCGTCAAATCTGAAGCCCTCGCTCTTCCAGTGCGCCATTATCGGCTCTATCTGATCAGAAAGATCCTTACAGGTGAAATTTTTGAACATGGTATGGGTGGATAGAACAGCCGTAGGCAGGATGACCGTTTCCGATCCCAGTGCCGAGATCACAGGCAATGCGATGGTCAGTGAACATTTTCCCAGGCACGAGATGTCCTGGACCGTCAGAACTCTTTTCATAATATTGCTCCTTTCAACAAAAGCTATGCTTTATCTCCTCAGTTAAAAGCCGGATGCTCCCCGGGCGTCTCCCCGGGCTCATCCCCGCTCCTTACATATATAGCGCTCACCATGACCGAAGGCTCCGGCGCGGGGAAAGCTTCGCAGGGCGGTATACCCCGCCCTGCTGCTCTCCTTATTCGCTGATAATAAAAACTCAGTTCCTTTCATTTACATAAGCTTCTTAAACATCTCCCTGAACTGCTCAAGGCTTGCGGGCCTGGGATTGCCGGGAGCGCAGGCATCCGCAGCAGCGGATTCACATAAGAAGTCCAGATCCTCCTCCTTAAGCTTCTCAAGCTTAGTAGGTATGCCCACATCCACGGAAAGCTGACGAACTGCGTCAACCGCGGCCTTACGGTAGGCTGCCTGATCCATGCCCGTGGTGTCGATATCAAAGGCCTCTGCTATGGCCTTGTATTTTTCCCCTGTTGCCTCCGCATTGAATTCCATCACTATGGGAAGCATCATCGCGCAGGCCACTCCGTGAGGAGTATCGTAAACGGCTCCAAGGGTATGGGCCATTGAATGAGCTATGCCGAGTCCTACGTTGGAATAGGCCATAGCGGTAACATACTGGGCGAGCGCCATGCCCTCGCGTCCGTCGGGATCGTTGTCAACGGCCTTTCTTAAGTTCTTTGCGATAAGCTGTATGGCCTCAAGGTTAAGGCAGTCGGAAAGCTCCCAGGCTGCGGCCGTTGTATAGCCCTCGATTGCATGAGTGAGGGCGTCCATTCCGGTAGAGGCCGTCAGTCCCTTAGGCATAGAGGCCATCATGTCAGGGTCTACCACCGCGATATCAGGGATGTCGTTAGGGTCTACGCATACAAACTTCCTCTTTTTCTCCACATCCGTGATAACGTAGTTGATCGTGGATTCCGCCCCGGTACCGCCGGTCGTAGGCACGGCTATGGTAAATACGGTACGCTTCTTCGTAGGAGCTACGCCCTCAAGTGAACGTACATCGCCGAATTCCGGATTGTTTACGATGATCCCTATTCCCTTTCCGGTATCCATGGAGGAGCCCCCTCCGATAGTGATCATAAAGTCCGCTCCGGATGCCTTGTAGGCCTCTACGCCGTTTTTAACGTTTTCTATGGTAGGATTAGGCTTGATGTCGGAATACAGCTCAAAGTCGATCCCGTTTTTCTCAAGCAGCTCCGTCACCTTTGAGGTGACACCGAACTTCACAAGATCGGGATCAGACGCCACAAACGCCTTTTTAAAGCCACGGGCCTTTACTATTCCGGGGATCTCGTTGATCGCCCCGTGCCCATGATAGGAAATACCATTAAGTACAAATCGATTTACTGCCATACTAAACCTCCTGAATACATATTAGGATCTGGGTATCAGATCTCACAAAATCTGTCCACTATTATATAACAGTTTTCCCGGGAAAGCCAGTTTATTAGCAACAGAGTAACAGTTCACCCTTTGGTGAACTGTTACACAGAAGTTCACCCTTGAAAACGTCTGAAAACAATGCTAATATTACTTACCGTTCTGATAGGATATATTTTTATTATTATTATTCAGTTTTCCTTGAAGGAGAGATATTTTTATGAAAAGACGAGCGATCACTTTGTTTTTAGCTGCCGCTTTGGCTGTTTCGGTCACGGGCTGCTCCCACAGCAGCAGCTCTACCACCACCTTCACTACAAGCGTTACCAATGATGGTGAGACCACCACGCATACGACCACTACCACGGTTGAGGACGGCAATAAGTCCACGGAGGAGACCACGGAGGTAACCGAAGCGGACGATGACTTCGATGATATAGATGATGATTCTGATGATATCGAAAATGATTCTGATGATCGAAACATAGGAGATGCCAACGGCGTCAGCGTAAACGAATCAGGTGAGTTCGTTTCCGATGCGGACACGACGGACCTCAGGGATACCTGGCATGAGATCTTCTACTACGGGGCCGAGGGGGTCACCAAGGCCGGAGATACCATTCTCTTCGCCTATGATAACCCGGAGATCGAATACGGAGCCATGATGGTCATCAATTCCGACAATTATCTTACCGCTTATGATTTCGGTCCGGTAGAGGATGAAGGCAATTATTACCAGATAGAGGACGTGGACGGGGAAAACGAGCTTCCCTTCTCTGTGACCGCATCCGAGGATGATCATATGACGCTTGTCTTCCAGGACGGAGATGAGGCCGATCTTTTCTATGTGGATCAGGATACGATCATAGATGATATGGTTTCGGTTGTAGAAGCCATGAATACACAGAATACATAAGAATTACAACGCTTAGATCGGAACGGCAGGGGATTTCTCCCCTGCCGTTTTTAAAAGCCCTACTCCTCGTAATATGCCGGATTGCCCCATACATATTCGACCTGGGACATAAGCTTCGAAAAATCATTAGCCTCAAACGCCCCTATCGCCTCCAAAGCCTCTCCGCTTCGTATGCTCAGGCATTTCAGCGCTTCTCTGTCGTCGATCAGCTTTAACAGCTCGTCGTCGTCCGCCGAAACATGATTGTCCGAACCCGTCACAAGCTTGACGGTCGCGGTATAAACGGCCACATCGCCCTCTAGCTGATGGAAGGTATAAAAGGTAGCGCCGTCCTCCGGCTTCTCAAGCGCCGTAACCGACACCGGCTCCGCCTTTGAGAGCGGCAGTGTACCGAACTGCTTACGCTCCGCCGTGGTATTTTCCGCTGCGGTTTCCGCCTTTTCGGTATCCGTCACGGACGCATTCGCATTATGCTTTGCACAGCCGGAAAGCGTCAGGACAAGCAGGGTGATCAAAAGAGCCGTTATCACTCTGTGCTCTGTTCCTGTACCTGTTTTTTTAAGGCTCATCCTTTCCTCCTTTTCCTGAAATGAAATACACTCCGTTTATGCAGCACTCCTTACTCAGGGCCTCGCGCACTCCGCTGCGCTGCCCCGCATTATCCTTAACCCATGCTCCAGTCCGTTCATGATAAAGCCGAGGCATTCCTCCACCGCCCTTGGGCTGCCCGGGAGATTTACGATAAGCGTTTTCCCTCTTATTACGGACGCTGCCCTTGACAGCATGGCCCTGTCGGTTATCTCAAAGGATCTGAACCGCATATATTCGGCAATGCCCGGGGCGTTTCTGTCGGCCACCTCAAGGGTTGCCTCCGGTGTTATATCCCTTGGGGAAAAACCGGTCCCTCCGCTTGTTATTATAAGGTCCGCCTCTCTCCCGTCACTGAGCCTTATGAGCTCATTCTTAAGCCTTTCCCTGTCATCGGGGATAAGTATCGACTCAATTACCTCATAGCCGTTATCCTTAAGTATACTTGAGGCCTTAGGTCCGCTCAGGTCATCGCGTTCCCCTTTGGCCCCCTTATCGCTTAATACTATCACGGCTGCCTGAAAGGGTCTGTTGATATCCGGATACTCTATGGATACGCTGTCTCCCTTTGCGGCCTCTCCTCCCGAGATCACCTCGGCAAACACTCCGCTTACGGGCATTATGCACTCGCCCATCCTTTTATATATCTCACAGTGGCTGTGGCACTCCTTCCCCTTCTGGGTAATGCGAAGCCTTACCGGTCCGCCCCTTCCCTCTATGGTCAGGATGCTCCCTGTGGGATACTCACGCGGGTCCAGTCCCTCTATGACCAGGTTTTCACCAAAGTCGCCGTTCTTAACCCCCGCGCCCTTTTCGTTGAACTCATCGATCCTCTCCGCGGACAGCAGGCTTACCTGCCTGTGCCATTTGCCGCCGTGGGCATCCTCCCTTATCCCGAAATCCTCGACAAAGACTGCGGAGGGCACCTCCTTCTTGGCCGTACCGCGCTTGCTGCTTATGCAGACTGCCCTGATCCTTCCCTTCATTTCACACGTCTTCACTCCCGGGACCCTCTATCTCCTTCGATTCATAGCCTATGACAAAGTTAAGCTTTCCTGCATTATTAAGATTTGCCTTTATTATGCAGTTTCCTCCGTCAAACTCATAATACCGGCTCAGCTGCCCTATATTAAGGGCTTCACCGTCGTCCTCACAGTACTCGTAAAGCGAGCCTGTATATATCTGCTTGTTGACCGGCTCTCCGTACTTTTCCTTAAGCTTTTTTGTTATCCTGTCAAAATGGTTTACATAATATATGTAATTGGTATAGGTCTCGTCGCAGAAATATCCTGCCCTGTACAGCCTGTCCTCATCATTGAACTCATAAACGATAAGGCAGTCCATATCCTGCCACCGACATTCGTAAATAAGGGCGGATTCATCCGCAATGGATACGTCTGTCCTGGGCTCTGCGCTTTCCGAGGCCTCCACCTCCTGTCTCAGATCGCCGAAGCTTGAATTTCTGAAATCAACGCCCTTATCCCCATCTGCCTCAGGCTCCTGCGGAGTCCCTGAAGCCCCGGCAGTTACCGGGGCTTCCTCCTTTAAAGCCTCCTCAGAGGCTTTGGGGATAGCGGCGTTATCCTCTTCGGAAAGTACCTCCTCCGGCTCATAAGCCTCTGTCACCGTTTCCCTCCCGACCGTAAGGTATCCTCCGGCCAGCAGGAAAATGACCGCGCCCTCCGCGAGCACCATGATAAAAAGGATTATGCTCACCAGGGCAGAAAAGGTCATTTGAGGCCTTGTCCCGGGCCCCTGTGTCCTTCTCTCTTCAGGCCCTTCTGCCGATATCTCCTCAGAGCCCTTTCCCGGTGCTTTCAAAGGCTTTTCGGCAGGAGCCTCCGCTTCGGTCATACTGCCCGTGATCTTTGAGGCGCAATCGGCACACAGTACCAGGTTGGCAGCCCTGTTCCTGCCGCAGGCGACGCATACATCCTCCTTTTTTCCGTCAATGATATCCTGAAGCCTCTTTGAAAACCTCCTGCCGTAAACCGTCCTGTCAAGCCCTGCTTCTCTGAGCTTTTTCAGTATGGCGGGGTTCCTTTCGGGACTCAGCTTATCGGAAAAAAGATATATGGCCTTTAGCTCTCTGTTTGTCTCAAGTCTCTCCGTATCCGTCAAAAATTACCGTTCTTTCTCAGGCTGCGGGGCTTAACGCCTCTTCATCCTCGTAATCATAGGGAACGATGGTTACATCGTCTCCGTAAATGGTCTTGAAATCGTCGCGCATGGAAACAGGCACAAAGCCCAGCTTCTCGCAGGTCTCCTTCATGGCATCGGCCTTCTTCATGTTTCCGTGCTCTCTCTCAAGGTCGTCACACATAAGCATATAGGCTCTGGTCTCATATTCCTCGTTGTTCAGCACATACTGGGCCATGGACACGTCTCCCGAACTGTTTCCGAAGGAGAGCACCGGTACCTTTCCTATCTCAAGGGCTATGGCGCTGACCTTGTTCATCTTTATGGTCTTGATGACAAGCTCGCCTCCGAGTATCACCTCATCCTCGGGTGTGTATACATATTCAAGGCCGTCTGTGTCACCCTGTCCCGAGGCTACCATTGTATAGCTCATGCCGATCACATGGTTTTCACTTACGGGAAGCGTATCCTCTACCATAACACGGCATATGGTCCTGTCAGAGCCGCTCACGATGTAGCAGGTGAAATCATTATCGCAGAGATACTCAAACACCTCGACCATCGGCTTGTAAAAAGCCTCTCCCTTGGTCAGGTTCGTAAAGCCGTCAGCCTTTGATTCCTTGTAGTCCCTGATATAATCCTTGAACTCGTCTATGGTCATCCCCGCATAGGATTGACCGGCATATTTTGCATGAAGCCTTTCATTGTTATCAGGCATCTGCCCGGTCTTTATTCCGTCCTCAAGTGCCTGCGCAAACTCCTTCATATCCTCCGGAGCATCATAGGTGTCGTCGTAAAGCGCCCTGTGTATGAACATCATGTATTCAAAATAGGAGGGATACAGCTCACCTATCAATGTCCCGTCCATATCAAATACCGCGATACGGTCGGAAACAGGAATGAAATTCTCCGAGTCCTCGTCCGTTACATCCTCCACGTATTCCACTATCGATTCCGCGGCAGCCGAGCCCTCGCTCCAGTACTTAAGCACCTCCTGTGAGCTGTCCGCAGCTGTGTTTTCCGCTTTCGTATCTGCTTCGTCTTCAGACAATGCGTCCTCATTTCCGGAAAGTATACCATATGCGTCTGCTCCCCCATCGAGGGAAGCGCTTATCTTAAGAGCCCCATCCTCATTGGTGATATTGACGGAAGCACAGCCATTTAGCAGCAGTGACGATATCATTGAAGCCATCAGCAAAAAAAACGAAATTCCTTTTTTCATAACATTCATTTCCTTCCTTTCTTATTTAATGATAAGAGTGTCTGACTGTATATAGAAGATCCGGCGATCCCTTATACCTATCGGAAGCTTTTGATCCAGTTAATGAGTGAATCGTGGTAAACATTGTCCCTTACATCCTTACGCATCTGCTCGGTTACCTGGCCGTTTTTCTCCATAAGAGCCATGACCGCCTCCTGGAGCCCTGCGATGATGCCCTCCTCATAGCTTCCTGCTTTTTCGGGAGCCGTCCCTGACGGCTTACCCAGAGGCCTGTCAGCAGGCTCTGAAGCCGCGCTCTCCTTAGCTTTTTCAGGCTCTGCCCTCTTACCGTCTTCGCTCCCGGACCCCTGTTTCTCATCACAGGCCTTTCCCGGCACTATTCTTATCTCCTCCGGGGCGACAAGAGCCTCTGCCTTCCTTCCGTCACTCAGGGGCACCCATATCTCGCCCGAATTGGCCTTAATATTTACCTGTATCCTTCCGTCCCTCACAGGTACCCGTTCTCCGCCAAGGGCCCCGTAATATTCCTGTGCGCCCGATACCTCAAGGCTCATGCTGTAGTCGTTGTCATCGTTGTTTACGGCTACCGCCACGCTCCTTCCGTTATAACCTCTTGAAAAGGCATACTGTCTGTTTGTAAGCAGCAGCTCCCTGTAATCACCATAGGAAAGCTCCGGATTTTCCTTTCTTATCCTGCCAAGGGCGCTGATCAGCCTGGTTGCGGGGTTTGAGGCTATGGCGTCCCCGTAATCGGACAGCCTTAGGGCCGGCCGCAGGGAATCATCCGAGGATCTCTCCTTCCGCCCCTCAACAGCAAATTCAGAACCGTAATATATTGAAGGAATGCCCGGCAATGTATACAGAAGGATATGGACAGGCGTGAAATGAGCCTTATTGTTAAGCTTGGTATATATCCTCTCCACATCATGGTTGTCAACGAAATTATACAGCTTAAAGCCGCTTTTCCCGCTCGCGCCGAAGCCCTCAAGCCTCCTCTGGGTATGGGCGATCTCGAAATAATTATGATCGTTATGCCCCGAATAAAGCGCCTTATGCATAACGTAATTGGTAACGGAATGCAGTGTCCCCTCGTTGACCCATCTGGAATAATCACCATGGATGACCTCTCCCATGAGCCAGAACTCGGGCTTTACCTCGTTTGCCACCGCCCTTAAGGCCTTCATGAAGTCAAAGTCAAGTACATCCGCCGCGTCAAGCCTTAAGCCGTCTATATCAAATTCCTTCACCCAGAAGCGTATCACGTCGCAGATATAATCCTTCACCTCGGGGTTTCTCTGGTTAAGCTTCGCCAGAAGATTATAGCCTCCCCAGTTGTCGTAGGAAAACCCGTCATTATATTCATTATTGCCATAGAAGTTTACGTTTACATACCAGTCCCTGTAGCGGGAGCCCTCTCTGTTCTGTTTGATATCCTGAAAGGCAAAGAATTCCCTTCCGGTATGATTGAACACCCCGTCCAGGATGACCTTGATGCCTCTTTCATGGCACTTCCTCACAAAGTCCGCCAGATCGGCATTGTCGCCGAGCCTTTCGTCAAGCCTCCTGTAATCAGTGGTCTCGTAGCCATGGCCCACGGATTCAAAAAGAGGGCCTATATAGACCGCGTTGCAGTTAAGCTCCTCTATGTGCCTGATCCAGGGGTCAAGCTCCCTCAGTCTGTGAACGACCCCTTCATGATCGTTATGCCTGGGCGCGTTTAAAAGCCCCAGGGGATAAATATGATAGAATATTGCCTCATCGTACCAGCTCATTAAAACTCCTCTCCATAATAAAGACTCCCGGTCTCAGTAACTGTCGCGCTTCCCGTATACCATGGTTCATCATACGCTTCGGATCTGCTCAGACCAGCTATGAGTATAAGGATGGTGATAAGGACGGCATCCATCACCGCAGCCATCACCACCCATGGCCAGGTCAGCTCTGTCAGCCTTTTGCGGGGCTTTTCCTGTGTCTGTAAAGCCACGGCTTCTGCCTGCGGCCTTTCGGCATAAGCCTCACTCCTCTGCCTTACGGCGGGCCTTTGTCCGGCTGTCCCCGTTTTCTGTCCCGCGGGGATCCTTCCCGCAGCGCCCGTTCCCGCCCCTGCAGGCCTTGAGCCTGAGGGCCTTGCCCCCGCAGGCCTTGCTCCTGCCGGCCTTGTGCCCGCGGGCCTTGCGGCAGCTGTCTTTTGGGCCGGAGCACCCTTCTGTGACGTTGATCTCACGGAAGCGCTTTTTGCCGCTGCGCTCTTTAAGGCGGTATTCCTTGCCGCACCCCCTGCTTTTGGGGCGGAGGCCCCGGCTGATGCGCTCTTTACTGTTGTTCTGGTGGTTTTACTTGCCGTAGCAGCTTTCATAGCGTAGCACCGCCCTGTCCTTTACTTTAGAGAAACGGTTCCCTTCGTTTCCATCTTTGCTTTTAATGTAACGAGGTAATTGTATCACCGAAAAGGGTTTTAAACAAGCCGCACTGTAGTATTAAAAGATACCGAAGGCGCTTTTGCGTATACGCTTTGCTTATTGACAAACAGGTGCATCTTCTTTAATATTAAGCTGTAAATGACGGAACCTTAAGGGGTTTTAGCCTTCAGAAGCAATGCACACTGGTTCCTGAAAGAGGGTCGATATGAAAAGCAAGGCTTTTAAGAGGATAACGCTATCACTGCTTGGAGCGGTACTTACCGGAATGCTTGCCGGCTGCGGCGGGCTCGATGTTACTTCCACCTTAAGCCCTCAGATGTCAGGGGAGGTCCAGGGAAACAGGGCTGACCTTCTAAAGACCGTGCTTGATACCGAAACCATAGTGTTTGCGATGGAGGGTCAATGGGCTCCATGGACCTATCATGACGATGACGATAAGCTTGTTGGCTATGACAAGGAGTTAGGGGACGCTATAGCGCAAAAGCTTGGTGTTAAGGCCGAATATGTCGAGGGAGAATGGGACACTCTTTTTTCCGGGCTTGATGAGGGCAGGTATGATGCCATCATAAACGGCATCACCATAACTCCCGAAAGGATGGAGCGCTATTCCTTTTCCACCCCCTATGCCTATGATTATACCGCCCTTGCGGTTAAAAGCAGCAATAACACCATCTCCGATTTCGAAGACCTTAAGGGCATAAGGGCCGCCGCCTCGTTCGGCTCTGTTTATTCAGATATTGTCGCTTCCTACGGAGCGGAGATCATATACGTTGATACCATCGCCGAAAGCATAAAAAACGTAGTCCTCGACAAGTCAGACGCGGTCGTAAATTCACTGTCCTCCCTTAATGACTATATGATGCAGTATCCCGACACTCCCATAAAGGTTGTCGCCGTTACCGATGAGCCTACGGAGATCGCCATATGCCTGAGGAAGGAAGCGCAGTCGGAAAGCCTTATAGAGGCTATAAACAAGGCTATTTCGGAGCTGAGTGAGGACGGCACGCTTAGGGGGCTTTCCCGGAAATACTTCGGGACCGATCACTCCTTAAGCAGAAAGATGATCCAGACAGACTGATCCGGAGGGTTTGTCCAAGGGCGAAGTTGCGCAAATAAAAACAGGCTGCCTGCGCAGCCTGTTTTTATTTGCTGTTGCCGATGCCCTAGTTAAGCTTTATGACCGTAACGCCCGGCTTCTGCAGAAGTGCCGTCCAGTCCGCATAGCCCTCCGAAAGATAAGGCGTGAGATCAAAGCCTGCCGGCAGCGTCATGCATACCATATGGCCATCGTACGGGAAGGTCGCCGAAAGCGCAACATCAGGCCTGGCCTTCATAGCCGTGGCCACATTGATATCATAGCTCATCGGAATGGCCGAAGGAACATTGACCACCCCGAAGGGAGAAGCTCCAAGCACCTGATTCGATACCTTATACAGGAAGCCCGGATCCCTGCTCTGAGAAGCCATTAAAGCAGCTGCTGCCGCCTGTGCGGCCTGCGCCTGAGCTTCCGCCACTGCCTGCAGCTGAGCGTTCAGCGCTGCCGCTGCCTGCGCGTGCGCCTGCAGGCTTGCGATATCCTGAGGGGAATCAACCACCGCCACATTGACATAAGCGGTATATCCGCCCTCCACCGTCCTAACGGCTATAGTCGCAAAGCCGGCGTTTAAGCCGTAGACCCTGCCCGAGGCATCCACAGAAGCCACAAAGGGATTGCTGGAAAGATAGTTCACGGCCTTATATGCGGCATTCGAGGGATAAACACTCGGATATATCCCCGCGTTAAGGCCCTTTATGACGGTCAGTACCGCAGGGTTTACGGATATCCCGTTTACGTACACATAATCCCTGTTCCTGTGCTTGTGCTTGTCCTTATCCCTGTCGTGATCGCGGTCTCCTCTTCCTACCGTTATAACGGAGGAGGATGAGGATATCGGATTTCCGTCCACATAAAGTGTAGCCGTTATCTTTGCGGTTCCCGAGGATACACCCACGATCTCATTTTCATTGTCGCCCCCGGTCACCGTAGCAACCCTTGTGTTGTCAGAATGCCAGTCGACCCACACCTCCTTATCGGTATCCGTATCTATATCGACATCAGCATGTGTGGCGCCGTTTATCCTTATATGATCCTTCACCAGGGATATGGATATATCGCCCGAGTGATCTCTTTCCCACTCCTCCTCGAGCTCTCTTTCCCGCTCCTCTCTTTCCTCGCGCTCCCTCTCTTCTCTTTCACGCGCTTCCTCTTCTTCTCTTTCCTCCTCCTCACGCCTTTCCTCTTCGTCATCGGCATATACCGTCACGGGACGGCTCATTCCGAAAAGGAAAAAAGCGGCAAAAAGCGCCGCAACAATCAGCCTGTAAGTCCTTCTTCGCATCCGTTCACCTCCTTAATAAAGATACAAATAACGAAACTGCCCGGTCATCCCGGGCAGTTACCGAACAGCTTATTAATCTGCCACCTTGATATCCGACTCTTCCTCAGCCTTGAATTTCGATTCGTCAAGATTTGAGGGATCCTGCCCGATATAGGCAAGTATTCCGCCGTCAATATAAACGACCTGACCGTTGATGAAGTCCGAAGCAGGTGAGGCCAGAAAAACGGCAAGCCCCATAAGATCCTCGGTCCTTCCCCATCTCTGAGCGGGGGTCTTGGAACGTATGAACCTGTCAAAGGGATGCATGGAGCCGTCCTCCTGCTTCTCCCTGAGAGGCGCGGTCTGAGGGGTGGCTATGTAGCCGGGGCCTATAGCGTTGCACTGGATATTGTACTGACCGTACTCTGAGCAGATGTTCTTTGTAAGCATCTTTAGCCCGCCCTTTGCCGCAGCGTAGGCCGAAACCGTTTCCCTTCCAAGCTCGCTCATCATAGAGCACGCATTGATGATCTTTCCTGAGCCCTTCTTTATCATCCCGGGCAGGACCGCCTTTGAACATATAAACGGCCCGGTAAGGTCTACGTTTATAACCTGGTTCCACTGCTCAAGGGTCATCTCGGTCATAGGTATCCTCTTTATGATACCGGCATTGTTTACAAGGATGTCTATGGAGCCGAACTTTTCGTTCACAGTCTTAACGAAGGCCTCAACCTCCGCCTCCTTTGTCACGTCACATACCGCGCCATAGGCATCTATCCCCAGCTTCCTGTATTCAGCCATTCCCCTGTCCACAAGCTCCTGGTTGATATCGTTGAAGGCGATCTTAGCCCCTGCCTCTGCATAGGCCTGTGCGTAGGCAAGCCCGAGGCCGTAGGAGGCTCCGGTTATCCACGCCACTTTCCCGTCGAGTCTGAATTTATCAAGTATTCCGCTCATTTTTCTTCCTTTCCTTTCTTTCTTCTTACAACAGCTCACCAAATGGTGAACTGCCATATCTTTCATACCCGTAAGGGCTGTCAGCGGCTGCTTACATACCGCGGGTATTATCACTCTGAAACAGTCAACAGACAGTCCATCTTTTAAGATGGACTGTCTGTGACCTTACAAAAAGCTTTTCGTTCCCGTTATTCAAGAGGAGCGGGATAGGCGATCTTTGTTTCCGTGAAATTGAAGGGCCATACCGTCTTCCATGCGCCGTCCTGTATCTGGGCGATAGCTACTGAAGCATAGGTGTTGTCCCTGTAATGAGGCTCTCCGGCAAGCTCATAGTTTTCAAACTTGATCCTGTCATAAGGAAGGACGATCTTACGTCCGCCGGGGAATTCACCCTGAATATCCAGATTGGTGAGCGCCTCCTTAACGGCCTCTCCCTCAACGCTTCCTGCAGCCTCGATGGCTGTCTTGAAGATCCATACAACGGTATAGGACTCAGCCGAATGACCGTTCATGTCAACGCCGAACTCCTTATTGAACTCCTCGTTGATCTCAACACCGTTCGTGAGATCAGGATTGAACTCTACAACGGAAGCAACACCGTTTGCGATGCTTCCGAGGTTGGTTATGAATGAAGGATCGGTAAAGCCGTTTGCCTTTGCAACTATCATCTTCGGGCTGTAGTTCTGGGCCTTTAAGGTCTGAACGAACAGTGTGGCGTCACCGATATAGGAATCGCAGAGGATAGCATCGGGATTTGCATCCTTAAGTGCAAGCACCTGAGCGCTTAAGTCCGTCGCATTACTGGTATAGTCGACCTCGGCTACAAGCTCAAGTCCGTACTCATCCTTAAACAGGTTTACGCAGCGGATAAGCTCCTGTCCGATGGCAGCTCTGTCCGTAAATATGGCGATGGTCTTTATCTCCTCACCGGTCTGCTCTGTGGAATCCTTTAAATACTTGAGCATATCCTCAACATACACCGAATTGAGCGGGCAGAGACGGAAGAAATAATCCATATCCTCATGATCAGCATCGGTCAGCCTGTCAAGAGTTGAAATAGCAGTGATCATGGGAACGCCATACTGCTGGCAGACCTGGGCAACTACCTCGGTCACCGTAGACATATGACAGCCCATCATGAGATCAACATGCTCCTGAGTGATGAGACGCTCAGCCTCTGACTTACCGGTGGCGGGATCACCTGCGTGATCTCCTCTCACTACCTCGAGGGGACGTCCCAGCACGCCTCCCTTAGCATTGATCTCAGCAACCGCGAAATCGATACCTCTTAAAATATTTGCGCCGATAGCGGCATTTCCGCCCGACATGGCGTAGATAGTCCCGAGCCTTATCGGGTCGCCCTCAGGCGCGTTCTCATCCGCGGCAGCAGTTTCCTCAGCCGGTGCAGCCTCCTCTGCGGGGGCAGCTTCGGTTCTTTCCTGCTCTGCGGGAGCAGCAGCCTGACCCTGGGCACTGTTGATGGCCCCTGAAGCGCAGCCCGCAAGAGCGACCACGGAAAGAGCCAGCGCGCACAGCATTGATGTGACTTTTCTTGCTTTCATAAAATTCCCTCCTTAATAATAATATCTCTATAGCGCTTATGCGCTTAAGGCACCCGCACAACAGATCCGCTTGCGCATCTGTCTGCCAGGAGCCTCAGATACCAAGATATGCCTTCTTTACATGTTCATTCTCGGAAAGCTCCTTTGCCGTACCATGCAGTACGATTTTTCCGTTTTCAATGACATATCCGCCGTCCGCACAGGCAAGAGCCTTGGTTATGTCCTGCTCCACCAGAAGGACGGAGATACCGTCATGATCAGCCATATCTGACGCGACCTTAAGAATGTCGTCAACGATATTGGGAGCAAGCCCCAATGACGGCTCGTCAAGGATCAGAAGCCTCGGCTCGCCGATAAGAGCCCTTGCCACAGCCACCATCTGCTGCTCTCCTCCCGAAAGTGTCCCCGCGGCCTGCTTTGCTCTTTCCTCAAGCCTTGGGAACCACCCGTAGGCCTTTTTAAGGTTGTCCCTGAAGTGCTCCTTTGTTTTCCTGTTAAAGGCGCCCATTTCAAGATTCTCAAGCACCGTCATCTCCGTGAAGAGCTGCCTTCCCTCCGGAACCTGCACTATGCCGGCGTCCAGAATATATCTGGTGTTTTTGCCGGAAAGCTCATCGCCGTTAAACTGAACCGACCCCGAGGAGGGCTTAAGCATTCCTGTGACGGCACGTACCATCGTAGTCTTTCCCGCGCCGTTTGAGCCGAGAATGGCAACTATCTCGCCGTCCTTTACCTCAAACTCCAGATCCCATAAAATATTAACGGAGCCGTAGCCGGCATTCAACCCGCTTACCTTAAGCATCGGCATCCTCCTTCTTTACTCCAAGATAGACCTCCATCACGTAGGGATCGTTCATCACCTCATCGGGAGTTCCCACCGCGATCTTTTCACCGTGATGAAGAACGATCACCTCCTCGCAAAGGCTGACGACAGCCTGCATGATATGCTCTATTAAAAATATAGTGACCCCGGACTCGTTTATCCTTCTGATAAGCTTTATTGCCTCCTCCGTTTCCGCGGGATTAAGGCCGGCCATATTTTCGTCAAGGAAAAGAAGCTGCGGGCTTGTTGCCAGAGCCCTTGCCATCTCAAGCCTCTTCTGATCCGGAGTACCCATGTCCTTTGAAAGCACATGCCTTTTCTCGTAGAGCCCCGTAAACTGAAGAACCTCCATTGCCTTTTCCCGGGCCTGCCTTTCATTCTTTGCGGCCGCATGCCCGAACCAGGCCGAAGCGACCACATTGTCAAGGACGCTTAAGTTCTTAAGCGGCTTCATGATCTGAAAGGTCCTCGATACCTTCATGTTGGTATAGTCGTAAGCCTTCTTGTCGGTAATATCCTTACCGTCGTAGAATATCTTTCCCTCGGTAGGCGGGTAATAGCCGCATATCATGTTGAAGGTAGTGGATTTACCCGCTCCGTTGGGGCCTATCATCCCCGTTATCGCGCCTCTCTTTATGGTAAAGGATACATCCTTTACGGCCGTAAGCCCCTTAAAGCGCTTGGTTATATGCGAAACCTCGATTATCGGTGTGTCTGACATCCTGATTCTCCCTGTCCTATCTTCCTCCGGCCATCTCGACCTCTTCGATCACCTCTACAGATGGCTTTTTAAGTATCCTTTCGTCTACAAACTGCTTCGCCCTGCTGTTCATATACCAGCCGAGGATCCCTGCCGGGCGGAACCTTATGACCACTAACAGCACTACCGCGTACATCAGCATATTTATACCCGGAAGGATGGCGCTGTAGGTAGCCCTTAAAAACTCCGACAGAGGGATCATGATAAGCCCTCCGATTATGGGGCCCTCCACAAAGGCCGCTCCGCCCACGATGGCGGGAAGTACTGCCTCCGTTGACTTGGCCTGTATCATAAGCTCGGGATCGATATATCTGATGTAGCTTGCGTAGAAGAAGCCTACAAGTGCCGCGACCATGGCCGAGATCACCACCGCCATTATCTTATACTTAATGGGGTTGATGCCTATGGCGGCCGCCGCGTCCTCGTCCTCACGTATGGTCTTCAGCGCATAGCCTATCTTCGAGCGCTCTATCTTTTTCATAAAGGCATAGATAAGGATCATCATCGCAAGCCCCACATAATAATACGGGACCTTGCTGCCGAAACGGAAATCGATCCAGGAATCCTTCCCGTATGGAAGCCCCACACCGCTCGCTCTTCCGAAAAATTCCGAATTGATTATAAACTGTCTGATGGCCTCTCCGAAGGCAATGGACACTAACGTAAAATACGGGCCTCTCAGAATGAAGCAGGGATAGAAGATGACCCCTGCCACCACCGCTACCGCCACCATCCCCGCCACAGCGGAAAGCCAGGGATTGATCCCGGTCCTTACCACTAACAGACAGCTCGCGTAGGCTCCGAGTCCCATATAGGCCGCGTGCCCGAGGGAGTTCTGCCCCGTCATTCCCCCAAGGAGGTTCCAGGCCATTGAAAGGGTCGACATATAAAACACGAGAACAAAAACATTCAGTATATAGGGCGATTTCACAAAGATCGGGATCGCGATGAATATAAGCAGGATAATGCCGGCCGTGACCGCAAGATTCCGATGGTAATCCCTTACCGCCTTTTTCTTATCCATCTCATCTCCTCCTTGCTATGATCGTCTGACGCACTACCAGGATCACTATGAATGTGACAAATACTATGAGATCGCTGTAGGAAGGGCTTATAAACAGCGCCACCATGGTCTCCAGAAGCCCCAGGAAGATTCCCGCAAGGAAGGCGCCGGGAATGGAGCCCAGACCTCCTACCACGACAACTATTAACGCCCTGAAGCCAAAGCTCGCTCCCGCCGTCGGGAATATGGTATAAAAGCCCGTAAGCAGCGATCCCGCGACCCCCGCAAGGGCGACACCGATCCCGTAGGTCAGAATGTATATGCTTTTAACGTTGATCCCCACGACCTCTGCGCCCACAGGGTTCTGTGACACAGCCCTTATCTGCTTGCCCGTTGTGGTATATTTCAGAAAGGCAAACAGCGCCGATGAAATGACCACGAGCACACCGAAGCTGATAAGCCTCGGAAGCGCCATGGTGACCGGGCCGAGATTGATATAGGTCTGGGAATAGGGAGTATTGATCGTATAATAGGTGGAGCCGAAGATGACAAGGGCTCCGTTTGAAAGAAGAAGCCCTAAGCCCACCGTCAGAAACAGAAGATTTGTAAAGCTTTTCGTCCCGAGAGAGGGAGTAATGAGAGTATGCTGTATAAGCGCCCCGAACAGGAACATAACCACCGCGACTATCGGGACCGAAAGGTAGGGATCGATCCCGAAAAAGGTATACAGCACAAAGGTCAGGTACATACCCACCATGAGCATCTCGCCGTGACAGAAGTTGACTATCTTCATGACACCGAAGATAACGTTCTGCCCCATGCCCATAAGTGAATAGAAGCCTCCCATAAGAAGTCCGTTAACACAGGCCTGTAAAAAAGTACTCACAAAGCTTCTCCTCTCTCGTTAAAAATCACTTCAGTCCTTTTCAAGCACCCCGTATACCACAGCCGCAAGAGCAGCTCCGATAAGGGGACCGATTATAAATACATAAAGGGATGCCATAGGCTCTGTAAAGCCGCCGATCGCAGCCACAATCGCGGGTCCGATGGAACGGGCGGGATTAACGCTCGTCCCCGTAAGCCCTATCCCGAGTATATGGACAAGTGTAAGGGAAAGCCCTATGATGAGCCCTCCGAAGCTGCCATGCTTAAACTTTTCCGAGGTAACCCCAAGGATGACCATGACAAAGAAGAAGGTGAGGATGATCTCAACCAAAAGCCCGGCCGCGACCGAGCCGTTGACCCCCGCAAGTCCGTTGCTGCCAAGGCCTCCGGTCATGTCCTCCACATTTCCGAGGCTGAATATGAGCGATAAAAGGACCGAGCCCGCAAGGGCACCCAGACACTGGGCTATCACATATCCGATAAAGTCTTTGGCATTTATCCCGCCTCTCATGAATACGCCCAGGGAAACAGCGGGGTTGATATGGCAGCCCGAGATATTGCCTATGCAGTAGGCCATTCCCACTATGGTGAGGCCGAAGGCCAGAGCCGTAAGCAGATACCCCGATCCGCTCTGGGAGTCACACCCCACGAGCATCGCCGTCCCGCAGCCTAACATTACCAATGCGCAGGTCCCTATAAATTCCGCTATGTACTTTTTCATACTTCCCTCCGTTTTTATTATTTATTTTAAAACGAACAGTACCTGAAATATTATATCCTGTATGCTCGTATATTTCTACCCTTTTTTATACATCCGCAGGGAAATCGCTTAATACCCTGGGTTGTGAGGGATATGCCGATCATAATAAAGCCCGGATCCGGGCTTTTTATGATCTGCATATCCCGCCGGGGGTTATTGGGGTATTAATCGATTGCCCTCATAGATCCGGGCTTAGATTAATGACAATGATTCACCTGATCCCCAAAGAATCCCTAAGTGCCTCGTACTGCCTTCTGCGCTTTCTCTTTGATGAGGAAAGGATAAGATATTCACAGCCGGCTCTTCTTGCGGCCTCCCCGTCTCTTGAATCCCTGTCGCCTATCATGAGGAGCTGTCCCGGCTCAAGCTTATGATCCTCCATGATCAGAATAAGTCCCTTAGGATCCGGCTTTAATACTCCGAGCCTTTCCTCTGTGGCAGAGTAATACCCGTCCGCCTCCATATCAAGAGCCTTCAGCTTCTCCGCAACGGGATAATCCGAGAAGATATAGCAGCCTATAGCTTCTGCCTTAAGCTGCCTGAAAAGCTGTGCGGCCGTCTCGTCCCTGCAGCTCCTTAAAAATTCAAGGGGCTTCTTATATATCCAGGTCTCAACCGAAGCCCTTACTTCAGCTTCTGAAAGCTTCATACGCCGCGCGGTATATTTATACTGCCTGTCTGAAAGGTCTGCGGCGTCAAAGGCGCTTTGCTCTGAGGGATCAGAGGCAAAGAGAGCCCGGGCCTCCCCCTCATCCCAGCTTTCACGGATCCTGCGAAATTCTCTCACCGCAAGGACCTCCCTGATGCGAAGGGGGTGCCTTAAACAGAAGGCTGTCAGCTCCCTGAGCATTATAAGGCGCAGCCTTCTCTGATAGTATAAAGTCCCGTCAAGATCCCATACCACGGCCTTAAGGGATGAGCTTAAGGATAACGGCCTCATGTCTCAAACATCCAGGGATCTGACCAGATGGAAAGCGCGGGAATATCCACAAAGGTAAGAACCACTAAAAGCACCACCAGAAAAGCCAGATAAATGATAAGAGGCTTCTCCCGATACAGCTTTTCCGGCTTCTGTGCCGCGGAATCCGGCTTGTAGGCTATATAGAGATAAAAGCAGAAAAGCCCGATGATAAAGGGCACCGCCACCAGATACTCTATCCTGTATTTGAGCATGAATATCCCTATACAGAAGGTGGAGCACATGGCGTAGAAAAACGCCGAAATAAGAAGTGACTGTTCTGTGTAATATCTGAAGGATTTACGGTAAAGCCCGGCCTGTGACGGGTCGCCGATCATCCTGTATTCCGCAAAGCGCTTGGTCGCCATAAGGAAGGCTCCGCCCAGCCAGTAGCCGATAAGAACGCTTGAAGGCGGTATCAGCCTTGTGGTGACTATGAACCACCCTAAGAGCAGCCTTATCATATTGTTGATGGATTCGGAAAGCACGTCCACATAAGGAAGATCCTTGGTCCTTATGGGCTTTACGTTGTAGAGCACGCCCATTACAAGGAGCCACAGCTCCATGTACAGGAAGTACCTGTTGATGCAGAGAGAAAGTGACACGCCAACGATGATGCAGACTGCATATTCAAGCATCACCAGGGAAAATTTCATGTTTTCGGACACCACCGGACGGTATTTCTTTGTGGGATGGAAGCGGTCAAACTCCGCATCCAGCCATTCGTTGATGACGTAATTCGCCGAAGCTATGAAGCAGGTCGCAAAAAAACCCAGGATAAACCTTATCAGAAGTCCGCCGCTCAAGCCGTTGTCGGTAAGCAGCATCGCAATGGCAACGCCCGGAATGATAAAGGCATTTTTGACCCAGTGATCGGGCCTTGCTATCTTGATATAATTATTCATATTCCTTAAACAGCCCCTTGAAATATCTGACATTTTCCGCAATGTCTCCCTTAAAGACCGATGAGCCCATCACTATAACGTTCGCCCCGGCATCAAGGATGACCCTTACGTTTTCCTTTGTAACACCCCCGTCGACCTCAATATCGGTACGAAGCTCAAGGCCCGAAAGCTCACGCCTCAGCTTTTTGACCTTATCGACGCAGGCCGGTATTAGCTTCTGTCCTCCGAAGCCGGGCTCTACCGTCATTACAAGGAACATCCTGACCTTTCCGTACAGAGGTCTCAGGCATGAGATATCCGTATCAGGCTTTACCGAAACGCCTGCCTGCATGCCAAGATCCCTGATCTGTCTCACGGTCCCGATAAGATCACTGCAGGCCTCCGCGTGAACGGTTATGATATCCGCTCCGGCTTCCTTAAAGTTCTTTAAAAACCTTACCGGCTCCTCGATCATAAGATGCACATCAAGCGTAAGGTCGGTGACCTTTCTTACGGAGCGCAGCACCGGGAGCCCGAAGGAAATATTCGGGACGAACATCCCGTCCATAACGTCGAAATGGATATAGTCAGCGCCTGCCTCCTCCGCCCTTTTTATGTTGCTGCCAAGCTCTGCGAAATCAGCCGACAGGATAGAGGGTGCCAGAATTATCATCTCAATCTCCTTTACCTGAATCTGGAACGGCCCTTAAGCTCACCATAAATTGCAGTGTAATTATCATATCTTATCCTGTTTATCAAGCCCGCCTCTACCATCGCCTTTACCGCGCAGTCCGGCTCATGGGTATGGGAGCAGGGTGAATAATAGCACTGCTCCTTAATACCGAACTCAGGATAATACGACGATATTGCTTCCGGTTCCGTCCCGTATAGCTCAAAGGAGGAAAAGCCCGGAGTATCCATGATAAAGGTCTCCCTGTCGATAGGGATCATCTCCGTATGCCTTGTTGTCTGCTTTCCCCTCTCTGACTTATGGCTTATGCTTCCGGTCTCTGCGCAGATATTATCCTGCAGGCAGTTGATCAGTGTCGATTTACCGACCCCGGAGGGCCCGGCAACGCTTGTCGTCTTTCCCTTCAGCAGAACCTTCAGCTCTTCTACGCCCGAACCGTTGAGTGAGCAGATGAACCTTACCGGGCACCCTGACCCGGAATAGACCTCCTTCATTTTAAGGACAATGTCATCGTCCGCAAGGTCCTCCTTGCTGAAGCAGATGATCGAAGGAAGCCCGTTAAAGGAATACTGCAGCAGAAGCTTGTCAAGCATCAGGAGATTAGGCTCGGGATAAGTCAGCGAAAAGATGACCAGAGCCTGATCGATGTTGGAGACGCTGGGCCTTATCAGCTCGCACTTCCGCGGAAGGATCTCCGTTATGCTTCCTTCCATATCCTTTGTGTCGGTGACCTCAAGCTCACAGTGATCACCCACAAGCGGCTTTATCCCAAGGAGCCTGAAGATCCCGCGGGCTCTGCAGGCATAGGTGCTTCCGTCCTCGGCATATACATAATAAAAGCCCGATAAGGATTTGATTATCCTGCCCCGCATCTTTATTCCTTTGTAAACGTGACGGCCACAGGCGCCGTAGTGTTATACTCCGCGTTAAGAGTAAGGTAGGTCACTGTCACCGCTCCGGAATCGCTTCCCGGGATACCCGTCTGCACAAGATTGTAGGGGAACATCACTGTGGTGTATCTGCCAAGCTCCACCCCTGCCGCATTCACTAAAAGGATCACGGCCTCCGTCCCCGCCAGATAATCCGCGGGGGCCTGTATATTGAAATTGCAGGCATAGGTAACGGGGCCCTTGCTGATCGTAAGATCCACATTATCCCCCTCCTTTGCCGTAGTACCCGCCGCAACGCTCTGTGCTATCACCGTTCCCTTGGCTACGGTATCATTGGTCTCTTCCTTTACGTTGGCATAGGTCAGGCCCAGGGAATCAAGCAGAGTCTTTGCCTCCTCTTCGCTCTTCCCCGCAAGATCGGGAACGGTGACATCCTTCACCGGTTTTCCCGTACAGATATAAACGGTCACCTCGCTTCCCAGAGGAGCGCTCGTCCCGCCCTCCGGCGACTGTCTTACTACCGAATTCATTTCCGCATCGGCATCCTCGGTCTCCTCCTCGACCACGGTAAACTCCTCGTTCTCGAGAGTGACCCTTGCCTCCGCCTTAAGAAATCCCTTTACATCAGGGACCGTCACCATCCTAACATCCTCATTTTCGGATGAGGACTCCTCTGAAGCAGCCTCCGTCTTTCCGCTCGAAACAACAAGCTCAAGGACACCGCCCTCCTCTATCGCCTCTCCGGACGCCGGTGACTGCTCCGAAATATAATCCTTGTCATAGGTCTCGGATTCCTTATAGGAGGCCCTTGCCGTAAGCCCCGCCTCTCTGAGGACGGCAGATGCCTCCTCAAGGCTTAAGCCTACCACCTCAGGTGTTTCCACCATGCCCTCCGCAAGCTTTGAGGAGGGAGTGGCATTAAAAAGACCCAGGGCCCTGCCTACAACGAACACGGCCACAAGCGCCACCACTATGGCAGCGACTATAAGCAGTACGGACATGATCCCTTCCATCTTCGGGTCCACATCTGTGCTGTTATCATCAGACATATAAGCATCATCCCTGCTCTTTTTCGGCTTTTTCTCCCTTGGAGCCTCTATCCTCTGCTCCGTGACCTCTTTCTTTTCTCTCCTTACCTTTTCCTTCTTTACCCTGCGGCTCCGCTTTTTCTTTTTGGCCGGCCTGGCGGGCTCCTGAACCTCCTCTTCCTCCATGCTTATCTCCCTTCTCTGGTTTGCAAGGTTGGGAGTGAACAGGAAGTCGATCATATCCTCTTCATTTTCCTCCTCAAGCTCCTCGACCGTCGGGAGAGGTATCGGAGGTATCTGCTGCATCTGCTGTACAGGCTGCTGCATAGGAGGTACCGGCTGCATCTGCGGATACTGGACCGGAGCGCTTCTGTACTGTACGTTTGCCTGCTCCTGCCCCGGCCCGGGCGGTACAGGCCTGTATACCGGCTGCTGTTTAGGAGCCTGCTCCGCGGGCTTTTCCCTCACAAACTGCTCGTAGGCCTCCTGCAAAGGCCTTGCCGGCTCGGGCCTTTTGTGTTCAATGTAGGCCTGATTCTGGTACATCTGGTCCCTGTAGCTCTCCTGGGCATAATTATCGCCCTGTACGGACCTTCTTATCTCCTGCCTGTCGTTCTCGGTTATCGTTCTGGTACCGGCACTGCTGGCCGCATCCTGGATAACGACAAAGTTTTCATCCGGATTTATGAGAGAGCGTTTGAGATCAGCTATCAGCTCGGAAATGCTCAGATATCTTCTGTCCGGGTTCTTCTGGGTGCATTTGAATATGATCTGCTCCACCGAGACAGGTATCTCGGGAACATACATCCTGGGGGAGGGCATTTCCTCCTGAATATGCTTTATCGCGATGGAAACGGTGGTTTCCCCGTCAAAGGGGACCCTTCCCGTGACCATTTCAAACAGGGTGATACCTATGGAATAGATGTCGCTTTTGGCATCAGAATACCCGCCCCTTGCCTGCTCCGGAGAGGTGTAATGCACCGACCCCATGGCATGGGTGGTAATGGTATCGCTCGTTGCCGCCCTTGCGATACCGAAATCCGCCACCTTGACCTTCCCGTCCCTTGAGATGATGATATTCTGGGGCTTGATATCCCTGTGGATTATCCCCTTGTTATGGGCGGCCTCTATGCCCATCGAAACCTGAATGGCAATGCTTACGGCCTCCTTGACCGAAAGCCGTATCTTCTTTTCTATGTAATTCTTAAGCGTAATACCGTCAACGAGCTCCATTACAAAATAATAAAGGCCATTTTCATCGCCCACATCATATACGTTGACAATATTAGGATGCATCAGGCCCGCCGCCGCCTGGGCCTCTGCCTTGAATTTCGAAACAAAATTTTTATTGGATGAATATTCATCCTTTAATACCTTAATGGCGACCTCTCTGTTAAGCTTTCTGTCAACGGCCTTATAGACATTAGCCATCCCTCCGGTACCGATCAGCTCGATCACCTCATACCTGTCGCCCAAAACAGTCCCCGGAACTATCATTTCTCCACCTCATCATAATATGGATCGGCTAAGATCACGGTAATATTATCCTTTCCCCCGTTGTGATTCGCGACCTTGATAAGCTTCTCCACGCTTTCCTCAATATCCCCCGTCTCGTTTATGATCTTAAGGATCTCCTCATCATTGAGCATATTTGTAAGTCCGTCCGAGCATAAAAGGATAAGGTCCCCTTTTCTGAGATCCACCTCAAAGAAATCTATATCGACACTGTCGATGACTCCGATAGCCCTCGTGATTATATTTTTATCCGGATGATTCCGGGCCTCCTCCCTGGATATCTCCCCGCTGCTCACCATCTCCTCCACCAGAGAATGGTCTCTTGTTATCTGCATTATATCGTCATTGACCAGATAGAGCCTCGAGTCTCCCACGTTTGCCACGTACAGGATATTGTCTATGACCGTTCCCGCGACCACCGTGGTCCCCATTCCGTTATAAGCCGGTTCTGAACCGGCCTTCTTATATACCTCTTCATTGGCAGCCTCTATGGCCTGCTTTAAGATCCGCACCGGCTCCGAATCCTCCGAGAGCATGACCTCGTTTTCAATGGTCCTTACCGTACATAATGAGGCATAATCACCTGCGCTGTGTCCTCCCATCCCGTCCGCGACCAAAAAAAGGTTCGGCAGATTTCCGAGCGGCATTTCGGAATAGAGCAGGCTGTCCTGGTTCATGCTTCTTTTTCTGCCGATATCGGTTTTTGCGTAGATCTTAAGCACTTTTCTGATTACTCCTTACCTGATCTGAGGGAGTCTCCCGTTTCTCTGATCCTGCTTCTCCTGAGCTGGCCGCAGGCCCCCTCTATATCACGTCCCAGCTCTCTCCTAATAGTAACATTTATGTGATTTTTTTCAAGTTTATTTTGAAACGCCCTTACCGCCTGTACTGTGGGCTCCCTAAAGCTTTTCTCCCTCACGGGATTGATACAGATAAGATTGACATGGGCATTAAGTCCGGCTAAAAGCTCCGACAGCTCCCGCGCATCCTCCTCGCTGTCATTGAGGCCCTCTATCAGGCTGTATTCAAAGGTCAGCCTTCTGTTGGTCCCGTCATAATAATCCCTGCAGGCGGCGATGACCTCGTTTACGGTATAGCGCTTCGCCACCGGCATTATGAGGCTCCGCTTCCTGTCGTTCGGTGCGTGAAGGGAAACCGCGAGGGTTATGGCCAGGTCCTCGTCCCTGAGTCTTATTATCCTCTCCGCCAGTCCGCAGGTGGAGAGCGTAATGCTCCTCTGGCTTATGTTCGCACCCCTTTCATCATTAAGGAGCCTGATGAAGGAGACCGAATTTTCATAATTATCCAGGGGCTCTCCGGTTCCCATCATAACCACGTTCGAGACCCGCTCACCCGTATCCTTCTCTATCCCGTAGACCTGCCCAAGCATCTCTCCCGCCGTAAGATCCCGGATGAGTCCGTCTATGGCGGAGGCGCAGAACCTGCAGCCCATCCTGCAGCCTGCCTGGGTGGAAACGCACACGCTGTTCCCATGGGCGTATTTCATGAACACGCTTTCTATAAGATTTCCGTCCCAGAGCCTGAAAAGATACTTCCTGGTCTCATCAAGCCGTGAGACTCTTACAAGCTCCTTTTTCACCGGGAATATCTCATACCTCTTAAAAAGCTCCTCTTTAAGGGACGAGGGTATATTCTTCATCTCACCGGGGTCTGAGACCTTCTTCCTGTGTATCCAGTCGAATATCTGATCCGCCCTGTACCCCTTGTGTCCCATCCCGGTAAGGACTTCCTTAAGCTCCTCATACTGAAGGCTCCTGAGATCAGCTCTGCCCTCGTTATTTTCCATAGCAGGCCCCTTCGTCCTTTCTCCTGAACTTTGCGATAAAGAAGCCGTCCGACCTGTGGATACCGGGAAGCAGCTGCAGGTACCCGCTCTCTGCCGTCCCGTTCATAAGCTCCTTCGGAAGAAGAGGACTTAACGCTACAGGTTCAAAGGGCAGCTCGTTTTTAATGAATTCATAATTAGCTTCGTTCTCGAGGCTGTCTATCGTACAGGTAGTATACATAAGGATGCCTCCCGGCCTTACATAGCCCGAGACCGCTCTCAGGATATCTCTCTGAAGCTCCGAAAGGAGCTTTAAGTCATCCTCACTGAGCCTGTATTTGATATCCTTTTTCCTCCCCATTACCCCGAGACCGCTGCAGGGAAGGTCCGCAAGCAGGACATCAAACCGGCCCATATCTCCTTCACGTACGGAAAGCGCGTTTAATACCTGAGTCTCCACGTTCCCCTTAAAGCCCTGCCTTTTTATGTTTTCATCTATCAGGGAGACCTTTTCAGGAGAAATATCCCTTGCGACCACCTCTCCGCTTCCGTCAAGGATATCGAGCACATGACAGGTCTTTCCTCCGGGAGCGGCGCAGACGTCAAGGACTCTGTCGCCCTTTTTTACTCCGGAAAGACAGACCGCAAGCATCGAGCTTATATCCGACACCCCGAAAAGCCCCTCCTTAAAGGGACGGCTTTCAAAGAGCCCCTCAGGAGAGGTCACCGTAAGTGCACATGATACATAGGGAGCCGGAGTGGTCTCTATCCCTGCCCTCAAAAGCTCCTCCCCAAGCTCCTCTCCGGTCACTCTGCTCTCGTTGACCCTTATAAAGACCGGCCTTGGCAGAAGCTGCTCTCTCAGCACCCTCTCCGCCGTATCCTCTCCAAGCTCCTTAAGCAGAAGGTTTACTATATGAAGCGGAACGGAGCAGACTGTCGAAAGGTAGCCTGCCGTATCCCTTTCCCTGTCGGGATAGACGATACCGTCCCGGTTCCTTGCTATGCTTCTCAGTACGCCGTTAACAAAGCCCGCAAGGTTTTTAAGGCCCGTGCCCTTTACAAGGCGCACCGCCTCGCTTACGGCAGCATGATCCGGAACGGAGTCCATATAAAGCAGCTCATAGGTCCCCATTCTCAGTATCATTCTTACCGCCGGCTTCATCCTCTGCGGCTTTACGCTGCTGAAGCACCCTGTTATATAGTCAAGCTCCAGCTTTCTTTCGATAACACCGTTTACCAGCCTGTTAAGATACGAAAGCTCTCTGTTATCAAGGTAGGAGTACTTTTCGAGAACATCCTTAAGCACCTTATCGCTCTTTGCCTGCTCCCTTTCCGCAAGCATAAGGGTCTCGAGAGCTATCCTTCTTATGTTCTCCAATTAATCGTCTCTCCTGCTGCCCCGGGATAAAAGTATAAGCCTTAAAAGTGAAAGCACGGCCGCGGCAGCCGAGGCGACATAGGTAAAGGCAGCGGCCCTTAACACCTTTGTCTGTCCGTCAAGCTCGCTTTCACTCACCATACCGCTGCTTTCGATGTACTGAAGGGCTCTGTCCGAAGCATTGAATTCCACGGGAAGGGTGACCAGCTGGAAAACCACCCCGAAGGTGAAAAAAATGACTCCCGCAAGCACCAACGGCTGAAACGACAGGAACATTCCGGCTATCAGCAGCGGAATGCCAGCCCTGGAACCCAGGTTTGCCGCGGGAAGCACGGCGCTCCTGAGCCTTAAGGGGTAATATCCCTCATTGTGCTGCATTGCGTGTCCGCACTCATGCGTCGCCACGGCGATAGCTGCCACGGAGGTGGAGCCGTATACCGGATCAGACAGATTGACCGTCCTTGAGGTGGGATCGAAATGGTCCGTAAGCTCTCCGGGAACATGCCTTACGCTCACATCGTATATCCCGTTGTCCTGAAGGGCCCTCCTTGCGGCCTCCGCTCCGGTGATGCCGGCGCTGCTGTTTATACGCGAATACCGGGCAAAGGCCGATTTAACCCCTGCCTGCGCTATGAGCACGATCACCGCGCCCATAAGCACCATTATATATGTAGGATCGTAGTAGAACATACCTTCCTCCTAACCTAAGACCTCTCCGGTCTCCATTCTGCAGCCTCTTAAGAACTCCACGGCGCTCATTTTCCTCTTTCCCTCAGGCTGTACCCCGGTAATGCGGATAGAGCCGTCCCCGGTAGAAACGGTGATCCCGTCCTTAAGCTCCGTCACCGTCCCCGGCGCAGCCTTTTTTTTGATATCATTTTCCGAAAGCTCCGCGGAGAATACCTTCAGAAGCCTTCCCCTGTAAAAGGTAAAGGTCCCGGGCCAGGGATAGAGCCCCCTTATGAGGCGTTCCAGAACGACGCTGTCCTTATTAAAGTCAAGCAACCCCATTTCCTTTTTAAGCATCGGAGCATAGCTTGCTCCCTCCGTATTCTGCGGGGTATAGACGGCCCTTCCCTCCTCAATGAGCTTAAGAGCCTCCGCCGTAAGCCTCCCTCCGGCATCCATAAGCTTTAATGAAAGGCTTTCGGCAGTGTCGGAAGGCTCTATGGGGACCTCTCTCTGAAGAAGGATATCCCCGGTATCCAGTCCTTCGTCCATGCGCATTATCGTGACGCCTGTAGTTTTGTCTCCGTTTATTATGGCCCACTGGATCGGTGCCGCGCCTCTGTACCTTGGCAGGAGCGAGGTGTGAACATTTATGCACGCAAGCCCCGGGAGCTCAAGCAGCTCCTTTGAAAGGATCCTGCCGTAGGCAGCCACCACAAAAGCATCCGCCTTAAGCTCCTTAAGGTATCTGACGGAGGCCTCCTCCTTTATCCTCTGAGGCTGGAACACCCTCAGCCCGTGCCTCTCCGCGAGCACCTTTACCGGAGGGGCGCTTGTCTCCCTTCCCCTGCCCTTCGGCTTGTCCTCCTGCGCCACGACGCATACCACCTCGTGCCCGGCGTCTATCACGGCCTGAAGGATCCCTGCGGCAAAATCGGGAGTGCCCATGAATACCACTCTCATTTAAGCCTCCTCCTCTGCCTCTTCCTCGGCCTCCTCCACATCCATGAGCCGTCCCTCTACCCTTTCAACATAGAGATGACCGTCCAGATGCTCCACCTCATGCACCAGAGCCCTTGCCTTAAGCTCCGTAGCCTCCACCTCTATGGGGGCCATGTTCCTGTCAAGCCCCAGCACCTTTACATAATTCGGTCTTGTGACCTTTCCGGTCTTTCCCGGGACGCTCAGACACCCTTCGTTCCCGGTCTGCTCTCCGTCCGTTTCAACTATCATGGGATTGATCAGGCAGAGAGGATCCTCTCCCGTATCCACTATTATGATGCGTTTAAGCACTCCTACCTGAGGGGCCGCAAGCCCTACTCCCTCCGCATCGTACATGGTTTCAAACATATCGTCCACCAGCTCCTTGAGTCTGGGGGTCATTTCCTTTACTTCCTTGCATTTCTTTGACAGGATCTCGTCTCCTATCGTTCTGATCGTCCTGAGTGCCATTTTATGTCTCTGTCTGCCTTTCCTTGATTTCCTTTTACTCTGCCTTCAATATCCTGTCATGGGATCGATGTCAAAGCTCAGTCTGATATCGTTAAAGCCCCCCGGAAGGCTGTCCCTCTTCTCCCTGTCATGGTCAAGGAGCACATCCTTTACCTCCATGAGCCTGCAAAGCTCCCTGCTTTTTACATACATCACCCGTCTGTATATATCGTTCAGCTTCCTTACGGAAGCATCAGAAGGGCCTATGACCCTGACAGGGGGCTCGTCATATCTGTGTATTATAGCATCATTTATTCTCTCTGCCAAATCGTCCATATAAGAAACCGCTCTGTCCTCGCTTTTTGCCTCAACAAGGACTAACAGGAGGTGACCCGCCGGCGGATAGTCCATAAGTCCTCTGAAGGCAAGCTCCTCCCTGTAGAACATCATATAATCCTGCCCGGCCGCGGCCTTTATCGCATAATGGTCAGGGTTATAGGTCTGGATGATGACCTCTCCCTCCCTGTTTCCCCTGCCGGCCCTGCCTGCCGCCTGGGTGATCAGCTGAAAGGTCCTTTCGCACGCCCTGAAATCGTTCGAAAACAGGGACATGTCCGCCGCCAGTATCCCCGCAAGCGTAACAAATGGAAAATCATGGCCCTTTACTATCATCTGGGTCCCTATGAGTATATCGGCCTCCCTGTTTGAAAAGGCCGAAAGTATCCTTTCATAGTCGTCCTTCCTTTTTGTGGTATCCGCATCCATCCGAAGGGTCCTTGCATAGGGGAACATTTTCTTTACCAGCTCCTCTATCTGCTCCGTTCCGGCCTTCATTCCGCCTATATACGGGGAGCCGCATTCCGGGCAGGCCCTTATGTCACTCCTTTCATAACCGCAGTAATGGCACACCAGCCTTCCGTTTGCGTGCTTTGAAAGGGCCACGTCACAGTGGGGACACTTTACCACATGCCCGCACATCCTGCAGGATATGAAGCCCGAATATCCCCTTCTGTTCAGGAAAAGAAGGGTCTGCTCGTTTTTATTGAGCCTGTCCGAGATCCTTTCGGTAAGGAGCCTTGAAAACACGGACCTGTTCCCTGCCCTGAATTCATCTCTCAGATCCACTATCTCCGTTTTTGCAAGCCTGGCCCCGCTCTTTGCCCTGCTTTCTATTGTATACAGCCTGTAATTTCCCCTTTCGGCCTCGTAATACGACTCAAGCGAAGGGGTCGCCGAGCCAAGGATCAGGGTCGCCCCATGGAGCCTGCAGAGCTCGACGGCGACCTCCCTTGCGTGATATCTGGGGCTTACCTCACTTTTATACGAGGTCTCATGCTCCTCATCTATCACTACGAGCCCGAGCCTGTCAAAGGGTGTGAACAGAGCGGAGCGCGGGCCCGTCATTATCGATATTTCGCCCTTTCTCGCTCTTTCAAACTGATCATAGCGTTCACCGTCTGAAAGCCTTGAATGAAGGGTCGATACCCGGTCCCCGAAGCGCCTGTAAAAGCGCATAAGCGTCTGAAAGGTAAGGGCTATCTCGGGAATGAGCACGATCACCTGCTTTCCGCTCCTTACGACCTCGTCAATGACCTCCATGTATATCTCGGTCTTTCCGCTTCCCGTAACTCCCCTTATAAGGCAGGTCCTCCCCGGCTCCTCCCTTATGCCCTTTATGATATCATCGGCTATTTCGCGCTGCCTCTGGTTTAACCTTAATTCCCCGCTCTCCTTTTTAAAGGTGCCCGGGTTCCTCCATACCCTTTCCGCCTTAATGTCAATGACCCCAAGCTCCTTAAGCGCCTTCACCGTAGCCCGGGAAACGTTAAGCTTTCCCGTAACCAGCCTCAGGTCAAGGGAGCCGTTTTCCATAAGCGCCCGAAGCAGCCTTTCTCTGGCGGTCCTGTGTTTTCTTTCGTATTCCGCAAGCTTATCCTTAGCCTCCTCCTCTGAAAGGAGAAGGACTATCCTTTTATCCTCCTTTTTTCCGGTGCTTTTTTTTACGGGAAACACGGTCTTAAGGGCCTTTAACATCGTGGAGCCGTAACGTCTTCGGATAAACTCCGCAAGCTTTATAAGCTTCCCCTCCACCAGCCCGTTGTCGCTCAGCACGCTGTCGATCTCCTTAAGCCTTTCGACAGGGAGACTGGGCTCATCCGAAAGCGACAGCACGTAGCCCTCTATTAGCCTGCCGCCCTTCCCGAAGGGAACCCTCACATATGATCCGGGCTCAAGCCTTCCGGAAAGCTCCCCCGGGATCACATACTGAAAAGTCCTGTCCAGGGCCATGCTTGAAATATTAACGATCACATCCGCAAATCCGGCGCTCATACACCCCTCTCCCCCACAGCAATTCACCTTAATGCTTCAGGACGATCGCTTGATACCCTCATAAAGATCGTCCTGTTTCTCCTTAAAACAAGCTTGATTTTATACCTGTTTATTACTATAATCAAGCATACGCACTATATATGGTGAACGGTAAATATACGATTGCCGTAAAAGTCCATGCTAATCTTATAAGGAGGTTTTTTTATGAAAAACTTTATTAAGGAATTCCGGGAGTTTATTTCACGTGGAAGCGTTATGGATCTGGCAGTCGGTGTTATCATCGGCGGCGCTTTCCAGTCTATAATCAATTCGCTGGTCAATGACATTATCATGCCGATCATTACACTGATCACCGGAGGAATTGATTTCTCAAACTGGTTTATTGCTCTCGACGGCTCCCATTATACGACTCTTGCCGCCGCTCAGGAGGCCGGTGCTTCCACCCTGAATTACGGCGTGTTCATCACGGCGATCATCAATTTCCTGCTCATGGCAGTTGTTATCTTTATGATCATCAAGGGGATGAATAAATTCGCAGCCGCTGCCGCTGCCGCCGCAAAGCTCAAGAAGGCCGAGGAAGAGGCCGCGGAGCCTGCTCCCGAGCCCAGCGCCGAAGAAAAGCTTCTTACGGAGATCAGGGACCTTCTGAAGCAACAAAAGTAACCTGTCGGGCAAACAATATTGTATTTTCGGGAAGATATATGTTATAATCATGATTGGGTTGGGGTAACCCGTTTTCCTTTACTTAGGGGCCTGTCTTTGGATGCTGCAGCTGAAGGAGACAGGCTCCGTTATTTTTACCGACATCGTGTTGACGCCGATATCCCACAATTTAGCACAGCTTCTGCCTAAGAGCTCTTGAGCATATCAAAGATACTCAGCTGGTTGGTATTCGGAAGCCCGGAGAGTATGCCCAGTTTTATCATATTTTCAAGGACCGTCTGGTTTACCCCGGTTCTTTCCCTGAAATCCTGCAGCGACAGAAAGCTCCCGTCCAGGCAGGCATTGTATACCGCATCCGACGCCTTGTCTCCCAGTCCGTCTATGGAATCAAGCGAGGGCATTATCCTTCCGTCAATTACCTGACATCTGTGCGCCTTTGCGGAGTATATGTCGATGGGCATGAATTCAAAGCCTCTCGCGTACATCTCCTGAACCAACCTCATCACCTTAAGCTCGCTCTGCTCCTTGGGAGTGAGGGAATCCATGCGGCTTCTGTAATCTCTTAAATACGCGTCCACTCTTTCCCTGCCGAAGCACATTTTTTCATAATCAAAGGCCTTTGCACGGATGGAGAAAAAGGCCGCGTAATACGCCAGAGGATAATTCACCTTGTAGTAGGCGATCCTCCAGGCCATCATCACATAGGCCGCGGCGTGCGCCTTTGGAAACATGTACTTTATCTTGTTGCAGGACCATATATACCAGTCCGGGACCCCGGCCTCCGACATGAGCTGCTCCCACTCCGGAGTCAGCCCCTTTCCCTTTCTCACCTTTTCCATGATATTAAAGGCAAGACCGCTTTCAAGGCCCATGTTTATCAGGTAGACCATTATGTCATCTCTGGTGCATATGGCGGTGGATATGGTGGCCGTCCCCTCTTTAATGAGCTTCTCGGCATTTCCAAGCCACACGTCGGTCCCATGTGCAAGCCCCGCGATCCTGACAAGGTCGGAAAAGGCCGTCGGCTTTGTATCTATGAGCATCTGCATGGCAAAGTCCGTACCAAACTCCGGTATCCCGAGAGTCCCAAGCTGACAGCCGTCCAGATCCTCAGGCCTAAGCTTAAGCGCCTCCGTTCCCCTGAAAAGAGACATTACCTCCTTATCATCAAGCGGGACCTCTGTGGGATCGGTATCGGTCAGATCCTCAAGCATCCTTATCATGGTGGGATCATCGTGTCCCAGAATATCAAGCTTTAAAAGATTATGGTCAATGGAATGGTAATCAAAATGCGTGGTGATGATATCCACATCCTTGTTGGCCGGGCGCTGCACGGGAGTAAAGGTATCTATATCCTCCCCCAGAGGGAGCACTATGATGCCCCCGGGATGCTGTCCGGTGGTGGAATGTATGCCGGTGCAGCCCTTTGTGATACGGTTTATCTCACAGCTTCTTTTGTGAATGCCCCTTTCCTCATAATATTTCTTAACATAGCCGTAGGCGGTCTTGTCAGCCACGGTCTCTATGGTGCCGGCCTTAAAGGTCTGCCCGTCGCCGAATATGACCTCCGTATATTTATGAGCCTTGCTCTGATACTCTCCGGAGAAATTCAGGTCTATATCCGGCTCCTTGTCTCCGTTGAAGCCTAAAAAGGTCTCAAAGGGTATGTCAAACCCCTCCTTGGACAGAGGCTTTCCGCATACCGGGCACACCCTGTCAGGCATGTCACAGCCTGCCCTTCCCGCGTATGCTCTTACCTCCTTCGAATCAAAATCCACATAGTGGCAGCTTCGGCAAAGATAATGCGGCGGCAGAGGGTTAACCTCGGTTATCCCGGCCATCGTGGCCACAAAGGAGGAGCCTACCGATCCCCTTGAGCCTACCAGATATCCATCCTCCATGGATTTCCATACCAGCTTCTGGGCGATGATATACATTACGGCAAAGCCGTTATGTATTATCGAATCAAGCTCCTTCTCAAGCCTTTTTTCAACTATCTCAGGGAGCTTCTCCCCATAGAGCTCATGGGCTTTTTTATGACATATATCCGTAAGGATACCGTCGGAATTTTCTATCACCGGGGCGCATTTATCAGGTCTTACCGGTTCTATCCTGTCTACCATGTCGGCGATCTTACCGGGATTTTCCACTACTATCTCATAGGCCCTTTCCTCACCCAGATACTCAAACTCCTTAAGCATCTCCTCTGTGGTCCTTAAAAACAGCGGTGCCTGCTCGTCAGCATCCTTAAAGCCCTTTCCGGCCATTATTATACGCCTGTATATCTCATCCGAAGGGTCTAAAAAATGCACGTCACAGGTGGCAACGACGGGCTTGTTAAGGGAGTCGCCAAGCTTAAGCACCTCTCTGTTAAGCTCCATTATATCCTCCACCGAGCGGATATTTTCATGCTTCTCGCTTGCTATCATAAAAGCGTTGTTCCCGCAGGGCTGGATCTCAAGATAATCATAGAACCGGGCTATGTCGATCAGCTCCTCCCTGCTTCTTCCGTCAAGCAGCGCCCTGTAAAGCTCTCCGGCCTCGCAGGCGGACCCGATTATCAGTCCCTCCCTGTATCTGTTCAAAAGGCTCTTCGGAATACGCTGCACCTTGTGAAAATATTTGGTATGAGAAAGGGACACCAGCTTATAGAGGTTGATCCTGCCGGTCTCGTTTTTCGCAAGTATGATCACATGATAGGATTTGGCCTTTTTTATCATGTCCTCGGAAAGCGCGGCTTCGTCGTTTATCTCATTAAGGGTCCTTATGCCTCTTTTCTTCAGCATATCGAGGAGCTTTACGAATATCTCCGCCGTAGCCCTCGCGTCGTCCGACGCCCTGTGGTGGTTCTCAAGAGTTACCCCTAAATGCTTTGCCACCGTATCCAGCTTAAACCTTGACAGCTTCGGAAGAAGCAGCCTTGAAAGCCCCACCGTATCCACATACGAGCTCCCCGTATCAAACCCCAGAAGCCTTCCCTTTTCCTTTATAAAGGAGGTGTCAAAGGAGGCGTTATGAGCGACAAGCACGGCTCCCTCGCAAAAACTTAAAAACCTTGGCAGCACGCCGGAAATATAGTCCGCGTCCTCCACCATTTCATCAGTGATCCCGGTAAGCTCCGTGATCCTTTCGGGAATGGGACACTTTGGGTTCACAAGCTCCGAAAAATACCCGGTTATCCCGCCGTTTTCGACCCTTGCAGCGGAGATCTCTATCACCTCGTCCCTGACAGGGGAAAGTCCTGTGGTCTCGATGTCGAATACCACAAAGCTGTCAGCTATGGTATGCTCTCCCGGGTTTACGCAGATATTTGTAAGATCGTCTACGAGATAGCCCTCCATCCCGTAGATGAGCTTAAAGTCAGGGTATTTCTTTGACACCTCAGACATTGTATGAAAGGCGTCGGTAAAGGCCTGAACGACTCCGTGATCGGTAATGGCAAGCGCCTTATGCCCCCAGCCCGCGGCTCTCCATATTATATCTCTCACCTCGCTGACGCCGTCCATATCGCTCATCTTGGTATGGCAGTGCAGCTCTACCCTCTTTTTTTCGGCATTATCGCGTCTTTCTTCCTTTTCATCGGAGGCCTCCGCCTTCATTATCCCGTAAACTCTGTTTATGGTATAATCTCCGGTCATATTGTCAACGGAGGACTCGCCGCTTAACAGTATATCCGCTCCAACCGCCAGGTATGACAAAAGAGCCTCCTCCTGCTGCTTTCTGGGAAACATCCTTACGGAGACGGTATCGGTATTGTCTGTGACATCAAACATCACCATAAGCTTTTCGCTTCTGGTCATCCTCTTTTCAAACCTGATGATCCTGCCCTTTATCACCACCGGTCCCGTATATCCGTCAGTATCCGCAATAGGGATCGGGGCCTCCGTGATCTCCCTTCCGTAGATCACATCAGGGTTCTTTGAGGACGCGCGCCCAGAGCCCTGGGCCATGCGGGGATGGTTTACATAATCCTGAGCAGAGTTCCTTCCCCTTTCAGGGCTCCCCTGCCCGGGCGCCGCCCCTTGCTTAGGCCCCTGGATATGAGGATCACCGGCCGCCGCTTCGGTCTTTGCCGCAAAGGCTGCCTTTGTGTCCTTTGCGCCTGCTTTTTCCTCCGCGGCAGCGGATATCAGCCTCTGCTCCTTCGGAACATAGCCCTTTGACCTCGGCAGGGCCTTGTAGATATAGTCGACAGCTATGGGGATACTGAAGCGTTCCAGAAAGACTCTCTCAAGGAAGTCTCTTATCTCTCTTTCGAAATAGTCCTGCATAAGGCTTCTGTCAACGGTTATGCTTATCCTGTTGCCCTGCGCGGCTGATATGTCGCTGTTGCTTAATGCGGTATATATAAAGCGGTCATAAAGCTTAAGCTCCTCAAAAATACCCTCACCGTATTCCGAAAGGACGCGTTTAAGATCATAATCCTCAGGGAGCTCAAACCTTTCATATATCACGACCTCGGTCCGGTCCTGCCTGAAAAGCTGGCGCTCTATCTCCTTCTGAGTCCTCAATATCCCGGCCTTTGGGATGATATGGCCGCTCAGCAGAAAGATCTTCAGCCTCTTCCTGGTCTTATTGTATACAATATGCTCGATCAGAGTATCCTCAAACAGGGAAAAAAGCTCTTCGTCAAGCTTAAGTGTCTTAAAAGCTTCAAAGAACTTTTTCTCCTTATCATTCCTTACATCCATATCAGTTCACTCTTTCCAGTTATCCAGCTCGTACCTTATGGCCGTTAAGAACTCCTCCTCCTTAAGCTTCCTTACGACCTCTCCGTGCTTTATCAGAAGGCCCTCGCCCTTGCCTCCCGCAATTCCGAGATCTGCCTCCCTCGCTTCACCCGGCCCGTTTACCGCACAGCCCATTACGGCTAATTTTATATCAAGCTCATACCCCTCCGAAAGCTCCTCAACCTTTCCCGCAAGACCGATAAGATCTATCTGCGTCCTTCCGCAGGTGGGACAGGATATCACCTCGATCCCGCCCTTTTTAAGCCCGAGCGCCTTAAGGATCTTCTTTGCGGCAATGACCTCATAAAGAGGATCCCCCGTGAGCGAGACCCTGATGGTGTCTCCGATCCCTTCATAAAGGATCACCGAAAGGCCCGCGGCGGACTTTATGCTTCCGCTCATTACAGTCCCCGCTTCCGTTATCCCCACATGAAGAGGAAAGGGACAGACAGGCGCTAACAGCTCATGGGCCCTGATGCTCATAAGCACGTCTGAGGACTTTATGCTCACCACTACGTTTTCATAGCCCTCCTCCTGTATCATCCTGACCTTATCGAGGGCGCTTTCAACCATTCCCTCAGCGGTGACTCCCTTATATTTTTCCAGGAGCTCCTTTTCCAGTGAGCCGCCGTTTACCCCTACCCTTATGGGGATATCCCTTTCCCTTGCAGCCCTTACCACCTCGGCAAGCTTTTCCCTTCCGCCTATATTTCCGGGATTTATCCTTATCTTATCCGCCCCGTTTTCGATTGCCGCTATTGCAAGCCTGTGATCAAAGTGGATATCCGCGACAAGCGGTACGGATATTTCCCTCTTTATCTCTTTTAAGGCCTTCGCCGCGGACATATCGGGGACCGTGCACCTTATAATATCAAGCCCCGCCTGAGTAAGCCTCTGTATCTGCGAGACCGTGGCCTTTACGTCCTCCGTCCTTGTATTCGTCATCGACTGGATAAGGATGGGGTTCCCCCCTCCTATGATCCTGTCGCCTATCCTTATCGTTCTGGTATTGTCCCGAAAGCTCATTCTCTTCCCTTTTCATTCCTGTTATCGTTATGCGCACGACAGGCTTTTACCTGATCCGCGCAATATATTGTATCAGCTTTTCCCCCCATATACAAGTAACAGCTCATCCTTCGCAGGGCAATCGCTTAATACCCCATTAAACCCGGCGGGATATGCAGATCATAAAAAGTCCGGATCTGAGCTTTTGCGCAACCCACTTAACGAAAAGCGGTTTTTATAGAAAACCTTTCAACCCTGTTTGAGCTCGCGCACTAAATTCCCACGATAACTGTGAAGCGAGTTGTTGA
>DFEA01000112.1:223-3080 GCA_002368575.1 Lachnospiraceae bacterium UBA3814 | reverse complement strand
AAAATTGCTTTGAGTTTAGTGGGTTGCAGCCGCGAAGAGTCGGGCTTTCTTATGATCGGCATATCCCACACAACCTTGGAGTATTAAGTGATTGCCCTGCCCCCTTGGGTGAACTGGCAATAAAAAAACACCCATACGGGTGCCTTATAGTATGAAGCAGAGCCTTCCTCTGCCTGCGGCAGGCTCTCCTCTAATACACGACCTTGTTCCGCCCCGACTCCTTCCCCATATAGAGCTTCTCGTCAGCCCTTTTGATGGTATCGTCTATATCCTGAGCGATACTGTGCTCCTCAAGTCCGAAGGTCATGGTGATCCTGAACTCATGCTCCGCAAATTTCAGGGGCATCTTCTCAATAGTGCTCCTGAGCTTTTCAAGCTCCATATAAGCATAATCGGCATTTCCGTGTATGAAAACAAAAAGGAACTCCTCTCCGCCCCATCTGGCAGCATATCCCTTTGTATCCATGAAGCCTTCAAACAGGTTTGAAAGCTCCTTAAGTACATAGTCTCCGCAGTCATGCCCTCTCGAATCGTTTACCTTTTTGAAGAAATCGATATCACCTATAGCTACCGACATCATATCGTCGCCGGTAGACATTCTTGGAAGCGTCTCCGCTATGACTCCGAGTATGTTTCGTCTGTTCATAAGCCCCGTAAGAGGGTCGGAGCCCGCAAGCTTCTTAAGCTGAATACTGTACTGATAAAGCTTGTAATCCGCCCTTGCGAATTTGCTGGCAAAGCTCAGCCCGACGGCCAGAATAAGTCCCGTAAAGGTAATTATATTAAGCACCGCGGCATAGGTCGGCCTGCCAAGGCTTCCATCTGCATCATGCCTTCCGACAGCCAGGAAAAAAAGGATCGCGGCATTTGAGAGCACAGCGGTCATCTGGGCCCTTGCGCTCATCTTCGTATAAAAGAAGATCGCAAGCATAATGAAAAAAATATAGGAATAGAAAAAGGAATCCCATGAGTACATGGACGTTCCCACACAGGAAAGGAGCAGGACCACGATATTCAGAACCACAAGCGCATGTAAAACGGTCCTGTTATAGGTAGCATAGAAGCTGTAGCACAAAAGAGCAAAGAGAACAACATACAGCACCATGGCCCCGACGCTTTTATTCGCAGCCGAAATCACTGCGAATATAAGCATACAAAACGACATGATGACAGCAGACATGCGGATAAGCACCGCTAACGTCTTGGACTCATCCGGAGCGTCTATATCCCTGTTTATAAAATCAGTAAATCTTGCAATAAAAGCAGACATGAATATCTTCCCCAAACACCTATGTGATGTCATGGGCAGGAGCCGCATGGTACTATTGTCCTGACATCATATCTATGATTTTATCAAATCTGCCGATAAAAATCAATAAATGCCATGCATATTATGTAAATAATGCCCGGAAAAGCCAGGCTTTTCCGGGCACCTCTTATCGATCGGCATACAGTGAAGGGCAGCCGCCTTATACACTTACGCCGAAAACCGTTCATATCGGGACAGCTGATGATCACTTATTCATCTGGGCAGCGACCTCTGCGGCAAAGTCCTCATTTTTCTTCTCAAGGCCCTCACCGGTCTCAAAACGTATAAAGCCTTTGATCTTAAGCTTTGCGCCTTCAGCCTTAGCAACCTCTGCGACATACTTGTCAACGGTCTGCTTTCCGTCCTCTGCCTTGACATAGACCTGATCCATAAGGACAAAATCCTTAAGCTCCTTGTTGACACGTCCCTGGATCATGCCCTCTATAACCTTTTCGGGCTTCTGGGACTCCTTAGGGTCGTTCATTATCTGCGCCTTCAGGATCTCCTTTTCCTTATCGATAAACTCCTGGCTCACCTCGCTCCTGTCGGTAAACTTGGGTGAAAGTGCGGCGACCTGCATAGCCAGGTTCTTACCCATCTCCTTTACATTATCGTTTACCACATCAGACTCCACATCCACAAGCACGCCGATCTTTCCTCCGGCATGGATATAGGAAACGATCACGCCGTTCTTTTCCTCCATCTGACTGAAGCGGCGGATATGCATGTTTTCACCGATAATGGAGATCATGGAGGAAAGCTTCTCGTTTACCGTCATGGAGGTATCGAGCTTCCAGGGCTCCGCAAGGAAGGCATCGATATCGGAAGCGGCAGTCTCCGCAGCCTGAGCGGCCACCTCAGCCACAAAGCCTCTGAACTTCTCGTTCTTGGCAACAAAATCCGTCTCGGCGTTTACCTCAACGATGACCGCCTTATGATCGCCGTCTGAAAGGAAGGTATCCACAACTCCTTCGGCAGCTATCCTGCCTGCCTTCTTCTCAGCGCCGGCAAGTCCCTTTTTACGAAGGAACTCTATGGCTGCATCCATATCGCCATCCGTCTCCGTAAGCGCCTTCTTGCAGTCCATCATGCCCGCGCCGGTAGCTTCTCTCAACTGTTTTACCTGTGCTGCTGTAATTGCCATAANNGCAGTCCATCATGCCCGCGCCGGTAACCTCTCTTAAATCCTTAACCATAGAAGCTGTTATATTTGCCATGCTCATGCCTCCTCATTCTCTGCCGCGCTGTCCTTTGCGGCGATCTCTTCTATATCCTCAGGCCCTTCACCCTGCGATGCCTCTTCCGTCTCCTGTACCTCTTCAGCGCTTGTCTCGCCCTGTCTTGCCTCAACGACCGCGTCAGCCATCTTTGAAACTATGAGCTTGACAGCCCTTATGGCATCGTCATTTCCCGGGATCACGTAATCGAGCTCCTCAGGATCGCAGTTTGTGTCGGCGATACCTATGAGCGTGATGCCCAGGGCATGAGCCTCCTGTACGCAGATATGCTCCTTCTTGGGGTCCACTACGAAGATCGCGTCGGGAATGC
>DFEA01000112.1:0-142 GCA_002368575.1 Lachnospiraceae bacterium UBA3814 | reverse complement strand
CGCCAAGGTTCTTCTCAAGCTTTTCAAGCTCCTTCTTAAGGCCGATGACCTCCTTTTTGGGGAGTACGTCAAAGGTCCCGTCCTCCGCCATCCTCTCGATATCCTTAAGCCTCTTTACGCGGCTCTGGATGGTCTTGAAGTT
>DFEA01000009.1 GCA_002368575.1 Lachnospiraceae bacterium UBA3814 | reverse complement strand
AAGGATGCCTTCTGGCACGCAAAGAACGTAGAGGTTAAGGACAGCTTGGTGAAGGGAGAATATTTAGCCTGGTACTGTGAGAATGTCACCTTTGAGAACTGCACCATTATCGGAACACAGCCGCTGTGCTACTGCAAGGGCATTAAGCTCATCAACTGCCGTATGGTCGATTGTGATCTTGCCTTTGAAAAATCCGATGTGGAAGCGGATATCGTCTCAGCTGTAGTAAGCATTAAGAATCCCCGCTCCGGAAGGATCACTGTGGAATCCGCGGGCGAGATAATCATGGATGATCCTGAGGCCAAGGGCCGGGTCTGTGTTAAAAACAAAGATGGGGAGGCCGCATGATGCAGAAACCAAGGCTTGTAAAGTATGAAGAAGGTAGCATCATACTCCGTGAGGGAGATGCCAATACCGAAATGTATAAGATCATCAGTGGATTCGCGGAGGTTTATGTGGAATACGGTACCCCGAAGGAGAGCCTTATCGGGATATTGAGGCCGCAGTCGTGCTTTGGGGAATTAGGGGTGCTGCTTTCAAAGCCCTCGATCTACACGGTGGTCGCCTATTGTGATATGCTCGTCATGAGGGTGGCGGAGAGCGAGCTGGGAGGCTTTGTGGCCGAGAATCAGAAGAATATCATAGATATCATGCGGAATATGGCAAACAGCGTGCTGACAATGCGGGCGCAGATCGATCTCCTTTTAAAGGATATGGAGGCGATGGGCAGATCACAGAAGATCGACCTGTCGTTAAAGAAGCAGCAGGCAAAGCAGCTGTTGAAGCAGTATACCGTGTTCGCTTCCGGAAAGGAGTGACATTTAAGGCGCCTTTTTATTCAGCTGATCGTCTAAAAAGGCAAGAAACTCAGGCGCCGGAAGCGGCCTTGAAAAGTAAAAGCCCTGGATCAGATCGCAGCCCATTTCCTTAAGCTCGTAAAGGTCCGCTTCAGCCTCTACGCCCTCTGCGATAAGCTCCTTATCGATGTCCTTCATCATACGGATGACGCTTCTGATTATTGAGCGACCGGTGGGACTTTTCATTTCATCGATAAGGCTCTTATCAAGCTTTATTATCTTAAGCGGGAGGGTAACGACCCTCTTCATATTGGAATAGCCTGTCCCGTAATCATCAAGGGAAAAGCTGTAGCCCATCTCTGCAAGCCTTCGGATATTCTTTTCCGCTACGTTCCCGATATTATCATAGGTAGTCTCCGTGATCTCAAAATTGACCTGGGAGGGATCGACTCCGTACCTTTCCTGAAGGCATTTTACCTTGTCAACAAGCTCGGGCTGCAGGCACTGGGCGACGGAAAGGTTTATCTCGATATAATGAAGGCCCAGGGCAGTAAGATCGTGGGCGGAGATAAAGGAAAACACGGATTCCAGCACAAAATCCCCTATGGGAAGGATGAGTCCCTTGCTTTCCGCCGCGGGAATAAAAAGACCCGGGGAGATCGCACCGTAGGTTTCATCGTTTAAGCGTATCAGAGCCTCCGCGGAGCAAAATCCCCCTTCCGACAGGGAATAGATCGGCTGGTAATACATCTCAAAGCCGTGCTCGGTAATGGCGCGGTTTAAGATAGAGTCCATCCTGGTGCCGATCTCGTACTTCCTTGTCCCTACAAGCTCTTCAGCCTTCACAAAGGTCTGGTCCACAGGAATAAGACCGAAGAATTCGTGCCCGAGACGGATGATATCCTCCTCGGTACCGAGATCCTCAGGGTAACGGAGCGAACAGATCCTTGCGTCCAGATGCACCCCCATACGCTCAAAATCCTGTGTATGCTCTGTTATAGCGTCGAAAAAGAGCCTTTGCTTTTCACTGAGGTCTAAGGACCTAAAGGACGAATCCACTATGCAGTAGAGATTGCCGGGAGCTTCGAAATACATATCCTCAGGGAAGCGCTCCTCATGAAGAAAACGATCGATCTGCCCCGCGACCGCGGAAAAATAGCCGGCATACATTTCCTCGCCCAGATAGGCTCTTACCCTTTCGGCGTTGATAAACCTTACAGCAAATATCTGAACAGGGTGCCTTGTGGTGACTATCTTACGAAGCTCGGCCTTATAGGCCTTCCAGCTTGGAAGCCCCACGGAGGAATCGGTGATCTCCTCAGGTCTCAGTACCAGCAGGATGACCATAAGGAAGGCGATAGCGGTAGAAAACATCTCAACAAGATAGCGGGGCCTGAACAGCTGCCAGAGCACGGCTATGGCGGAAAGAACGTACATGGACATAAGAGCCACGAACTTGGACCGTTCGATAAAGCTTCTGCAGCCTGTAAGGTAGACCGTTCCGAAAAGCAGATAGAAGATCGAGACCACATAGGGGACCATAATAAGCGGTGCCCTGATATAGCCTGCTTCCGGAGAAATAGTGTATACACCTTTATGGATGGGGTTTGTAAGAAGTACAATGAGAAAAACCGCGTAGGGCGCCGTGATCAGAAGCTTAAGCCTTGCAGAGCGGAAGCGGAACCATGTTCTGGTGTAGGACAGGATAAAGAAAAAATACAGAAGGCTGGTAGCGTTTCGCAGTATAAAATAGGCATATGTGGTGAACACGACGACAGCATAATACCACCTTTCCATGGGGAGGAAGGCTTCATAGCCGTCCGCGATGATGTCAAAAACGGTTGTAAGAAGGGAAACGATCGTCAGCGTGATAAAGAAGGTATTGGCAAGACCCTTCGTGGCCCTGCGCACGAAGGTCGTATATAATATGATCAGATATACCGGTATCGCACAGTAATTAAAGAAAAAAATCCGTCCCATGTAAGTAGTATAGCATATTTCATTCCGGTGGGCATCGGATATTTATTTATAAAAATTTAATAATTTTTGCGCATTGGTTGAACCTTTTACCCGGCCTGTTCAGTCTTAAATATCAGAGGGAGACTACAGGCTGTTTTTATGCCTTTTTATAAGGCAAAACGTTATACCTGCATGATAAGCCTGAGTATTCCTGATACACGCAGCTGTCCGGCGGATGCGGCTTGCTGCGGATAAAAGGATATTTAACTGTGCGGAGGTTTCGGCTGCTGAGGGGCGGTCAGGGGAAAAACCGAAGCGCGGCTGTGCCATAAGTAAAGGGTGCTTTGGTATAAAGTAAATTTTACTGAATTGGAAGGAGAGACCAATTATGAAAAAGAGAGGTTTTAAGTCATTCGTAGCAATGTTAGCTATGGTGTCTATGCTCCTTGAAAACACCGCGTCGGTAGCGGCATTTACTGCGGACACTTCCGGGACCTATGCACCTGAAAGTGAAACAGTACAGAGCAGCGAGACCGCAGAGGTTACCTCAGAAGCGGTCGCGGAGCCTAAGGCCGCAGAGGAAACAGAGGCTTCGTCTGCTGAAGGGGCGGATAGCGGGGCAGCGTCAGAGCAGACCGGGGAAGCGGAGACTGATACGGAAAGGACAGCTGAGTCAGATACTGCTTCGACCGTTCAGCCTGATGAGGATCAGGAAGGCGCTTCGGAGACTACGGAGAGTTCAGATACAGCGGCAGGTACACAGGCAGAGGATGGGTCGCAGCAGGTCGAACCTGTTGTTGAGCTGACCGTGGGAGAAAACGGGGATGTTTCTTCCGACGCAGATGCAGCAGAGAAAAATACAGCCGCAGAAGAAGAGGCTGTAGTGGAAATTGCTGATCCTGTTGTAGAGGTTGTCTCAGAGGAACAGAAAACCTTCGAACGAAGCCTTTCGGTTTCAGATGACGGACGGAGCTTATCCGGGTCAGGCTATGAGGAGCTTTTCCTCAGCTTTAATGCATCAGACCTGGGAGAGGATACCTATTCTCTTTACCTTGTTACAAATGCAGAGGCACGTTATAACGGCGAACCGGTAAACGGTGTCATAACGGGCCTTTCAAGGACGACAGGTACCCTTCAGATATCTAATCTTCAGAATAATTCCTTCCTTATATATATAGCAGGTGAAAACACCAATACACTGGCAGCTGAATATGTTATCAATTCGACCGAAGACGGTACTGTCAGAGTAAGGGTTTATGATTCCGGGAAGGAACAGTCTCAGGAACGCCTTAGCATCAGTGAGACGGGCATTACCGGCTCCGGTTATGATTCCTTATCACTTTCTGTGGCCTTTGATGGCACGGAAGGCGAGACGGCGTTTTCCTATTACGCTTACGTTGTGTCTCAGGCTGAGGGAGTTGCGGTTAACGGATACAGCCTGACTGACGGAAGGGTTTCATTCGATTCACAGACCTCCAGGCTTGAGGTAACAGGACTTGAAGGCAAACAGTTCACCATTTCTCTCCAGGGCGGACGTAATTATAAGGCCGATGTTTCCTATTCCTTCAATTCTGAAGCGGATGAGGCAGCTGCGGTGCTCACATATGCTTACGCGGCAGATACCAGACAGGTCTATACCTATGAGGATGATCTTATTTCGGTAACCGCTACGGTCGAGAAACCGGAAGCGATACCCGATGATGCTGTGTTCTTCGTAAAGAAGATCGAGACGGGTACAGCAGAGTACATAGAGCTTATAGATGCTTTGAATAAAAATGCAGAAGAGGGAAAAACATATGATGACAATAATACGTTGGCATACGATATTTCCTTTTTTACGGATGAGACAAGAACAGTAGAAATTGAACCGGAAGAAGGATCGGTCAATATTTCATTTAAGTTTAAAAAGGATCAGCTTAGTAATGAGATAGATGCAGGTGAATCGCTGGAAATCAATCATGCTCATGAAACAAATGGCGAGCTTGAGATCAAAAAGCTTGAAGAGAGCACAACCGTATCAGAGGAAGAGGTAAGCTTTGATATGGATAGCTTTTCGCGGGTTATGTTCACCGGCTCCTCATACAACGGGCACATGATTCGTATTCGTTTTCTGAATGAGAACGGAGCTACGATCGATCCGGATCCCATGTTTTATAATTATTTGATTTATATTAATGATCCGAATCCTGAACCTAATACGGAGAGGAAGCATATTTTGTTACCTTTGGACAAGGGGGAATACAATAGGGAAACAGGATTGTTCATGATTCCTGATTCTGTATACAATCAGCGCAAATTTAAAGACTATAATGAAAATAAGGTATATGATGTCAGTATATGGATGAGAAGCGCTGCCAATCTCAATTTATCAGAGAGTGAGATGGATAATGATCCTGAGCAGTTTGCTAATCAGTTGATCAAGGTGGATTCTGCAAACGGCTATCTTTTTGGCGGAATTTATAAGCTTAAGATGCCTGCAGAGGGCACAACATTGGCCCAGACATATGATATCGAAGCCACGAAGATTGACGTAAGCGGAAATGGAACGACCAGTGTACAGGATATTCTGGGTGAAGCCGCGAATTACGGTATTGTTGCCAATACCTATGAGCAGATCGGTGACAGCCAGACAAATTTTGCTGTAAATAATTTTAAAGATAATGCTGCTATAATGAGCGATCTCAGTAACTATCCCGGAAATTATTATGTCGGGAATTTGCTGGAAGATACAAAACTGCAACTGAAGGATACGGTGAACGATCCATACTATGTATATTATAACAGCGAGGCGATTGTAGAAGGGGATATACAGGAGTCAAATAATAAGGGAAATACCATTCGGGTACCGCTTAGCTCGAAAGAGATAAGCGACAAAATATCTTCCTTGATGAATGGCGTTAATATACCTAAGGATGGAATAGGCGGAACCGATGAGGAAAATGAACAGGACAAGAGGAGCTGGCTGGTGCTTCCCAACTCTACAGGTGATTACAAAAAATATCTGGTGGATACGGCGGGACTTCCGGAGGATGCCGTAGTACATATAGACCTTGACAGCTCCACTACACTAAAAAAACTGTTGGGGGAGACCGGTGAGGTACTTATAAACAAGCTGCCGAGTCAGGTGATCATTTTCCACGGCAGATCGGATATAACAATAAATAAGATTCTGTACAGTTCGGATGGTGATTATGATTTTGATACGCATACTCAGACCTACAAAACAAATGCTGAAAAAAACAGCGGCGGGTTTGGGAATCAGGATTTGGCGAGGTTTGCAAAGACGATAATCTGGGATCTCCAGGGTGTTTCGAACGTGACCCTTAAGGATTCCCCTACCGGTGTGATCTATGCTCCGTATGCTACAGTTAACTTTGAGAGCGGTGCCGGAAGCGGTTGGATCGTTGCGAATGAGGTTGTTTCTAACGTAGAATGGCATAATATTTACCAGCAGCTGACCTCTGCTACAGAGATTCAGATTAATGCGCAGAAGACAATAGACGGGAACACACCTGAGAGCAGTCAGAAGTTTAATTTTGAATTATATAAATATACCGAGGGAACGGGTTGGGGAAGCCCTGTTCAGACCAAAAAGAATCAGGGAGGGAGCGTGGCCTTTGACCCTGTAAAGCTCTCTTCTGAGGGAGATGTCTGGTTCCTTGTTAAGGAAAAAGCACAGGATGCGCCGGCCGGTTATGATATTGATGCTCGTCAGTATATCGTAAAGGCTGTGGTTGATAAAAACGAATCAGCTGCTAAGACGGTATACACACTGAGAGGCATGACCATATATGAGACAGGTGATATTGATAAGGCCAAAGCAGGTACTGCTTCTGTAAAGAATGCGATCGCATTTGATAATAAGGAGTCGGGTGATCACGGTGATCTTGTGATCAGTAAAAAACTGGTGAGTGACACCTGGACCCTCAGATGCGAACTGCCGCACGCCGAACCAAGAACTCCTTATGCACCTTCGACTCATAGTGATGAGGGCGAGGTGAACTGGTATGATGTTGATAAAAATACCGGCGGCGGCGGTCACCGGAAGAAATATTGCGGCCAGTTCTCCCACTATATCATCTATACGAATGAAGATACCGGCAAACCGGAGCACATGATCGAGGTTAAGACGGATAACCTTGGAGATCTGGAATGTTATGTTACAAAGGTTTATAAGACCAGTCAGGATGAACCGGAGCCTTCCCTTTATGAAATAATGAAGAGGGAAAACTATGTTGATGCTCCGGATAAGAATGCTGCCGGAACGAATGGATATGTCAGGGACATAGAGTCATCCAAAAAGCTGCTTGAGACAGTCGAGATCGGCGATACTATCTGCTGGTATACGAAAAGCGGAAACAACAAGTGGCTGCACTTCGGTAAGGTAGGACAGTTTGCCTTTACAATAGTAGATGAAGCCGGTTTATACTATGATGAGAAGGGTGTTTCTCATGAGGAAAAGACCGTTGTTTATATTCTCGCGGATGAAGAATTAAAAATAGAAAACCTTCCGGTAGGTAAATATAAGATCACCGAGGAAGGTACCCAGGGGCTTGGCAACCAGAGCGGCGCCAGCTTCTACGTGACCGTAAAGAGCACCGGAAGTGATATCTCAACCTCTAACAATAACGGAGCAACGAGCTTTTCTGCTACCGTTGAATTGGGTGAGAATGGAGCAAACATAGAGTTTAATAATGACCAGTTCCCGAAGGTCGTACCGGTTGAGATAACCAAGACGGTAGATGGTGCAGAGCCGGGTAAAGGAGAGACCTTTACCTTTGAGGCGTTTAAGAGTGACTCTAACGGGAACCAGGGCAGTGCTGTATCTAAGAAAGAGACGGATTCCGATGGTCATGTCAAGTTTTACCTTAACTGCCTTGCTAATGAGGGGACAGCTGAGGGCGATCTGGCGCGTACTTATTATTTCCTGCTCAAGGAAGTCGATACGAACGGGAATTATGTCTACGATAAGAGCCAGTACCTTGTTAAGGCCAGAATTTTCAGGGAGACCGTCAACAGCCCCTGGAGCGGGAAGGAGGTTCATGTTTATCAGCTTTATGACAGAAACGGAAAAAAGCTGAATTCCATGCAGGAGGTCCCGGAGGTTAAGTATGATAACTACAGCGCCGGGTACCTTACGATCAAAAAGACCCTTACCGGTTCTAAAAAGAACGAAAATGATAAGTTCTATGTGGTTGTTTATTCAAATAATAATAATGTTATTACCTATTATAAGAAAGATGGCGGTTCGTCGAGCGGTAAACAGATATTAGAGATATCTGAAACAAGTTCTGAGGGGATTACTATCCCCAAGCTTCCTCTCGGTACCTACTATGTTAAAGAGGTAACAGAGAAAGGTAATGATGTTGACAATACCTATACGGTAACCGTTTCCGGAGATGGGGTTACAGCGGGCACCGACGGTATTTCAGGCAGTGTTGTTCTTGATCTTAATAATAAGCAGAGAACGGTTATCATCAATAACGCGGAAACCGGAAGCATTACCATAGGTAAGACCGTGAGTAGTCCTTCAGAGGTTTCGGATGCTGCTTTCTATGCTACCGTAAGCTCCGGCAGCCTCTATTATGATCTGAACGGAAATACTGCGGAAGCTATTACGGATGATAATAAGAGCAGTTTTGTTCATAAGATCTACCCTGTTAACAATAACATTGTTATCAATAACCTTCCATTGGGCAGGGATTATGTAATTACGGAGACGGATGCAAACGGGAAGACGGTGACGCAAGACAGCCCGTACCACGTTACCATTGACGGGGAAGATGCTACGTCGAAGACTGTTTCATTGAGTCTGGAAAAAAAGAATGCTGCGGTTGAGATCGTGAATGCCGTGGGCACTCTTGTTGTGCGTAAATTTGTCTCAAATGATGGCAAAGCTTCAGCAGATACAGAATTTTATGTTACGATCCAGAATCCTTCAGGAAAGTATTATTACATGGATGAGACAGGAGAAGGATGGAGCAATGATATTAAGGCTGTAAAGCTTCTGGTCAGCACAACGAAGGACGGGAGCGGTGAAGATAAGGCTCTCATACTTTCAAACCTTCCTTTTGGAGACTATACAGTAAAGGAGGTCGTTGCGGTAAAGGACAGCAGCGGCAATATCACGGAGGTGAAAGAACCCGGAGCCGGTTACAGGTATGGTATAAGTGTTTCAGGGGCGAATGATAATGTCGTAAATATAAACAACGGGACTGATAAAGCTGAGGTAGATATCACAAATACTCTCATCTATGGTTCTGTAAGCCTTGAAAAAATGGTGGAAGGCAGTGCGGAGAAGGCCGGTATAGGCTTCACGCTGACAAAAGATGGTGATACTACTGCACTTACGGTTTCGGAAAAGACAAATGGGGTCGCGGGAGCGTATGTTTATGACCCGGCTTCGAAGGATACAAAATTATACACGGATTCTGACGGCAGGATCGTGGTCGAGGGCCTTGAGATCGGGAGCTATCACTTTAATGAGTTCAGCACCTTGAATGGTTATGCGCTGGATACCGGGAACAAGGCTGTAGAGGTAACAGCGGAGAACGCTCCTCTTAAGGATTCGAAAGATAAAAATGACCTTGTCATCTTTACTAACACTACCTTTGATGGAAAGGTTACCTTTAAGAAGGTGATCGATAATAACGCCGGGGAGCTTTGGGAAGGAAAGGACACAGGTCTTGACGGTGCATCCTTTACATTAAAGACCGCTGCCGGGAGCGATGTGGATACGAATGTCACTGCCGATGAGAATGGTATTGTCGAAAAGAGCGGTCTGGCAAAGGGCGAGTATTACTTTATTGAAAATGAAAAGACGGGATATGCAACACTTCCGGCAGATACGAAGCTCTGGTTTACCATAGGGGAAGAGAATACAGGCAACACGCCTGCTACCCTTGATGTGGCAAAGATCAATTCCGCTTCAGTCGTTCTGGGTACTGATGGTATAGCCCGTGTGAACAACACAAGAAATAAGGGTACGGTAGAGCTTGAAAAGCTTGGACGCAGTGTATTCAGCACCTCAGATACACCTCTTTCCGGCGTAACCTTTGAGCTGTGGGCGGATGTGGATACAGCGGGACAGCCTTTGTCCGGAGGTAATTTTGCGAAGTACGGTGAAGGGACTACTGATGCTGACGGAAAGCTTTCATTTTCCGATCTTCCCTGGGGCACCTATCAGCTTAAGGAGACAAATGTAGGAGACAGTAACAAGGGTCTTTACAAGGAAGATGGACTGTTTACCTCGTCGACGTTTGTTATAGGGGTGGCTTCCGGAGAAAAGCTGAATTACAGCTTTACCGGTGAGAACGCTATTGTCAACACGCGGAAATCCGGCGATTTCATGCTGGTCAAATATGATAAGGAGACCAAGGAGGTTATCGATGGTGCTGCCTTTGACCTCTATCGCGGCAGCACGGAGACTGCTGTAAGCGTGATCGATTCTGTGAAATCCGGGATCACGGGGCATGATGAAGGGACTGCCGGGTACAATGAGGCCTTTGTGACAGCCGTTGCTGCGGCGCTTGAGAAAACGGAAGGGATTGTTAAGGTCAACAAAGAAAGCCTTACAACGACCGGCGGTGTACTTGATAAGAACGGATATAACGGAAAACTTAAGGACGCTTATCTGATAGACGGCGGCCTTGAGGTTGGGGAGTACTTCCTGGTTGAGACCACGGCTCCGGTTGGAATGAAGCTTTCCTACAGCCCTGTAGGGTTTAATCTCGATGGTGTTTCAGCAAACCCGGATAGAAAGGTCGTAGTGAACAATGAAGGCCTTAAGGTGGTTCAGAATGGAACGGCTGACGGCGTGCAGGTTGATGCCGCTCTGTTTGTTGAAAATGAGGAAAAAACCGGTGAGGTTACGCTGAGAAAGCTTGATGAGACAGATGGAAACAGAGCGCTTTCAGCTGCAGAGCTTTCCGGCGCGGAGTTTGAGCTTTGGTATGCTCAGCGCGAATCGACAAAACCCTTCATCGATAAAGCAGCAGACTGGTTCAAAGGATTGTTCAGGGACCCAGCGGAACAGGGCTATAACAAGGCTATAACACTTACCTTTGATGCTGCCGGAAATCTTTCCACCTCGGGAGCAGCAGAGGGGGTGAAAGCAATAGTCTTTGAGGAGACAGGTGATGATGGAAATAAGAATGCTGCCGTCAGGATAACCGGTCTTAAATGGGGTGATTATTATTTTAAAGAGATAACAGCACCGAAGGGATATGTGAAGGAAGACGGGATCTGCGCTCAGTTTTCCATTGGCGTGACTTATAACGAAGGCGTATGGGCTGAAAAGGAAGGCCTTACTCCCAAGCGTTCCATCAGCAATACAGAACAGACCGGAAGCGTCGAGTTTACAAAGGTAGACGGGACGGATACGACAAAGAAGCTTTCCGGTGCCCAGTTCTGGTTATATAAATACAATGAAAGCACCAAAGAATACGAAAGGTTTACCAAAGAGGAGATCATCTCCGATAGTGAGAAGCGTATCCTTGGTATTTTCCGTTCCAATGCGAATACCGGGAAGGTTTCCGTTACCGGGCTTCCCTGGGGTCAGTACAGGTTTGTAGAGGTGGCTGCTCCCGAGGGCTATGAAACGGAGGGAACACTTACCACAAATGAGGATGGGTCGCAGACCTTTACAGAAACGAAAGATACGAAGCATTTAGACTTTACTATCAATGCGACGAATGCTTCCGCTACAGCAGTCTACAACCTGGATGAGGACGCGTCTGTTGATAACGCTCCTTTCACAAACAGGCCTGTAAAGAGGGATCTGGAGCTTATTAAGTACAGCGGCAGCATAAAGAACCCCGTGCCCTTCGAAAAGGCCGTCTTTACCGTAAAGGTGAAGGATGGAAGCCAGATTAAGGTTACTAAGACTGCAAACGGTGAGTACGCTTACGATGCGGATAACGGTGAAACCATGGATATGGTAGCCGAGGGCGGAGAAAAAGGCAATAAGCTTATAGTTAGAGACCTGCCTGTGGGTGTTTATGAGGTTACCGAGGTTGACATCCCCGCGGACAAAAAGACTGCCTTCTCCGTAAAGAGCGAGCCGGTAGAGTTCAGTGTGACCAATAATGTAGATCCTAAGAATCCTTTGTATACTGAGACAAAAGATGCAAACGGAAACGTAAGGTATGTATACAGCCAGGCCTTCTATAACGCAAATATCGATGCGAGGGTCAGGTTTATCAAGGTGGATTCGGACAATAACAACACGGGTATCGGCGGTATAAGGTTCCGTGTTTATCAGTATGTGCCGGGTGAGAACGGTCTTCCTCTTGAAAGCAGTATTAACGAAAGAACGGATATGACAGCTGAATCCAATAGCGGTGCGGAGGAAAACATTGATTCTGTGACCGAGGTACAGTTTACGGAGGCGGAGTCATCTGAAGAGAGACGTACCCAGGGTGAGGTTGAGATAACCGGTCTTTCCGAGGGCTATTATTACCTTCAGGAGGATGAGGAGACCGCTGAGAAGCTTGGGTATGAATATAACGATACGAAATACTTCTTCCACGTAGGCTGGGAAAATGCCTGGGATGCGAAGACAAAGAATTATGTTCCGCTCAGCGTATATGATGAAAAGTCGGGTGTATTAACACAGCTTCAGAAAAATTCAAACGGTGATTACCTGATAAGCAATACGGAAGGTAAAGGCTCTGTAAGCCTTACAAAGGTTGAGGCAAATAATACAGGTAAAACAATACCAGGCGTTACCTTTGGGCTGTTCAGATCAGGAAACAATAGTGATGATGCGTATTATACGGCTGACTCCGGCAGTAATGGGGTTGTTTCCTTTACGAATATTCCGTGGGGAACCTATACCTTGAAGGAGATTTCCGCGCCTGCCGCATATGAATTGAGTGAGAGGGAAGAAACCATTACCTTCCCGAGGAGCGTTTCACAGGGAAGCACCCAGGATCCTCTTTCCTATAGTCTGGGAAATTGGGAGAATACCCCGGTGAGTGGTTCCGTGGTGCTTATCAAGGTTGATGCGAGAAATAATGATATTAAATTAAATGACGCAAAGTTTACTCTGTATAAGTATGATCCGGAAAAAACGGAGGCAGAGGGACTGGATAGGTATGTGAAGCAGAACGGTTATGAGAATTTGTCTACGCAGGGTGAAGGGGATAATGCCGGTAAGCTTTCGATTCCGGGCCTGAGTTATGGCTTCTACTATCTGTTGGAGACTGAGGCTCCTCAGGGGTATGTTACCCCGATGGAAGAAATCACTGTGGACAGTCAGGCGGTAAAGCTTCCGAGCAAGAGGATATTCTTCAGGATCGACAGAGATCACGAGGCTCCGCAGGACGTGGCAAAGACCTTTACGGAGAGCATTAGTGATGCCTTGAGTTCCACTTATGAGAACGGGAAAAATAATGGCAATGTTATTACCAACGATGAGCGCGACGGTGAGTACCTGCTTAAAAAGGAGGTTCAGGTCAGCACAGGAGAGACTCCCGTGGATCTGTCCAAGGTACATTTTACCTTTAAGCTTGAGGGAAAGAGCAGCGACAGTAATACGAAGGATATAGTAAAGACCGATGTGACTGATGATACAGGGCTGGTCAGTTTTAAAGATCTTCCCTGGGGAAAGTACACTCTGACAGAAGAGACTATGCCCGGCTATGAGCCTCTTTATAATGGTGGCAATCCGTTCGTTGTTGAGATCGGAAGGGCTGATACTGTAGAAAAAACGTCTCCTGACATTACCTTCATAAATAAGAAGAATCAGGCCTCAATTCATCTTGTGAAGTTGGATCAGGATGATGATAAGACAAAGCTTAATGATGCGGTATTTACACTACTTGATGGAAATAGGGTAACGACAGGCAGAACTTTTGTGGCAGGAGACAAAAATAAAAACTGGCACAATGGTGAGATTACTATTGATAATCTGGAGTGGGGTAAGGTCTACTATCTTCAGGAGACAGTTCTGCCTGAGGGCTATACCTATCCTTCGGATCACCCGGACGGGATATGGTCTCTTGGGACCGCTGACGGAACACTTCCGGCGAGTGCTGTAAATACTCCGCTTGAGATCACGGCAAAGAACCGCAAGCTTGGAAACGGTACCGTAAAGATCCATAAGATAAGCAGCCAGAAAGACGATGACGGAAAAGATATTCCTATAGCCGGTGTAACCTTCAGTCTCCATAAGATGACGAAGAACGGAGCTTCTTATGTTAGCGGAGCTGAGATTAAGGTGAAGGCTTCCGAGGCGGATGAGAACGGAAAGACTGTTACGGTATACTCTCCGGCAGAGAACGGGGAGGCTGTGCTCACGACAGATAAGGACGGATATATCAGGATAGAAGGTCTGCAGGAGGGCAAGTACTGCGTTAAGGAACTTGGGGTCCCGGATGACCTGAAGGCTCAGTATACAGTTGACACAAGTGTCGAGCATGTGATCGAGGTAAGGGAGAATGAGGAAACAAATAAGGAAATCGTCAATTCCTCTATCCTTGCCGGGGTGAAGTTTACCAAATTCAAATCTGTTAACGGTGTGGTGTCGCCTCTTCCGGGGGTTGAGTTTGATCTGTACATAACGGATGTGGAAGGCAATTATGATAGTAATAAAGCACCTTATGATACGATCACCTCTGATGAGAACGGTGTTGTTTCAAAAGGCAGCCTTCCGGAAGGGTATTACTGCTTTGTAGAGCGGAGCACTCCCAATAATGCCTTTGCGCTTGGCGGACCGTATTACTTCCATATAGCAAGTGATGAGGATCGTGCGGTCGTAGGGCTTGACAAGGGACTCATTTCGGATAATACGGTTTCATTTGAGAGGCTTGCTCCGTCCGAGGATGGTTACAGAAAGGTTTACAATACACCATCCCGTGACGGTGAGATTTCTATCGTCAAGATGGATGATAAGGGTAAACTTATAACAGAGCCCATTGAGTTTGAGCTTCACAGGGCAAAGCTTAACAACGACGGCCAGGTGATCTTTAAAACGAGAACTGAGGGTGACAGCACCGTACCTACCGATGTGCCGGAGGATGATCCCGGGTGGACCATTCAGACTGTTAATATCACAAATGGAACAGAGACCATCACCGGTCTTTCCTGGGGTGCGTACTTCTTTATAGAGAAGCCCTATGGAGATAATGCCTATGATATCGAGGCTGTAAATTCAAAGCCCGAGATCGCATGGATAGGCGAGGCTTCCATGAAGGAACCCATCACTATAACAAACACGAAACGGCCGGCCTCAGTATCCCTCGAAAAGAAGGATAAAAATACGGAAGAGCCTCTTGCCTATGTGCAGTTTACGCTCTACGAGGGAGATCCGAAGTATAAAAAGAGTGTCGGAACTATAACGACAGATGCAGACGGAAAGGGTTCCCTTGAGATCCCTGATCCTGTATGGGGTACGAGTTATACTCTGGTAGAAACCGATACCGATACTTCAATCCAGGCCGGATCGGAAGCCGAAGAAGAGGCTAAAAAGCCTTATCAGCTTAAGACAGAGTTTGAAGGCGATGCTACCGGTGTCTTTACCGTAGATAAGGACAACCTTGATTTCAGCTTTACTGCTGTCAATGAGAAGAAGCAGGGCTATGTTACCTTTACCAAGAAGGATTCAAGGAAAGAACTGCCTATGGCAGGTGTTGAGTTCAGTCTCTTTACGGAGGATGGCACAGAGCTTACCGATCATATTTACAGAACGGATGCTCAGGGTGTGATCAGACAGTATGTAAAGCAGAGTACTGAGCAGGCTCAGGGTACTGAGGCGACCGGAGCTCCCTCTCAGGCATCGGCAGGGGCTTCCGGAGAGAACGGAGCGAAGGTAGGACCCCTTGATTACGGACGTTATTACTTTATCGAAAAGGATACTCCGGAGGGCTATGAACCTCTTGTTGAGGAGCTGGCGGACGGAACCACTGTTTCAAGGAAGATATGGTTCTCTGTTATAGAAAATGAAAAAGAGGTTAAGACGGAAAAAATCGGTGATTCCGATGCCGGTATTGTGCTTAATACTCCAAGGACCGGAAAGATCCGCATAAAGAAGGTGGATTCCGATGATCCTTCTAAAGAGCTTGCTGGCGCGGTTATCCGTCTGAGCAAGACTGATGAGGCCACAAGCCTTATAGAGCAGCTCTGGCTTGCTTTCCATGGGAGTGTAGAGTATCTGACAAAGACCAGCGGTAACTATACAGAGACTGCCGGTACTGAGCATGAGGGATATATTGTCTTTGAGGATATACCTCAGGGCACATATAAGCTGGAAGAGATAACCACCCCGGCAGGGTATAAGGTCGATACCTCAGATATTAAGTGGCAGGAGCCCTTTACGATCACTTCTGATAATGTATATACATTTGAAGAGATCGAAATACCAAATAAGCAGTTAAAAGGTTCTGTGATTCTGGAAAAGCAGGATGCCGACGGGGAACTTATCACAAATGCTGAGAACGATGAGACGAAATCGGCGGCCTTTAAGCTTTATTACTACAAGGAAGCTACTAAGCTGTGGGAGGATATGACCGCAGAGCTTGGCAATAAGAATGGCTTTAAGGATTATTTCCGGTCAAGCTTTACTGATCCTAACAATTCCGCAAATGTTCTTAGAAATGTGTTCGTGACCGATCAGGATGGTAAGATAAGCTTTACTGGTATCCTTGACTGGGGAACTTACCGGTTTGAAGAGGTGGCGGCGCCTAAGGGCTATGCAGTTTCGGATGAGTATCATTCTTTCACCATAAGCGCAGAGGATTATGTGGCTCCGAAAGATGCTGCTAATGAAAACGGTGTAGGTACCATGGCTCCGGAGCTCGTAGAGGTTGTAAACAACAAGGGTTATGGCTTTGGAGCTCTGCAGAAGGTGTTCGGTGATGGAGAAACCGATCAGCCTTCGTCTCTGGCAGGTATTCGGTTTAAGCTCTTTGACGCAGCCGGTAATGCGGTCAATATTGATAGCACAAGTATAGCGGAGGCTAAAAAGAACGGTGTACCGGTTTATAAGGCACAGTCTTCAGAAAATGGCTATGTGGTAAGTGTTCAGGGCGTGAATATTTCTGTAGAAAGCGAAGGCCTCTATCTTGTGAAGAATGGTCAGGTCGAGAAGCTTGCCGAACAGGATGCAGACGGTTACTTTACAACAGATGGGGAAGGGAAGATCGGAAAGGTCGGACCTTTGCCTTATGGTGCTTATCATTTTGAAGAAGGAGAGATCCCTGAGGGAAGCGCGGCAAGGATTGCGGGATATAACCAGAGCCTTAACTGGGAGACTGATGGCGGTGGCTTTGAAGTGACCGCGAATGGAAGTGTGACGGAGGTTATCTATAATAATGCCAAGGTATTTGGTAAGGTGGGCCTCAGAAAGATCGCAGGGACCGGAGGAACTCTTATAGATAAGATAACCTTTGACCGCTACGCATTGCCTGAGGGAGGCTTCTTCAGGGCGGTGCAGAGTGCTGACGGGGAATGGCAGATCAACACAGGAGACGGTTTTGTAAATGTGCCCGGGGAAGGCTTCTATAAGGTGACCGGAGAGGGCGCCGTGAAGCTTACACCGGTCCCCGGAGAGACCAAAAAAGAGGCAGATACAGATGGGTTCAATCTGACCTTTGATAATATACCGATGGGCACCTACTTCCTGGTTGAGAATGCTGCGTCTGCAAAGGCTTTGGGCTACAGGCCTGATGAAAGTATCTATTACTTTAAGATAGAAACTCAGGGTGAGAGTGCCGTGCTCTATAAGGACGCCGCACTGACTCAGAAGGTAGAGGGTAATGAGATCCCGAATACGGCATACGAGACCGGTAAGATAGGTTTTGTAAAGAGGCTTGACGGACAGTTTATTCAGACTAAAGATGAGCTTTCAAATTTCCTTAAGGGTACCTTTGTCCTGAGGAATGCCGGTGAGAGGGATGAGAACGGTAACGGTAACGGAGAGATAATTAGACCCATAGAGGCAAGTGATGTTGAAGAGAGATCTTATACTGATGACAAGGGTAATACGGTAAGCTATTACCGTGTAGAGGTAGAGGTTCCTTTAGGAAGCTACTACTTTGAGGAGACAGCGCCTGTACCCGGTTATGCTCTTCCGGAGGGAAATCACGCAAAGACGGGTGTAATAAACCTGCAGCCGGGTAATATAGCAAGCTATCAGGAGGAGCCTCTGACAAATGGCGAGATCGATAACAGTAGTATCTCCATCTCCTTTGCAAAGAAGGCCAGGAATGTGAAAGACCTTGTTACCGGTGTGGAAGAAAACGGTCCTATAGCCGGAAAGGGCGGAACGGTAGAGCTTTACAATGCGGCTGATGCAGAGAATATCGATACTGCGGAACCTATCCAGACCATTTATCTGAACAGCGGTAAAACAGTAGCTCTGACGGGGCTTGAGGCCGGAGGAAGCTATATTCTTCATGAGAAGGAGGCGCCTTTGGGCTTTGCAAGAGCTAAAGATGTGTACTTCTCGGTAAATGCCACCGGTACCGGGCTGGTTCTTTCGGAACAGAACGAGGATGCGGCCATTGAAGGAACGACCATAGTTCTCTACGATGAGCCTACGGTATTGACCGTTGACAAACGTGTTCTGACGGATAACGGAGATATGGGTGACAGGATCTCCGGAGGAAGCGGAGGTAAGCTTCAGATCTTTGACAAACAAAGCAATAAAGTTGTGGAGGAGTGGTCGATAGGTGAGAATATGACCCTGACGGGGAAGCTTGTTGTGAGCGATCCCTCCAATCCGCATCTGTATGTATTACATGAAGAAGAGGCTCCGGACGGATATTTCACCGCTCCGGATGTGGAGTTCTATCTGACAAGGGATAATGATGGAGCAGATGGAACCATCGTGATCAATAAGGTAAGCTGGAGTGGAACAACAGAGGATGAGGCTCAGGAGGAGACCCCAGACGGATCGGGCAGGTATCTGCACGTAAGAGTCGATGGAAAGACCCTGAACCTTCTTGACAGACCTGTCAAGCTGGAGGTCAGAAAGCTCCGTTTTGGGAGTGAGAATGTTTCCGTTGTGGGAGCTGAGCTTGCACTGTTTGAGAAGACAGGAGCACAGGTTGAGCCTTTAAGTGAGTCGAGTTGGACGACCACCGGAGAGGCGACTGTGATCGATCTGAGCAAACTAAAGATCAGAGCCGGAGAAACCTACTATATCAAGGAGCGTTCCGCCGCGGATCAGTACCGGTTAAGCGAAGGTGTTCTCGGTGAAGTCAAGATCCCTGCAAGCGAAGCCGGAATGACCTTCGGGAGTAACGGCATCGATCTGGCGGGAGAAGAAAAGAACAGCATACTTTCAAAGACCGTTTACAACGATCTTGTATATGTAAAGGTTGCAAAGCAGGGCGAGCAGGATGTATTTGATGCCGATAATTTCCGTGTCAACCTGAAGGGTGCCTGGCTCGCGGTGACTGATGAAAGAGGCGAAGATGTTCTTAACACCGGCAGCAAGACAACCGTAGCGATAGAGACCAACGGGGGAGAACAGCTTAAGGAGCTCAATTACTTTGCCACCGGCGGGCTCGACACTCTGCTGGTTGGAAGCGGAAATAGTCTGAGTGATGATGAGATTGAGGAGTTAAAGAAACAATACGGAGTCGCTCAGATCGTCTATGCCGATATCGAAAAGGGCGGAAACTATAAGATATACGAGCTTAAGGCTCCTGACGGATATGCAAGAAAGAAGACGGCGACCTCCTTCAGTATTGATGCTGAGACCGGATGGGTAGAGTTTAACGAAGAGGACAACAAAACCGTCGTCATCTCCGATAAACCGCTCGCTATGAGCTTTGATAAGAAGAGCTACAGTGATCAGTCCTTAAGCGGAGCTAAGCTGGTGCTTCTTAATGATAAGAAAGTACCTATTTCAGAAGAGTGGACGACAGTTTCCGGCAAGCCCTTCATTGCGACTAACGCGGAGACTATTCCTGAGGAGTACCAGGGATACGGGAGGGTTAAGCTGCTTGATGGTGTTGTGCTTAAGACCGGCACCTATTACCTGAGTGAGACTGAAGCTCCGACGGGCTATTACAAAAACAAATGGGAGCAGGAGTTCATCCTGACTGATGATAATGATATCTCAAGCCCTCTGAGTGTTGTTATGAAGGATCTTGAGGTAGACGAAACCGCGTATACAATAAAGAAGGAGTGGATAGTTCCCGATAAGGAGGCTGACTTTGTATATCCTACCATTTCGCTTCAGCTTACAAGAAAGTTCCAGGTAAGCGGAGGACAGACCGCGGAAGAGGAAGATGTGGGTGAGCCGTGGATAGTTGATGACCAGGCTGCACGCGCTCTGTTAAGTGAGCATGGTGAGATATCTAAATCCTATGGAGATCTGCCAAGGTACGGTGTGCTTAACGGAGAAAAGGTTCCCTATACCTACAGTGTGAAGGAGACCATCGATGAAACGACCATGGTTTCCCCGTATACAAAGTATGCCGAACCGGTGATAGAGCTCAAGGGTGATGTCATGAAGGTGACTAACCGGCTTGAAAGTGAATGGCCCAGGCAGACATATAAGGCTTATAAGAATTGGGTACTGCCGAAGAACGAAAACGGTACGGTGAACCTTGGCCTTGCCGAGGAGGTGACCTTTACCCTCTACAGAAGGGCATCCAAACCCAATGAACTGGATGACCCTGTTCAGAGCATAACGGTTAAGCCGGCCGATCTTGATCCGGCCACCGGAGGCCTTAAGGCTCCTGTGGTATTCGATGAGGTTCCGAAGTACGACCAGTCTACCGGGGAGTTATACCGGTATGTCATCAGAGAAACGCCGGATCCTGACCACAACGATAAATTTACCGGAACGGATTATATTTCGGATGGCGGTTCGTATGAGAAGGGTGCGTATGTATTTACAAATACGCCGATCGAACAGACCTTTGATATCAGCGGCAGAAAGATATGGTATGTGCCGGAAGGCGTTGTCCTGCCGAAGGTGGAGATAAGGCTGTACCGTGATGGCGTGATCGCAGGGAGGGCTCTTGTGGGTGATGATAATACCTTCAGGTTTGAGGGTGTTAAGAAGTATCATTCCGAGAAGGGCTTCCTTGTACCGTATACCTACACTATGAAGGAGTACATCGCCGGAACCGAAACAGAGGTGAAGGAGGGTGGTAAGTATACCGTTACTACACCGACGATCCATATCGACAATGAAACTCCTGATGTGGTGGAGGCCGTTGTTGAGAATGTATGGAACAATGAGAAGATCACGATAAGGGGTACTAAGTATTGGCCTTATGAGAGGGATTATACAGAAAGACCCATGGTCACGATTGAGCTGTATAAGAGGATAGCCGGGTCGGAGGAATATGCCGACTGGACTTATGTGGAGTCAAGAAAGATCCCTTATTACAACAACCAGTACAGCTTTACCGTTGACAAGTATGACTACTCGGGCAGACAGGCAGGAGTGCCGGGTGTTCCTAAGCTTATAGAATACAAGGTTGTCGAAGTGGGGCTTGACGGCTATGTCTCCTCACCTGCAGCGGGTTATGAGATAAGATATGGAGAGGATGGTATCGCTTACGCTGCCGATGGATCGGAGTTTGAGAGCGGAGACTTTACCAATACGCCGAGCCGCATTGATCTGTCAAAGGTTGATATTACTGATAATTCGGAGCTTCACGGCGCAGAGCTTGCCGTAGTGGATGCTTCCGGAAAACAGGTTGATTCATGGACCTCTACAGGTGTACCTCACAGGATACAGGGACTGAGCATAGGCGCGGCCTATACCCTGAAGGAGCTTAAGGCACCTGAAGGCTACAAGGTAGCAGAGGATGTACAGTTTACTGTAGGTGATGATGGTGCCGTTCAGACGGTTGTCATGAAGGATACTCCTATCATCGGAAGCCTGACCTTAACGAAGGCGGATGCGGAAACCAAGGAGCTTCTTGCCGGTGCGGAATTCAGATTGTATACAAAGGCAGGTTCTCCGGTCTATGTGAAGATGGTTGAGCTCTCTACCAGTACCTACCGGTATGCTGAGACTGGAGAGACGGATGCGGGTGTGATCCTGTCATCGGCAGGTGTCCTGACCGTTACCGACCTTCCTTACGGCGAGTACTACATCGAGGAGGTCAAGGCGCCTCAGGGCTATGAGCTCAATGCTTCAAGGAGATATACCTTCTCCGTATCGGCTGCGGAGGCAGACGCGAGTGTAACTATAGACAATACGAGAAAGAAGGGCTCTGTAAGACTTCGTAAGCTGTCGACGGCGGACAGAAGTCTCCTTCCCGGCGCTACGTTTGAGCTTTATTCAAGCACTCCGGCCACGCCGGGGCAGGCGGTAGCCTCTACCGTTTACTCGGATGCGTATTACCGGTACGGTACATATAAGACCGACAGCAACGGTGAGATCAACGTGACGGGGCTTCCGTGGGATGATTATTACTTTATCGAGATCGAGGCGCCCGAGAACTACAGGCTGCTCCTCGACAGCGACAGGGATCCTCTGGTTTATACCTTTAAGGTCAACGAAAGGACTGTCGATGATATTATCTATGCGGGAGATGTATATAATACGCCGGGAGATATGGGAGGAGGGGAGCCAACGCCTGAGCCTACGGTTTACATAACTTCAACGCCGACCACCTATGTTACAACGGTTCCGACGACTTATGTAACGACAACGCCGACGACTTACGTTACAACGACGCCGACTACCTACGTTACTTCGGTTCCGGCGACGCCCACTCCCGGGGTCGAGGGGACAATAGTTCCTCCTACAACACCTCCTGCGGGAGTCCTTGGAGAGAGGAGGATACAGTCAGGCAGTCCTATCCAGAGCGTCCTCGGTGTGAGGAGTGCTCCCACCCAGGGTGTACTTGGTGAAAGAGTAGGACCGGCAACAGGAGACGCGGCTAACATCGCACTTTGGCTGATAATCCTTGGAGCCAGCATCGGAGCGATAGTGGTTATCGTGGTGCAGAGCTCAAAGAAAAAGAAGAACAGATAAGACAGACGGGTTACATTATGTAAACTGAAACGAACAGGATCCGGGGCCTTGTGGCTCCGGATCCTGTTTCACATTATTATATATGAGCCCTTTTCCATTCTGGAATCGTCTTTAATTATAGAAGGATTTATGGGCTCTTTTTATGTCCGTAATCCCGGTATCAGCGATATGGCAGGCTGTCCGGGTGATATCCGGCAGATGACAAACCCGTCGAATCATATAAACGTGAAACGATATTGTTCGGCCCGACGGATATAACTACAGGAAAAGGAGACGCAACTATGAAGAGTAAAGGATTCAGATCGTTTGTGGCGATGCTTGCGATGGTGTCCATGCTGCTTGAGAATACGGCGACAGTATTCGCGGTGGATGTGGATAACTATACGGCAGAGCAGGCGGCGGAGACCCTGGAGTATTCAGAGCCTTCCGACAGCGGACAGGCAGAGACATCCGCGGAGAGTTCCGCAGGCACGGAGACCCCTGAGACCGCAGGAGAGCAGGCCGATACGGAGTCCTATGTAAATAATGAGGCTGTATCGGATACAGATACCGGTGTTACGGCGGATACTTCATCTGTGGAAATCTCTCAGGAGAGTGCTGCCGGTGATACTGCTCAGGCGGTAACGGATGAAGCAGACACCGGTAACGGGCAGGATGCTTCTGAGGCCTCAAATGATGCTGGCTCTTCATCGATCGACGATACAGAGACACAGAATGGCGGGATCGGAGTACAGCCTGTGGTAGAGCTTACAAGCGGAGAAGGGACGGATGCTTCCGGAACAGGCAGTGAAGCACAGACCGCAAAGGCTTCGGAGTCGGTAGAGGTTAAGGACGGAAATAGCATAGAGGTCTCCGGCTATAAGTCCATACCCTTATACGTTGATACGAACCAGATGAACGGGACGGATTCCTTCAGCATCAGGATAGAGGCTCCGGAGGGCGCTGTCTACAGCGAGAAGCTTAACGGGACTCTTTCAAAGAGCGACAGCAACGTCTATTCCTTTGAGGGCCTTAACGGCGGAAGCCTTAAGGCCGAGGCTTACGGGCTTTCTGAGGGAATGACGGCAGAATATAAGGTAAGAAATGACGGTTATCCTCAGATAACCCTGATCTCTGCGGCGGAGCCGGAGGCTGTAAAAGCCTTAAAGGTGACTGAAGACGGCAAGGCCGTTGAAGGAAGCGGGCTTAAGGAGCTTACGATCACCGCGGACGCATCCTCTCTTCGTTCAGGCTCCTCCTACAGTCTGTTTATCACCTCTGATGCGGAGGTGACCTTTGAAGGAAGGAAGGTCGAAAACGCTCTGACAGGGCTTGACAGATCAACGGGCACGGTATTCCTTTCCGGGCTTGATAATAAGCCTTTTACAATTTATGTGGTCGGAGAGTCCGAAAATACCATAGCCGCCGATTACACGATAGCTTCCGTAGATAACGGCGCTGTCCGTATCAGGATTTACGATTCGGGAAGCGTGCAGGCCGTTAAGCGGGTATATACCTACGAGGATGAGCTTGTTAACGTGACCGCGACCCTTGAGAGGGCGGATGCGATCCCGGACGACGCTTATTTTTCGGTCACTCAGATCATGCCGGGGTCGAAGGAGCATGACTACGATGCGTATATGGATGCCCTGAATGAGAATTCCGCTGAGGACATGACCTATACGAAGGAAAATACCCTGCTTTATGATATCGCATTCTATACCGACGAAAGCAAAAAGGAGGAGATCGAGCCCGAGGAGGGCGCGGTTTCTGTTTCCATTCAGTTTAAGCAGGGACAGTTTGGTAAGGATGAGGGGACGGCTGCTGAAGAACTTGAGGTTAATCATTTTTATGTAGACACGGAGAGCGAAAGCGAGACTGCCGTATCGGTGGAAACTCTGGATACCAGTAGTGATTCCGAAACCGGGAAGGTGGAATTCAGGACGGATAACTTCTCCGTTTTCAGTGCTACCTATACAGGCTCTCCGGAATATTTCTCAAGTTATACTGATGATGGTGTTACATTTACCGTCACTATCCCCGAGAGCGAATTTACCAGGCTGGGGCTTAACAGCGGTGATTATTCCCTGAAGGTTATAAAGAGAGACCGGCCGGACTGGAGTGATCACAGTGCTTCTGATGCTGTTAAGGAAGCCATTGACAGGGGAGACGTCACCGAATATTCGTCGGCGGATATTAAGGACATTTATGTCTATGAGCTGTGGATCGCCGATCAGTGGGGTAGTTTTAAATACTCCCTCAATGATTTTGAGAAGGTTGTTCTGAAGGCTGAATTTGCCGGTAAGCAGCTGAGCAGTAATAATTCTCTCGGTAAAAACAGCGTTACTGCGGTTCAGATAACAATGGATCCGGGAAATTATAAAAATGATGATCAGTATAATCCCACTTTTGTCAGATGGGGCTATAACAAGGATACTATCACGGTTGCAAGGGCAGCGGATGATACAGTATTCGGTACTGGGTCTGACGATGTCAGGCTTAAGATAAGCGGCGCTTCCGACGCAGGTATCGTTGTTTTGAACAGAGAGCTTGAAAAACTCCCCTTTAATGCAGACAGTAATATAAACAGATATAAGGTCACCTTCGATTCCACCGGGGGCTCCGATGTATCGGGGCAGACAGTAGCAAAGGGCGGAAATGCAAGAAAGCCTGCTGACCCTGTAAGGGAGGGTTATGAGTTTGCCGGCTGGTATGACGGAAACAGCGCCTATGATTTCAGCACCTCAGTTTCGGCTGATCTTGCGCTGACAGCTCACTGGAATGAGCTTGCGAGTTATACAGTCGCCTTTAATACGGACGGAGGCTCTGCTGTAGCTTCCCAGACAGTATATGAGGGCGGGGTGGCTAAAAGACCTGAGAATCCTGTCAAAAGCGGATTTAAGTTAAGGAACTGGCTGTATAACGGAGAGGTATATGACTTTAACGCTGTGGTCACCTCGGATCTTACCTTGACTGCGCAGTGGCGTGATGTTTCAACCGACGCATCATCTACGTTTTATTCAAAGAAGACGGCGAACGGGACAGAAGAAAAATGGATGGAGCTTGATCTTAACGAGGTGGACGATCCTGTCGACCTTATAAAGCTTCTCGGAAGATCCTGGTGGTATGGGATCACTGCAGGCAAATGGACCCTTAACGGAGATGCCGAAACGAATTTTGCGGTTGAAGAATTTGTATACAAGGGCGCTCAGACCGGTATGGATACGGCGCAGACCGGTATCGAAAAGGGAACCTATGACCAGCTGATAGAGGCCGGGAAGGTCAGCGGCGCCGCGCATATTAAGGAGTTTAACGCGCTTATCACTACTCCTACGGAGTATCAGACGGGAAGCGGCTCCGATTATTTCTACGGCGGCAGCGGAGCAAGTATATCCTATAAGACGGATTCCTATGAGAATATACGGGACAGGGTCAGATCCATGCGGAGCTATGTGAAAGCACAGGCTGTTTCCATGGTGGGGAAGGACTCCGTTATTGAATATAATTTCAATTTTAAGGATAATGAAAGCTACAGGGATCATTTCTATATCGATCTCAGTAAGGACAGCAAAGGCAATGACAACCCGGATGGGACCTATTATATAAATGTAGAGGCCTGGAAAGCGCTTAAGAATGCTTTTGCGGTAAACGGTCAGGTTCATATTAAGAAGAATCCGGGTCAGGTCATCGTGTTCAATTTCCCCACAAGCTCTACCGTTAATCTGAACAAGTTTATGGTGGATAATGGCTGGGGAAGCGAAACAGACAGCTACGGGATAATAAACGGGAAATCTACAAAAACCGATACAGGCGCGGCGACCAAGACGATCATCTTTAACGCTCCCTACGCGGAGACGGTTAATATTAACGGTTCTGTAGGCGGCGTTTTCCTCTTCCCTGAGGCGACTGTTAATTACGGGTCGACCTCGGGAGGCTGGATAGTATGTAAGGAGATCACCACTACAGGCGGCGAGTGGCATTTTACGAACGGTGAGCTTAAGGAGCATGATCCGGATATGACTCCGACCCCAACACCCACCCCGACCGCGGCGCCTACCCCCACGCCTGCTCCGGAGCCGGATGAGGTCACGGTCACGGTGCCCGTGAGCAAGACCTTTGTTGACGGTGATGAGTGGCCGGATAAGATATTTAAATTTATTTTAAGAAGGACAGGGGAGGAGGACAAAACGGTTGAGCTTGGAAAGCCTGACGGTGCGGCGGGACAGACCGGGTCCGCAGGCACGGGAGGCGACTGCTATACCGTAACGGCAAGGATACACCAGACCCCTGAGAACGGAAGAGAGGATTACCGTATCCAGGTAGACGGAAAGCATAACGGCGATCACAGCACCAACGCGCAGGAGCTTGTTATAAGCTTCAATCAGCCTGTAAGTTACTCAGGCAGCAACGGGGTACTTAAGAGCGGAGACGGAACCTCACAGCTTGTCATAGATTTTTCCTATCATAATAACTCGACGGAAAACATCGGGCTTGGCGATCTGGTGGTGACATCAGACGACGGGCTTTCGGTCGCCGGCGCGGAGCTTATCGATATCGGCAGGCAGGGCGGCGCTGCTTCTGCGACGATAAATACGGGGGCTGATGCAAGGGTAAGCACCGGCAGCATTTCCGGGATCACCCTTCCCGGCACCCTTCCCGAGGAGGGCGAGAGCAGCACGACCGTTTCTTACGATTATGAGCTTCTGGAGGAGGATCCGGGCTCTGAGTATATCAACAGGACGGGAGCCTACGATGTGCAGATCCGTGTTACGACGACGGTTTCAGGCGGCAGGGCAAGCTCTGTCTATGAGATCTGGTACAGGCTCAAGGGTGCTGAGGAGTATACAAAGCTTGGCGAAAACGAATCGATCCCCTTTGTTAACGAAATATCAAAGGGCAGCACTCCTGATTCGCTTTCCTTCGGCATTGCAAAGGCCTTTGACGGCGACTGGACCGGTAAGGAGTTTACATTTAAGCTTGAAGGCATCGGGAATGCGCCCATGCCGAAGGACGGAGAGGGCAATGTCCTTGACACCGTTAAGGCGACGGCGGAAAACAAGACCCCTTCCTTTGCCGCGATAGAATTTCCCGCGGCGACAGGTGGAACGGGAAATACTCCCGTTACCTACAGGTATAAGGTCTCCGAGGTCGCGGACGAGACCGATGCCTCGGTTAAGTACGATGCTTCCGTATATGAGATCACCGTAAATGTTTCAACGGTAAGGCAGGGCAATAACTGGGTGGCTGATGCCGAAGCGACCGTAACGAAGAATGGCTCTTCGTATTCGTCAGAGGACGGGAGACTGGCATTTAATAATGAGGCAGTCACCGGAAGCCTTGTTATCTCAAAGCGCCTGCTTGGGGATATAACCTTCAGGTGTGACCGCATGGGAGACTCGGAGTCGGTTGACGACCTTGTATCGGAGAACCAGACCCACAGGATCCAGTACTGCGGCGACGAGGATAACTATGCCCTGGCGTATAAGACCATGACCGTTCAAAATGAGGACGGCACCACCGTTACCGAGCCGAGGCCTGTGATGTATGAGCTCAACACGCCTTACGACGGCAGGAGCCTTGAGTGCCTGTTCTTTACCGACGGGACCTATTCAACGCCTATAGACGGGGATTTCTATAAGGTGGCCGAAACCTTGAGGGATGATATCGCAAACGGGAGAGAGCTTTATTTCATAACCACCCCCAGCGATTCGACGAATGACGGTACGCTGAGCCTCTTTGACCGGATCCGTACCGGAGACTATAAGATAGACATTAACGGAGGCAAAAAGAGAGATATCATCTTCCTTCACAGCGGGGTCCTTTCGGGACTTGAGGGAACCTATGATTTCACGGTCTCCGACGGAAAGAATTTCTTTGACGAGAACGGAAATGTTGTGGCTGAGGATAAGAGCCTCATCTCCGTTCCTGCCTGGGAGTCGGTTGAGTTAAACCTTCCCGTGGGAAGCGGTTATACCGTGACTGAGGTAAATGTTCCCGATAACATGACGGTTACAGCCTCGATAGACGGCAGTGAGGCAGAGATCACCACGGAAGGCGGAAACGCCTCAGTAAGCGGCTTGACCGTAAAGGCTGCGAGAAAGGATGAGGCCGGTAATAAGACTGAGGCAGTCTTTGTCAACAGCTATGAGACGGCTTCACTGATAGTATATAAATATGTAAGGCCTGAGCAGCAGGGCTTTGATGCGTATAATGAGCAGTCCTTCTGGTTTAAGCTTACAGACAGCGACGGCTTTGAGCAGAGCTTTTCAATAAAGGGCGGAGAGGCAAAAATCTTCCCGAGGCTTCCTTTGGATACCTATACCCTTATCGAGACGGATCAGAACGGGAATCAGCTTACCCAGAACGATCCCTATAAGATATTCTGGTGGGGTGATTGCGGCGTCAGTGAAAGTGCGGATGCCCTGACCTTTACACTTTCAGAGGCAGGAAAGGTAAAGCGTATCCGTGTGGCCAACAGGATAGGAACCATAAGGGTGAATAAAACGGTGGTTCCCGGTGAAGGCGAGACTCTGAATGATACCTTCTACATTACGCTTAAGGACGATGGCGGCAGATATTATGACACGGACGGAAATGTAAGTGACGGCTGTGTTATCCCTGTAGAATTTAAGGATGTGACCGAGGAAACGACGGTTACGACCGTATTTAAGAACCTGCCTGTAAACGGCACCTATACGGTTTCGGAGGTTAAGTCACAGACGGATCCTACTCCTGTTGACGCTGCGTCGGCGGACTTTGATTATGTGGTGGAAAGCAGCGGAATATTCAGCGTGAGAAGTACTGCTGTTAACGGCCTTGGCGGAGTTCTGGAGGGTATCCCCGCGGTTACCGCGGATAAGAACGAAACTACGGTCATTACGGTGAACCTTAAGAATACCGCTAAGGAAAGAGGTCACATTACAGTAAGAAAGACCGATGAGGAAGGTATAAGTCTTTCCGGGACAGAGTTTGTCCTTGAAAAGGAAGGAATGCCGGTTATCCTTACCGGAGAAAATGGCAGCTATGCCTTTGCTTCGGCGGCACAGGGGCAGAGGTCGGAGGCCTCTCGCCTTGTTACCGGTGAGGATGGCAGGTTTGAGATAGTAAACCTTCCTACCGGGCATTACAGGCTGACCGAGGTTAAGCCTTTGGCCGGCTATGAGTTTACAGAGGACGGTATCTGGGCGGACTTTGAGATCAATACGGCAGGCGGCCGCTTTGCGGATAGCGCAGAGGTAAGCGATGAGGCGCTGGTTACTGTTTCCGGTAATGAGGATGAGCCCGGCGGAACCATAAGCTTCGTAAATAAGAAGCTTACCTATACTCTCAGGATAGAAAAGACAGGGGAAGGCTCTCCTCTTAAGGGGGCAGGCTTTACCGTCTCTGACGGAAACGGCTTTGTTAAGGAGGCGGAGACCGTGCTTACGGGCGAGGGCGCCGATCAGAAGGCCGTCGCAGAGATAAGTGGGCTGAGCTTTGGTGTAGACTATACCTACAGTGAAACGAAGGTTCCTGCCGGCTATCTGGCCGTGGAGGACGGGACCTTTAAGGTAGACGCGGCTGAGGCAGGAAATGACGGCGCCTATGTGAGAACTGTGACATTAGATGATCCGGTCATAACCGGAAATGTCCTTATTAAGAAGTCGGCTGAGAACGCGAACGGTCTTGAGGGCGCAAGGTTTGAGATAAGGAATGAGAACAATCAGCAGATAAGGGTCACCGGCGATAAGGGAAGCTACAGCTATTCAGAAACCGGTGATACAACAGAGCTTTTATCGAATGAACAGGGGCAGGTGAGCGTTACGGGCCTTCCTTACGGGAAGTATACCGTTATCGAGCTTTCCGCGCCGACAGGCTATGTAAAGACCGGTGACCGGCCTGTGGTTGATATCGATGTAAAGGATGAGACCGAAGAGGTTTCCGTTGAGAACTCCACCTGGGCCAAGGGCGCAGTAAGGTTTAAGAAGGTGGACGGAACTGATAAGTCGGTGCTTACCGATGTTTCCTTTGATCTGTATAAGGAGGGAAAGAGCGATGCCGTAAGGACCGGCATCACTCCTAAGGATGGCTACATATCAGCCTCAGAGCTTTCGGTGGGAAGCTATTACTTTGTGGAGACAAAGCCCCAGACGGGCTATGAGATCACGCTTGACGCAAACGACGCTCCGGTTCATTACAGCTTTGAGATAACGGATACCGTTTCAGAGGGCACCGTCGTTACCATCGACGGCTTTGAGAAGGACGAAAACGGCTTTGCCATGATCCCCAATGAAAGGGAGAAGGGCAGCATTACCCTTGAAAAGAAGGAGAGGAGCAGTACCGGAAGGCTCCTTTCAGGCATAAGTTTTGAGCTTTATAAGGTCGCTTCCGCACAGGATGCCGTAAAGAGTTCGGATCGTCCGGTAGAGACTGAGACGACCGATGAGAAGGGAAGTCTCACATTTGAGGGTGAGGACGGAAAGGGCCTTGAGTGGGGCTACTATGTCCTTAAAGAGGTTTCAAATGACGCCAATAAGAAGTATGTGGCGGAGAACGGCGGCATGACAGGCCCCGTTTATATAGGCGGCACCGACCTTCATAAGGAGCTTACCGAGACAAATGCCATCGTCAACAGGATAAAAAAGGGATCGGTGCTTTTAAGAAAGCAGGATGCGGAAACGAAGGCTGCCTTATCCGGGGCTGTGTTCAGCCTTTATAAGGATGCCGTTTCCGAAGGAAACTATATCAGGGATATCACCGTAAACGGCGGAGAGGCTAAGGAGGTTCTTGAGTACGGCGACTATGTTCTCGTGGAGAAGACGGCTCCCGAGGGCTATGAAAAGGACGTGACTCCTCATGAATTCTCGATAAATGACGGAAACCTTTCGGGGGATGTCGTTGCCGCCGAGGTAACGGTAGAAAATACGAAGAAGACCGGTTCGGTCACCATCCATAAGTGGGGGCCCGAGGTCTTAGGCGAAGGCGAAGAGATAAAGGGTGCGGAGTTTACTCTTTACAGCAGCAAGAATCATAAGGGCCTTGGAGGCGCGATACAGAGCCTCTTTAACGGCGAGGAGTATTACACCTACGGTTCCTATGTGCTTACTGAGGGAGTGCTTACCATAGACGGGCTTCCCTGGGACAGCTACTTCTTCAGGGAGACCGAGGCGCCCGCAGGCTACGAACTGGATAACACCAGGGAATATGCCTTTACCATCGGTGTTCTGGAGGACGGTGAAAAGAAGACGGAGCAGCTTGATGCGACGGTAAACGTGACCAATAAGGAAAAGAGAGGCGCCATCCGCCTTGTCAAGCAGGATAAGGATGGTGAGGATGCTGATCTTTCCGGCGCGGTCTTTGAGCTTTATAAGGTATCCGAAGAGGAAGACGGAGCAGACGAAAGATATCCCGACGATAATACTGTCTTTACGATAGGAGAGGGTAATGAGGTGGTTGCGTCCGGTCTTGAGTGGGGCACCTATTACTTTAAGGAGATCACACCTCCCGAAGGCTACCAGCTCCCTGTAGGAGAAACTGAGGGGGAGTCTGCCTTCTTAAGAAAAACCGGGACAATTACGATAAACGCGGAGAATGCCGAAAACAGCCCGGAGGCTGAGAGCAATACCGTGACCTTTGCAAATGAGAGGATCTATGGCTCGATAGACCTTAAGAAGGTGGATGATGACGGAAACGGACTTTCCGGAGCGACCTTCTATATCACAAGGGTGGACGGAGAGGACGAGACCGGAGTGGAGCTCGAGGGCTCTATGGGAATCTATGCCTATAAGGGGCTTTATGACGGCTTCCTTCAGGGCAGCAGAAAGGACGTTATCGATACCACAGGGGGCGGAGAGCTCACTGTTACGGGACTGCCCTACGGAACCTACAGGGTATATGAGAATAAGGCGCCGGAGGGGTATAAGAAGGTATCCGCGCCCTATGAGTATTCGATAGTAAATCAGGGAGACAGGCCGGAGACGCCTTATCTCTTTATAAACTCGCTCGTTCAGGCGAAGGTTAACTTTACAAAGACAGGCCTTGATATAGAGAACAACAAGGTCGGCCTGGGCGGAGCTGTGTTCCGGCTGTATAAGTATGAGACCGACGCGGAAGGGAATGTTACCGGGACACAGGATCTCGGAACCGTCACCTCGGTTTCCGGCGGCGCAAAGGCCGGGCTTGTGGAGAAGGACGGGCTTGGAGTCGGTAAATATTACTTTATCGAGGAGACTGCTCCTGAAGGCTACGAGGTTATAAAGAATGCCGATGGAACCGATAAGAAATACAGCTTTGAGGTGACTGAGGCGGATGACGGGAGTACGCTCACCGTTACGCCGAATACCGCCTTCGGAAACGGAACGGGAGTTGATAACACCAGAAGGAAGGGTATCGTAAGGCTGTTTAAGGCCGGAAGCGATGATCCCAACAGGGGCCTTAACGGAGCGCAGTTCTCCCTCTATAAGGAAGGAAACGGAAGCTCTCCCGTGCTTTCGGGACTTGAGACCGGAAAGACCTATACAGTCGGAAAAGAAGGCTCAGAGGACGGAAAGGAAGGATACCTGACCGTAAAGGGCCTTGAGTGGGGCACCTATTACTTTGCAGAGACACTTGCTCCGGAGGGCTATGCCCTTGATGCAAAGACCGTATATTCCTTTAAGGTCGACAGGGACAGTGTCGGTCTCGTACAGGAAAATGACAGCCTTGTTGATAAGGTTATCACAAAGGATACGAAGGGACAGGAGCTCAAGGCTGTAGATGAGCTTATTCTCGGAGAGGCAAGGCTTGTCAAGAAGGATAAGCTTACGGGTAAGGCAGTAAAAGGCGCTACCTTTGCCCTGTTCTATGACAGGGAGGGGAGCGAGGTAACGGTACCGGGCTATGGCTATAAGTCCCTGACAGGACAGAACGGCATGATAAGCGCCCAGTCGGGCGCTCTTGAGAGCGATGGGGACGGCCTTGTAAAGACCGGTAAGGATCTTCCTGCCGGGAGCTATTACTTCAGGGAGATAACCGCACCTGAGGGCTACAGGCTTGACTCCGAAACAAAGTATAAGTTTACCGTTTCACAGGACAACATGGACAGGCCTATAGAGGCCCAGGCCGAGACCGAAAATTATGAAAAGGGAACGGCATACAACGAGCCCGAGCTTGGTGTGGTTGAGCTGTTTAAGTATGAGGAGGTATCGGATACCGCAGACGGCGGAAACGGGACGATCAAGCAGAAGATCTCCGCGGAGGCGCACTTTAAGCTCTACAGGAGAGAAAAGGCTCTGGGTATCATCCCCTACAGCGCAAGTCAGGAATATTACGCGACAAACGATGACGGTATCATCCGTGTTGAGGGCCTTGAGTGGGGTGAGTATTACTTTGTAGAGGATAAGGCTCCGGAGGGCTATATCGCGGATGAAAAGACCAGGTACGAATTTAAGATAGAGCCCGGGTCTCTTATGCATACCGTTTCAAACGGGAACGCCATAGAGGTTAAGAATGAAAGAAAGACCGGCTCCATAAAGCTTGTAAAGAAGGATGCCCAGAGCGGCGCCCTGCTTTTGGGAGCGGAGTTTGCTCTTTACAGAGGCGAGTACGGAAGCGGAGCTCTCGTGAAGGAGAGCCTTGTGACCGATGCAAAGGGTGAGATAACCGTAACGGGGCTTACCTGGGGCAAATACTATTTTGTAGAAAAGAAGGCGCCGACAGGATATAACAGCCCTTCCGCGGATAATCACTCCGATATCCTTGAGATAACGGCGGAGAACGTATCCGCGTCTGCGGACGCTCCACTTACTACGGAGGTCACAAACAGCATGGTCAGGGGCAATGTCCTCCTTACCAAGTATGATGATAAGCTGCCTACCGCAAATAAGCTTGCGGGTGCTGAGTTTGCCCTCTACAAAGAGGATGGAACCAGGGTATATGTAAACGGGGAGAACGGCTCCTATACCTACAGTGAGACGGAGACGAACGTTACGATGGTAACGCCTTCGGAGAGCTCCCTTATCGGAACCGTTGCGGTCACCGATCTGCCTTACGGCTCCTACTACTTTGTGGAGACCGAGGCGCCCTACGGCTATAACTTGAATACGGAGCCGGTGAACTTTACCATAAGCGAGGCCGGAAATGTCGCCGCAGCCGGCAGGGATGGAGCCGCAGCCGATGATACGGAACGTTTTGTGAGGGTATCCTGTGTGAATTCCGAGGTCAAGGCGACGGTAAGCTTTAAAAAGACCGTTAAGGAAGGCGATTCCGAGGAAGGCCTTGCGGGAGCGGTGTTTGAGCTTCGCAGGGAAAACGGGACCTCTTATATAAGCCTCGGTGAGTTCCCTTCGGGAGAGGACGGAACGGTTTCGGCAGGCAATCTTTCCGCGGGACATTATTACTTTGTTGAAAAGAGCGTTCCAGGCAATGCGTATAATTTCGAAAAGGATGTTAAGCATCCCGAGCTCACCTTTGAGATAACCGCCGCCGATAACGGGAAGGTTAAGTATATCGGGTCAGGCGACGGCCATACCTTTGCCAATACCAGAAAGGAAGGAAGGGTCGAGCTTAATAAGATATATAAGGAGGGCGAGACGACAGGAGCCCTCAACGGGGCCGTGTTCAAGCTCTACAGGATGACCGGGAACACTCCCGATATCAGGGAGGACATGAGCACTACCACCGATATCCTTATAAAGACCGGTGAGGATGATGAGACCGGTGAGAGAACGACAGGAAACGGCGGAAGGATCACGGTATCCGGGCTGTCCTGGGGAAGGTATTACTTTATCGAGACCTCGGCGCCCACAGGCTATACCTTTGATGAGAACAAGCCCTATGAGTTTGAGATCTCTGAGGCTACCGCCGACAGGGCCCAGATCATTGAGGTCGCTGACAAGAGACAGAGCGGAGAGCTTAAGCTTCATAAGTACAGCAGTGATAATACCGCGGCTGCCTTAAGCGGAGTTCAGTTCAGGCTCTACAGGAAGGATGTTGACGGAAATGAGATCTCGGTTGCGAGCCTTGTGACGGATGAAGACGGAAATGCGTCGGTGTCAGGGCTTGCCTGGGGAGACTATTATCTTAAGGAGACCGCGGCGAAGGCCGGCTATCAGCTTGACGAAACTGAGAGGACCTTCAGCGTAGGGCCGGAAAGCGGCGAGGGCCTGTCCCATGAGTTCAATATCGCAAACGAGCCTGTTTACGGTTTTGTAGAGCTTGAGAAGACCGATGCCGAAAATAAGAGCGGCATTAAAGGAGTGGCCTTTGATCTCTTCTCAGGCATTTACGGAAGCGATACGGCCGTTTACTTAAAGACCGTAAAGACTGACGAAAACGGAAGGATCTCCAAAGAAGGCTTCGGAGAGCTTGTATACGGAAATTACTATCTCACGGAGAATGAGGAGAAGTCTGACAGGGAGGCGGTAAGGGCCTATGAGTTTGACGCAAAGCCCCATGCCTTCTCCATAACCACTCAGGGTCAGACCGTATCCTTTACAAAGGGTAATAATAACAGGGGAGCCATCGAAAATCCCAAGAGAAAGGGATCGGTAAGGCTCGTAAAGAAGGACGGGACAGAAAAGCTTGCCGGTGCCGGGTTTACGCTCTACAGAACAGAGCCGGAGTCTCTTGGCGAGACCCTTGCGTCCCTTATAAGGGATGAGTTCAAGGTGGGCGAGTATACGACGGATTCAAACGGAGAGATCTATGTTTCAGACCTTTCCTGGAATGACTATTTCTTCGTCGAGACTGCGGCTCCGGACGGATATGAGATCCCGGGCTACGGGGTACCCGATGAGAAGGTAAAGCTCAGTGAGCTGGATGTCAGATACAGGTTCAGCATCTCAAAGGACAATGCAAATGATACCGTGATCCTTCAGGACATCGAAAATGTGCGGATGAAGGGTGCGCTTGAGCTTACAAAGACAGACGCGGATACCAAAGATCCGATACAGGGTGCAAGCTTTGCACTCTACCGGATCAGTGAGAACGGCGAGGCTGTCTGTGTAAATGATGTATACAATAAAGGCAAGGATTTTGTTACGGGAATAGAAGGAAGGATCCGTGTAGAGAATGTTGCCTGGGGAAGCTATTACTTCCTTGAGACTTCACCTGCCGAGGGCTATGAAGTGCCGGCGACACCGGTCAGGTCCTCTGTGCTCACCGTTGACGGCTCCAATTATGATGCGGGTACGAAGACCATGAGTACACAGAAGACGGCTCTTACCAATAAAAAGGGCTACGGCTATGTGTCTCTTCAGAAGTATTTCGTGGCCGGAGATGAGGACGGCTCCACCGGTGCCTGGTGGAATGTCGGTTGTGACGTTATGGGAGACTCTGATTCCGTAAAGGACAGGTTCAACAATGAGAACCACAGAAAAGCCTTCTGCGGTGATGAGACCCATTACAGGATAGATCTGGGCTACGACGGAAAGCCTGTGCGGATGCATGAGATAAAGACGGATCGTCTCGGGGATCTTCTCTGTATCCTGTATACAGACGATACCTACACCACCGAACGTGACATAAGCACGGTGAAGGCCGGAGAGAGGATCTACTGGAAAACCTTTGAGGGTGATAATCTTAATGCCGCAAGAAACTGGAGCCACACGGGTGTTATCTCAGAGACCGTTCATATCTCCGAGAATGCTAAGGACGGACTGTTCTTTGCGGATGAGAACGGTGAGAAGGACTTAAGCGGCACCACCTTCCGTCTCATTAACGAGGAGACGAATACGCTTGTCGGGGAATATGTGACCGGCAAGGACGGCATCATCACCGATAAGGACGGCAATACGGTCATCGGGCCTCTTGAGTACGGAAATTATTACTTTAAGGAGGCATCGCTTTCCGCAAGGGCTCTGGAAATGGGCTATGTGAAGAGCGAGCATCGTGCGGCCTTTGTCATCAATAAGGAAAGCACAAAGGAATATGCCGAAAAGAACAGGCTTCCCTTCGTGAACAATGTTATGGATGTTCACGGAAATGCCGGGTTTAAAAAGACCGATAAGGATAACGCCGCAAGGAAGGCGGCGGGCATAGGCTTTAAGCTTTATGACAGCTCGGATAACCTTATATCCACCGTGTATTCCGATCCCGAGGGCAATGTGAGCTTCAACGGCCTTTCCATGGGCTCCTACCACTTTGTTGAGGATGAGGAGACCGCGGCGCGGGCAGGCTATCAGTATGACGATACCGTATACTATTTCGATATCACCTTCAGCGATAACAATAAGAATGTGAGCATTCATGAAGGAAGCAGCAGGGATGTGAACGGCGCGTTAAACGGCCCCGTTGTGACGGAAATAGCCAATGAGGAGTTAAACGGCGGGATCTCGTTAAGAAAGCTTGGAGAAGGCGGCGAGGTGCTCAGGATTTCCACGGCCGAAAATGACACAGGTGCGGAATTTGAGCTCTGGGATGCGGTAAATAACACAAAGATCTACACTGCCTCCGAGCTGAGAGACAGCACAAATGAAAATATCGTAAATGACGGGCAGAGCATTATCGTAAGAAATCTCTCCTGGGGTACCTATTACTTTAAGGAGACGAAGGCTCCGGAGGGCTATGTGCTTCCTTCCGGTGACGCGGCAATGACCGGAAGCGTTACCATTGACGAGAATAATGTGCGAGCCTCCGCGGCCGAGCCGATACAGGTGAACATGACGGATGAAGCCTTTAAGATATTCGTTTCAAAGGCTGACGGGGCAAAGGAGCTTGCCGGCGCGACTCTTTCCATCTACAGAAAGGCGGAGGACGGAGGCCCTGAGGGAGAGCCCCTGCTTACCTGGATCACGGGCATCAACCATAAAGCGATAACAGTTGGGACGGAAGGGCTTAAGGAAAGCCTTAAGACCGGCGTTGCCTACATCCTTCACGAGGAGACCGCTCCCTCCGGCTACAGTATTGCGGAGGATGTGGAATTCAGGATCGCGGAAAACGGAGCGATCAGCATAAATAACGCGGGCTCCGCAAGCCTGTCAGGCTCCGGGAACGGCATGACCATCGTTATGAAGGACAGTCCCATAGAGCTTAAGGTTTCAAAGAAGGCATGGAACGCGGAGACCGAGGAAAAGGGACTCTCCGGGGCGCACCTTCAGATCCGTGAGGAGGGAAGGAGCGATACCGTGGCTTCCTGGATATCCGACGGGACAAGCTACAGCTTAAACGGGAAGCTTACCGCCGGAAAGACCTATGTTCTTGAGGAGACAAAGGCTCCTGACGGCTACTACACGACTGAGCCCATCACCTTTAAGGTACAGGCTGACGGCACCCTTTTAACAAAGGATGATAAGGCGCTGAGCGGCTCATATGACCCTGTCAGGAAGGAATTTACGATCTCCGATAAGCCTATAAGGGTCTCGGTCGCAAAGACCAGGCTCACGGGCACCGAAGAGACCTATGTTGCGGGCGCTAAGTTCTCGTTATATGAGGTGAAGAGCGACGGCACGAACGGAAAGCTCCTTATAAGCGAGTGGACCTCATCGTCTGATGCGCCTACACCCTTAGACAGCGAGCTTTTAGGGCAGAATCTCTTAAAGGTAGGCGCGGCCTACAGGATAGTCGAGACAAAGGCTCCCGAGGGCTATGCAAAGGCTCCGGACAAGATCTTTATCGTAGACGACTATGATAAGCTGGAAAGGACGGATAGTGAAGGCCTTCAGCCGCAGCTCGTAAACGTTCGGGATGAGATGTTAAAGATCGTGATCTCAAAGCAGGCAGCCGGAGAGGGAAGAGAGCTTGCGGGCGCAAAGCTTACTCTTAAGAGAGACGGCGATGTGATCGCAAGCTGGACCGGCACCGATAAGCCTGCGGTGATCATTCCCGTAAAGAAGGATGAGCTTACTGGGGAAGAGCTTGAAAGCTTCAGCTCCTATAATATAGTGGAGACAGAGCTTTTAAGCATTACCGGGGAAGAGAGGAAGACCCTTACCGCAAGCGAGGAGGGCGTGGAGTATACCCTTACGGAGAGTGAAGCTCCGGCCGGATATGACCTGTCCGAGGAGCTGACCTTCAAGCTTAGGAATGACGGCTCTACGATCCCGAGTCCCGTTGTGGTGACCGACAGGCCTCTTGCCGTAGCGGTAAGAAAGGTTGACGGAGACGGCAGGGCACTTGCCGGAGCAAAGCTCCGTCTTGTTGAGAAGAATAATAAGGATAATGTCATAGCCGAGTGGACCTCGACTGAGAAGCCTGTGATAATCACGGAGGCTTCGGACGGTGAGATCTCCGACAGGTACGACAGGCCCGATACACAGAACGGAAAGCTTGCAGCCGGAAGAGAATACACCATAGTGGAGGTGGAGACGCCTTCAGAGGAGTACAGAAAGGCTAAGGACCAGAGCTTTACGCTTGAGGCGATGGACATAAACGGCTCCTATGTACGTGAGATCGAGGTAGTTGACCCGACTGCAGGGTATGCGACCATACCTGTGACAAAGTACTGGATAGTGCCTCGTGACAAGGCCGGCAACCTCCCCGCGGACTACAGGTACGAGCCTGTGACCATAAGCCTTTACAGAGACTCGGAGGAGAAGGGCGTCTTTGATAAGGAGCCGATAGCAACACATACGCTTTCGGACGGTACTTCCACAAGCTTTACCTTTACTGTGGATGCTAACGGAAACAGCCTTGAGGAATACAGTGACCAGGGCTACAAATATACCTATAAGATAGAAGAGACCGACGTACCTGAGGGCTTTGAGTCCCATGAGGGCGCGGAGGGAAGGTATGAGCTGTATAATACCGCTGAGGAAGTAAGGAACGCGAGGACCTCGGTAAAGGTGAAGAAGCGCTGGGTGCTCTTTGACGACGGAAGTACCGCGCCGCAGGACGCGACCGTGGTTCTTGTGAAGGACGGTGAGGTCGTTCAGGGCAAGTCGATCACTATAAAGGCCTCTGAGCTTGTGAACGGCGAGAAGGAGGTCGTCTTTAATGACCTTGAGAAATACGATCTGAACACCGGAAGAGAGTTCACATATACGGTAAAGGAGGTAGTGACAGGCGACTTTGTAAGTGATATCAGGGATAACGGCGATAATTCCTTTGAGATCATAAATACCCCTAAACAGAGGCAGTTCTTTGTAAGAGGCGTCAAGACCTGGATCGATCCGGAGGGCATGACCGAAGAGGAAAGGCCCGATGTTACCATCGAGCTCTGGAAGGACGGAAGCCTTTATCAGGCCGCAAAGCTGGATGCCGAAAATAAATTCTCCTTCGGACCGCTTGTTGAGTACAGGAAGGGAGACGGAAACGGTGAGAGTCCGGATCGTCTGTACCCTTCGACCTGGGAGATAAGGGAGACCGGCGCGGAGAAATATGAGCATAGGATCACCTATGGCTCAACCGGGGCTGAAAGCTTTGAAAAGGGGCTCATTGAAAATATTGACGGGCATCCCATGCTTTTGGCGACAATTGAGAACAAATACAAGCAGGAGAAGATAAGCATAAGCGGAACCAAGCACTGGGAGGACGGCGGTGATTACAAGAACCGGCCGGCAGTAAACATCGTTCTGAAGGCTGACGGAAAGGAAGCGGGAAAGGTTGAGATACCCAATACCTCAAACGTATATTCCTTTACGAACCTTGATAAATATAAGTACGAGGACGGCAAGGCAAAGCTCATCACCTATACCGTAGAGGAGGAAAGGAGCGCCGCCCTTGCGGGGTACAGGATCTTCCCTGAGGATGGCCAACCTGTAGAGATGAGGTATGACGACGGCGTGAGTGCTTATACCGGGCTTGATTTTACCAACACTCCCACCAGGATACAGGTATCAAAGAAGATAACGGATACCGATACAGAGCTTCCGGGGGCCGCACTGGTCCTTGAGAAGGTTGAGGGAAGGGACAGAAGCCTCATTGCCAACTGGATATCCGGTAATGTTCCGTATTATATCGAGGGCCTTGATCCTGAGGCGACCTATGTTCTTACCGAAAAGAGCGCTCCCACAGGCTACTGGGAGGCTGAAAGCCAGGAGATCACGGTCACCTGGGCTGACGCTGACCCCACAGGTGAGATAAAGACCTTTACAATGTATGATGAACCTGTCACCGGAAAGGTCGAGCTGACAAAACAGGATGCGGACACCAGAGAGATACTTCCGGGCGCGGAATTTGAGCTGTATACGGAGAGTGGGAGCAAGGTTAAGGTAGTTAAGGCTGCGTCACAGCTTGGCGGAGTTGAAGAGTCTGAGGCCTATACCTATGCCGGCCTTACCTCCGAGGGCGAGAGCGCACGGCTTACAGCCACTCACGGAGCTCTTGAGGTCAATAAGCTGCCTTACGGCGTATACTACTTTAAGGAGGTCAAGGCGCCCGACGGCTACGACATAACTACCGAGGACATAATATTCTCCGTATCGAAAGCCACCGCTGTAAGAGCTGAGGTTTCGGAGGACAGCCGGGATTATAAGAAGAGCTCGGTTACCTTCCTTGATAAGAAGAGGCCCGGAAAGGTAAGGCTTACGAAGGCCTCCGGAGATGGGGATAACCTGGGAGCGGCACTTTCGGGTGCGAGATTTGAGCTCTATTCCTCGAAGGCCAACAGCGCCATGCAGGCAGCGGCAGGAACGCTTTATGAGGATGCCTATTATCTCTACGGAGAATATGTGACCGATGAGAAGGGCGAGATCCTTGTGGAGGGACTGCCCTGGGATGATTATTATTTCATCGAGGTGGAGGCACCCGACGGATACCTGAGAACGATAGATTCAAGAAACAGCGACGGAAGCGAGAACGATAAGGTATACACCTTTACGGTCGACAGGGATTCGGTGAAGGATGCAAGTCCTATTGACGTAAACGAGGGACAGGCCATCTATAATTACAAGGGCGGAGACGAAGGGCCTACCGAGGGTCCTACCGGTAACGGAGGAGGCGGAGTAACACATACGCCCACATACGGACCTACGGATGAACCCGGAGGAGGAGAGGGCCCCACAAGCGGACCCACCGATGAACCCGGAGGTGGAGAAGGCCCCACAGGCGGACCCACGGAAGAACCCGGAGGAGGAGAAGGCCCTACGAGCGGACCCACACAGGCACCTGCGACGGCGACGCCTGAGCCCGGCCCTACCTGGGGACCGACAGTGATCCCCGCGACGCCTACCGTGATCATTCCTTCACCGAGGCCAAATACGACCACGGTGCCTACGGTGATCATACCTTCGCCTACAAGGATAATTCCTTCGCCTGAGCCGGAGGCAACAACCGAACCGACAGAAGAACCTACACCCACACCCGGAGTGACGGAAACTCCGACACCTACGCCGGGAGTGACGACGACGCCTACGGTGCTCGTGACGACCGTTCCGCCGACCGCTACGCCCGAGCCAACCACGATCGTGGCGGGAGCGATCACGTCGACGCCGACGAGGACGGCGGAGACTCCCACACCTACGCCTACGGCTGCGGTGCTGGGTGCAAGAAGGATCAAATCCGAAAGTCCCATACAGGGAGTTCTCGGAGTAAGGAGCGCACCTAAGCAGGGCGTTCTCGGTGAGAGGGTAGGTCCCGCGACGGGAGACGCGGCCAATATCGCTCTCTGGCTCATAGTTCTTGGAGCCAGCATAGGTGCAATCGTTGTGATAATCGTTCAGAGCTCAAGGAAGAGAAGGAACAGATAAATATCAGAAGTATGTTATGAAAAAACAGAACCGGGGTATTTATATTCCCCGGTTCTGCTGGCATTACGGCAGATCGTGGAACATTGTTGGTAAGCTTTAGCCGCTGTCAGGCAATGAGGGAAGATAAATGCAACTGGTATATACAAACGACAACTGTGTAGGCTGTCATAAGTGCATCGGGGTATGCAGCTGTATAGGCGCGTGTACCGCCATGGAGCCTGACGGTAACGGAAGATCGAGGATAGAGGTGGACCCCGACAGGTGTATTGCCTGCGGCGCCTGCTTTGATGCCTGCGAGCACAATGCCAGAGAGTATTGTGACGATACGGCGGCTTTTTTTGACGCCCTTGCCGGGGGCGAGGAGATATCTGTCCTCATTGCCCCGGCATTTAAGGCAAATTATCCGGACAGATATGAGTCTGTTCTGGGCGGTCTTAAGGCTCTTGGAGTAAAACGATTTATAAATGTATCCTTCGGAGCGGACATCACGACCTGGGGATATATCAATTATGTTCAGAAATACGGCTTTAAGGGTGGGATATCCCAGCCCTGCCCGGCAGTCGTGGGATTTATCGAAAAATATGTTCCAAAGCTTATCCCAAAGCTTTTTCCGGTACAGAGCCCTTTAATGTGCGCCGCGATCTATGCAAGAAGGGAGCTGGGCTTTACCGAAAAATTTGCCTTTATCAGTCCGTGCATCGCAAAAAAGACTGAGATCAGTGATCCTGCCAACAAGGGACTTGTGGACTATAACGTTACCTTTGAGCATCTTATGCGCTATGTCGACAGTCATAACATAAAGGGAGCTCCGGTCACCGAGGAGCTGAGCTATGGCCTGGGAAGCATGTATCCCGTGCCGGGAGGACTCAGGGACTATGTCTGCTGGCTGCTAGGAGAGGGTGCCTTTATAAAGCAGATAGAGGGAGAAAAACGGATGTATAACTACCTTCGCCGGAATGCGGAAAGCATAGCCGGAGGCAGTATCCCGTTTCTCTTCATAGACGCGTTGAACTGCGAAAGAGGCTGCCTTTGCGGTACGGCAACCGACCCGGATATCTCGGTTTCGGATGAGGCTCTGTTTCAGCTTTTTAATATCCGGGAGTCTGTAAAGACGGATGACGACAGAGGACCCTTTTCAAGGAACGCGGCGCCTTCTGAGCGCTTTGAGGCGCTGAACCGGAGATTTTCCGGCCTTAAGCTTGAGGACTATCTGCGCACCTATACCGACCTGTCCGCCTCCTTCGTCACCAGACAGCCGGATAAAAGGGAGCTTGACCGGGTATTTCGTTCCATGAGAAAGGATACGGAGGAGGCAAGGCATATCGACTGCACCTCCTGCGGCTATGATACCTGCGGACAGATGGCTACGGCGATCTTTAACGGCTTTAACCATAAGGAAAACTGTATCTACTTTCTTAAAAGGGAGATGGAGGATGAGCAGAGCCGGCTGAGATACCAGACCACCCATGATGAGTTCCTCGGAATATGGAACCGCTATACCGCCACAGAGCTTCTTCAGCAGATGTCGGAAAACACAGAGACCTTTTCTGTTCTCATGGCGGATATCGACAGCTTTAAGGGGATCAATTCCACCTATGGACGGGAGATAGGGGACGGGATACTGGTATCGGTATCCGACAGGCTTCAGCTCCTTTCAAAGGACAGGGGGTGGCTGCTTGCCAGGTACGGCGGTGATGAATTCCTCATTCTGATCCCGGATCAGACGGTGCTTCCCGAGGATACCCTGATAAAGGAGATATTCGAGCTCTTTTCGGAGCCTGTGCCCCTTGACAACGGGGAGGATATAACCTTATCGGTCAGCATCGGGGTTTCGCATTCAGACGGGGAAACCACGCCTGATTTGCATATCCTTAACGCGGAGACCGCAATGTATGAAGCAAAAAGAAGAGGACGCGGCAGAGCCTTTATATATGCCCAGGAGCTTAAGGACAAGGCCCGGGAGGAGAAGCTTATAAGTGAAAAGCTTATGGAGGCCTTTGAGAACGACGGCTTCTATATGCTTTATCAGCCCCAGGTAAACACCGAAACCATCAGGGTCAGCGGGTTTGAGGCTCTGGTTCGTATGAAGGCTCCGGGCATGTACCCCGGAATGTTCATTCCGGTCGCCGAGAAGAACGGGTGGATATGGAGGATAGGCAGGATAACTACCGAGCTGGTAGTCAGGCAGCTTGCGGCCTGGAAAAAGGAGGGAAGGAAGCTTTTTCCGGTTTCGGTGAATTTTTCCAGCAATCAGCTGAACGATATCGGATACGCGGATTTTCTGGAGGAGCTTCTGAAGCGCTACGATGTCTCTCCGGAATATCTTGAGATAGAGATCACAGAGGGGATCTTCCTTGATAAAACAGCTCAGGCAGATGCTCTTTTCGAACGGTTCAAGGCTCTGGGCATCCGTCTCCTTATGGATGATTTCGGGACGGGCTATTCTTCGTTGGGATATCTTACCTATATTCCGGTGGATGTGATCAAGCTGGACAAATCCCTTGTGGATGCATATCTTATTGACGGAAAGGACAGCTTTATAAGAGACGTGATATGTCTTGTCCATGACCTTGACAAGGAAATGATCATCGAGGGAGTGGAGGAGGACTGGCAGTTTAAGAGGCTTAAGGACTTCAGGGCGGATACGATACAGGGCTACTTTTTCAGCAAACCGCTTCCGCCAGAGGAGGCCATTAAATATAAACCCTGACCGCGCCGATATGTTCGGTTTCGCCGGTCTGTAAACAGAAAAGGGCCTTCCCGTTTGCGGCGATCATCGCACAGCTTACGGGAAGGCCCTTTTAGTGGCCGGCGCTTTTGCATGCTTTTCCGCCTTTTCAAGCTTTGCCTTCAATTCTGCCTTTTTCTGATCGAGTGTTTTCTTTTCAGCCATTCTTATTCTCCTTTTTATTATTGCTTTTGGTTATACTATGAATAGCTTCTATATGTTAGATTATACGCTGTACCGGGGTTTATGGCAATGAAGAGGGGGGAGGAAAAGGGTGAAAAAAATAAATACATATTAATTGCCAAGAGTTTGTTTTATTCGTATAATATTATGTGCAGTAAAAAGAGTTGATGAAGTGGAGGTTAAGATGGTTACTGACAGGATCCGTGTTATGTATGATGATGATGAATCATATGAGAAGATAGTTAAGGAAGCTGAGAGACTGGCCGATTACGAAAATTACGGCAGGAAGGATACCCTGAGACTGCTCCTTCTTACTGAGGAGACTCTGGGCATGATCAGGGGCATTACGGAAGGAATAACAGCGGATATCTGGTTTGAAGGGGATGACAGCCTCTGCAAGGTGCACGTAAGGGGCAGGACCGAAATGAGCCGTTCCAAATATGAAGAGCTCATGTCCCTTTCCTCTACCGGGAGCAATACTCTCGCGAAGGGTCTTATGGGAAAAATAAGCGAGGTGATACAGCTTACCTTTATGGCGCCGGGTGATCTTAACAAAACTGCCGTATTAAATTACGGCATGCTGATGCCGGAGGCTGAGGAGCCCAGCTATGCCTTCCATACACTGCAGTGCAACCTCTGGTCGCTTCAGCAGTACAGGCAAAGTCTCTTTGATGAAAAGGATTCTGATAACGATAACGCTCAGGCCTGGGACGAGCTGGAAAAATCAATAGTCGGAAATCTGGCTGATGATATCCAGATAGGTATCGATCACGGCGAGGTGGACGTAACGATAATCCGTAAGCTCGAGCACAGGTAAAGGGTAAAGCCTTTAATATATGGAAGAAGGAGGATGATGATCATGACGACGGAAAGGGTATTGTTTAATCTGTTTGATTTTCAGAAATTTCAGGGAAACAGCAAGCTTGCCTCCGTGATCGCTGAGGCTGATTCACGAAACGGTTTAAGAAATAAAAAAGCAAGGCTTACAGAGGTGTCTGACGAGCAGCTTGAATATGCCGCGGGAGGTATGAGCGCCGGTTCGGAAATCACTGCCGGCAGCATACTGCCGGGACTTTCAGGTGAAGGAAATCCGGGATTAAGGTTCTGAATATGGAAGCAGGATCAATTCGGGAGCAGCTGTACATTGATTTTCACGATAAGGTTTTTTCTTATGTTTATCAGAGAGTCCGCTCACGGGAGGATGCGGAGGATCTGACGGGTGATATATTCCTGAAGGTGTATGATAAACTGGACACCTACGATAATACCAAGGCTGCCTATTCCACATGGATATATCAGATAACCAGGAACAGTGTTATTGATTATTACCGCAGGTACAAGATGACGGAGGAGGTGCCTGAAGAGCTTTCCACCGAAAAGGAGATAGACGAGGAGCTGCTTAACGACGAGACACTGGGTGAGCTCGCGGAGGCTCTTAAGTCTCTCCCAGAGGAGCAGCGGGATATCATAATAAACCGTTATTATCATGGTTATACGTTACAGGAGATATCAGAAATGATGTCTCTTTCGTATGGAGTGACAAAGCTTCGGCATAAGGAGGCGCTTTTCACACTGAGAAGCTTTCTGAACCGCGCATGAGGAGGTTGTGAACCAATGTCATTAACTTAAGTTCATAATATATATTAGCTTAAGTTAATGACATTGGTTATACACAGTTATAAAGGAAGACTCTATGGAAAATGAAAATAAGCGTACCGTGAAGGAATGGGTGATACGGATAGTGATACTGCTTGCGGGTCTGACCATTGCCCATCTCGGGGTCACACTGTTTTTACTCGCGGAGCTCGGATCGGATCCCTTTAACGTTCTGGTCCAGGGGCTGTTCAGGACTCTGTCCGGGGTTACGGGCTTAAGCGTGCTGACTCACGGAAGGGTACACATCGCTGTATGCTTTATCATAATAATCATCCTGCTTTTTGTTGACAGGAGCTATATAAAGGTCGGTACCGTGATCTGCATGTTCTGCGGCGGACCGATCATAGATTTTTTTACGATGCTTTTAACCCCGCTGGTCTCGGCCATGAACGGGATCGCACCCAGGGTGATCATGCTGATGCTCGGGTGTGTGATACTGGCATATGGGATGACCATTGTCATAAAATCAGATGCCGGGACCGGGCCGAACGATCTGGTCGCCATAGTCATCAGTGATAAGCTGAATAAAAGGTTCAGCATAATAAGGATCATAGTCGATGTATGCTTTGTGGTGATCGGATGGCTCTTAGGGGGCATTTTCGGAGCAGGCACCGTCATCTGTGCATTTCTGGTGGGCCCGGTTGCGGGCTTCTTTCTGCCGGTCAACGGCCGGATCGTGGAAAGGATACTGGGTGAGGCCTGAAAATATAATGAGTGCGGGGAAGTAAGGGATGGCTGGCATTGGAAGAAGTGTGGAGGGGTATCTTTTTCTTACGGAGGAGGATGCCGATATAGCTAAAGAGGAGGTTTCACGGATCAACTATGTCTCCTCAAAAATGAAGGATGATAACCCGCAGGCGGTACTTGCAGTATATAACCGCATGATCCAGAACAATACGTTTATCACTCCTGTCGGACAGGAATATCTGAGGACACTCAGGGACTATCTTTACCGTTCTTCCCAGATACCGGATGAGCTGGTAAGCGATATTCCTCTCATAGTGTCCTATTCTGATGCTCTGAAAAAGGATAAGGAGCCCGAAAAAAAGCCGCAGGAGAAGAAGGTACGCAAGACCTATAAAAAGGAATATCAGGGAGCGCTTGTTATGATCGCGGTCCTTATAGTGATGATAGGAGCGATGTTTATTATAGCTCTCAAGTCCGATGTACCGAATATCATTAATTATAAGACTGCCATAACGAATGAATACGCGGCCTGGGAGCAGGAGCTTTCGGAGCGTGAGGCCGCGGTCAGGGAGCGGGAGGAAGAGCTGGAAATATATTGAATATAATAGGAAACGGATTCATTAGTTTCCTGTAAACCTGTTTACGATACCGGGGGAAGGATATGGAGAGAATAAAGGTACTTGTTGTAGATGATGAAAGCAGGATGAGGAAGCTTGTAAAGGACTTTCTTGTCAAAGAGGGCTATGAGGTCCTTGAGGCGGCTGACGGAGCAGAGGCACTGGATATTTTTTATGAGGATAAGGATATATCCCTGATGATCGTAGATATAATGATGCCGAAGGTGGATGGCCTTACTGTCGTAAAGGAGGTCAGGGAGTCCTCTAAGGTCCCTGTTATCATGCTTACTGCCAAGGGGGATGAAAGAGATGAGCTTAAGGGCTTTGAGTACGGGGTGGATGAATATATTTCCAAGCCCTTTTCTCCAAAGATCCTTGTGGCAAGAGTGAACGCGATCCTCAGAAGGAGCAATGTCCTTGAACAGGAGGATAAGATCGAGGCCGGAGGCATAATCCTTGACAAGGCCGCGCATCAGGTGATAGTTGACGGGAAAAAGATAGAGCTGAGCTTTAAGGAATTTGAGCTTCTGACATACTTTATGGAAAATCAGAACATAGCTCTGTCTCGTGAAAAGATACTCAATAATGTGTGGAATTATGATTACTTCGGGGATGCCCGGACCATAGATACTCATGTTAAGAAGCTGAGGAGCAAGATAGGGGAAAAGGGAGAATGCATAAAGACTATCTGGGGAATGGGCTATAAGTTTGAACCGTGAGAAGGGCTGTTTTAAAGGAGGTCAGAGATGAGATTTTCGGATACTGTTTACACATTGAATGACGGCAGCGTCCTGCCGGCAATAGGCTTCGGAACCTATAACGAGGAATTTCAGGATAATTTAAGGCCTATAAAGGAGGCTATAGACGCGGGCTACAGGTTTTTTGACACGGCTTCCCTCTACGAGACCGAGAAATATCTGGGACAGGCAGTTAAGGAGAGCGGCATTCCCCGTGAGGATTTTATCATCGAGACTAAGCTGTGGATCGACGAGATGGGAAGGGACGGTGTAAGGGCTGCCCTTGACAGGTCCTTAAAAAGGCTTCAGACGGATTATGTGGATATATATATGATACACTGGCCGAGGGAGACCGGGGAGCTGTCGGAGAACTGGAAGGAACGGGATATCGAGACCTACGCCGCAATGGAGGAGGAGGTAAGGGCGGGCAGGGTAAGGCGCCTCGGCCTCAGTAATTTCCTGCCTCATCATCTGCACAATATCCTTGAAAACTGCAGTATAAAGCCGGTGGTGGACCAGCTTGAGCTGCATCCGGGCTATTCCCAGGAGGCGGCCGTAAGCTACTGTAAGGAAAATGATATCCTTCCGATGGCCTGGAGCCCTCTCGGAAGAGGCAGGGAAAACGCTCTTATGGGCAATGCCATCCTTAAGAAGCTTGCGGATAAATACGGAAAGAGCATACAGCAGGTCAACCTGAGATTCCTTCTGCAGAAGGGGATACTCCCCATTCCGAAGGCCACCTCAAGGGAGCATATAATCGCGAATACTGAGGTGTTTGACTTTGAGCTTACACAGGATGAACTCTGGATTTTGAGCACCATGCCGCAGAATGGCTGGCTGGGGGAGCATCCTGATTTTGTGATTCCGACAAAAAGGAGCAATCCGGACAATATCTGAGCCATGAAGCATTCTATAAAAAAACAGTTCACGCTGATAGTCGGCGGGGTGATGATCGGACTTCTGGCCTTAATGTGGATAGCCAACGTTGTTTTCCTGAGCCCGTTTTACATACGGCGCAAGGAGGCTTTGCTGATCAGGGCATACGATGAGATCGATTCACAGATGAAGGCGGGGGACATTAATTCCACTGATTTTGATACACAGTTTTTATCTCTCGCAAGCACCAACAATCTTGAGATAATAATACTGGATACCGATACCGAGACCGTAAAGGCGACCACCAAGGATAATAATATGCTTGCCAGGCGCCTTATAGAGTATGTCATCTACGGTCCGCCGGATGCGGAGGAGATCATCACGACCTCAAACTACATGATACAGCGCTCAAAGGACCGGGCGGTACAGCTTGAATATCTTGAGCTGTGGGGCTTTTTAGGGGATGGGAAGATGCTCCTTATAAGGACCCCGGTAGAGGGGATCAAGGACAGTGCGGCCATTTCCAATACGCTCCTTGCCTATATAGGAATAGTGGTCATCGCCGTGGGCATGATAATCGTATGGTATGTGGCCAAAAAGGTCACAAGACCCGTGCTGGAGCTTGCGGATATTTCCGAGAGGATGACGAACCTTGATTTCGAGGCCAAGTACAAAAGCCACGGGGACAATGAGATCGATCTTCTGGGCAGCAATATAAACAAGCTTTCGGAGAAGCTCCAGTCAACGATATCGGAGCTTAAAAGCGCAAACATCGAGCTTTTGAAGGATCTCGAGCGGAAAACAGAGATCGATGAGATGAGGAAGGAATTCCTTTCCAATGTATCACATGAGCTGAAAACTCCGATAGCGCTGGTGCAGGGCTACGCGGAGGGCCTTAAGGACAATGTGAACTCCGATGAGGAAAGCCGGGAATTCTACTGTGACGTTATAATAGACGAGGCCGCAAAGATGAACCGGCTGGTCATGAGTCTTTTGGAGCTCAATCAGCTGGAGAGCGGGGATGATAGTGTGTCGATGGAGCGCTTCGACATCATCGCCCTGATAAAAAGCTGCATACATTCCGTTGAGATACTGCTTGAGCAGAATGATATAAGCCTTTCCTTTGATGAGAGCGGGCCGGTCTATGTATGGGCGGATGAGTTTAAGACAGAGCAGATCATAAATAATTACCTTTCAAATGCCATCCACTACGCTAAAGGCGAGAAAAGGATCGAGATAAAGGCAGAGCCTCTGGGCGATATCGTTCGTATAAGCGTGTTCAATACAGGTGATCCCATACCGGAGGAGGCAGTTGACAAGCTATGGACCAAATTTTATAAGGTAGATAAGGCAAGGACCAGAGAATATGGCGGGACCGGGATCGGTCTTTCCATAGTCAAGGCGATAATGGACAGCTTTAACCAGAAATACGGAGTGGAAAACCGCGAAAACGGGGTGTCGTTCTGGTTTGAGCTGGATGCTAAGAGCCAGGAGGTAAAGGCTTGCGTATGAATTTTCTTAAAAAAACATCTTATATGAGGGTAAGGGCAGCTGCGGCAGGAGTCATGCTTGCGTTTATGCTATCCGGGTGCAACAGTGACGACGATATAATACTGGCTGAGGGTACCGAGGACGAACAGCTTAAGCTGGTAGCGGAATACGCGGCGGGGGTCCTCTTAAAATATGACAGGTCGCATTCCAACGGCCTGACCGTCGCCGTGCCCGAGATCCCCATCGCGGGAGAGCCGGTGGATATAAGCGAGCCTCTTCCCGAAGAAACAGCACCGGATATGCCGGGGCCTTCGGGGGACATACCGGGGCAGGGGCCCGAGGGCCCGCAGGGAGGACCGGAGCCTTTGGAAGGGGGTCCCGGTCAGGCAGCTGTCTCTATAGGGCAGGCTCTGGGGATACCGGAATTTGATGTCGTGTATACAGGAAGCGAGATAAAGGACAGCTATCCCGACACCTCGGTTTCTGAGGATGTCATGCTGTTTTCTCTTCAGGCGGAGCCGGGAGAAAAGCTCCTGATACTGCATTTCGACCTTGCGAACAATACCGGGGCCGACTTAAAATGCAGCCCGATCGAGAGTGATGTAAAGATAAGGCTTATGATAAATGAGTCGGAAAGGCTTAATCAGCAGATGACGATCCTGATGAATGACCTGAAATCCTTTGATGATACCATCGCTTCCGGGGAATCCCGTGATACGGTGCTTGTTTTTTACCTTGATGACACCTTAACGGACAGCATAGAGACCATGTCCCTTCTGATAATAGGACCCGATGGGGAAAGCACCTTTCCACTTGTTTGACACTATGTCAATGTATTATTTGACATAATGCCCATGAATTGTTGAATTTAAAGCCGAACAGTATTATAATGACCTACGGTTTGCTTATCAAATATAAACCAGGAGCTAATCTCATGAAAAAAAGAAAATCGCTTAAGAGATCATTACTGATAAGGATCATTATTTACGTTGCGGTCATAATCGTTATCATTACGCAGATCAGTATCAAGCTTGCGGCAGATAATATTGAGTCTCAGCTTAACAGGATACTGGCCCTTGAATCCGTTGACTGCTCAAAGGAAATATCGACCTGGTGGAGCTCTGT
>DFEA01000102.1 GCA_002368575.1 Lachnospiraceae bacterium UBA3814 | reverse complement strand
CAATTTTGCTTCCGAACTTGAGATTATAGCATACTGATCTCTTCCCCGAAAGACTTTTTGTTTCATTAAGGTCAATGGATACAGTTTTTTCTTTATTTTTTGCGATTTAACGATTATAATCATTCCATGAATAATTTTTCACCCGATTCCACAGTATCACAGACAGATAATAATAAAATGATCCGCACGATCTGTGAACAGATCTGCGCAGGGGTAAACAGATGGAGTGCGGTCTTCATTATCAATATGGTGGCTGCCTGCGCCGCCTATTCTCTTCTTCTTACCAACCAGCTTGTCAATCAGCTGGACGGTATGTGGCACGGAAGCGTATCCTATGCCAACGGTCACGAGCTTTCAAACGGCAGGTGGTTCTGGCGCTTCATAGACAGGGCCCGTCAGTATCTGAGCCCCGATCCGGTCACCTCCGTCATATCGGTCGCGCTTTTTACACTTTCCGTAATCCTTATACTCGATATCTTTGAGGTCAAAAGCAAGCTGGCCTCTTACCTTGCATCCCTGTTGTTTACGATCAATGTAAGCGTCCTGGTATCTCTTTCCTACCGGTATATGTCGCCCACCTTCTCTCTTTCCTGTTTTCTTTCGGTGCTTGCGGCATATATTACGATAAAGGTCCAAAAAAAGCTCCCCGCAATTTCCCTGGGGGCGATCTGCATCGCGCTTATGCTTGGGCTCTACCAGGCAAATATCGGGGTCATCTGCCTTATCTTCCTGTTATATACCTCGCTCCTTCTTTACAGAGAGACCGGATATAAGGAGCTCGCATTCCTTATCCTTCGTTTTATCGCCGTTATCCTTGCCGGCTTTATACTCTATTTTATCCTGCTCAATATCAATCTCGTTTACTACGAGGTACAAATGAGCGATTACAACGGCGCCGATTCCTACGGCCCTCTGGGGGCTCTTTTAAATCTCCCCGGAAGCTTTCTTCATACCTATGGTGACTTTATCAACTATTACAGAAATGACGGCATAAGGTCAACCGTTTTCCCGGGTAAGTTTTATGTCCTTATATATTTCATGCTCGGGATACATTTTTTCATTGCTGCCGTTTCCTTATTTAAGAAGAGCAGGCTAAGGGCCGTGCTGTTCTGCCTGAGCTTCTGCCTTATTCCCGCGGCCGCCAATTCCGTGCTTATGGCGGCCTATGGTTCCTTTACCTCGATACAGATGACGGTCCCTATGAGTCTGTGCATACCGGTTCTTATCGGTCTTGCGTCGGAGCTTCCGCTTGAAAGGACCAGGCTGTCCCTTGTATACAGGAGCGTGACCGCCGTCCTTCTTTCCCTTCTCATATATGGGAATTACCTTATGACCATATACGACCAGCAGGCCATGTATATGGGCATGAAAAGCCTGAAAAAGCTTTCCGCGGATGTCACCGCCGCCCTCCAGATGTATAACTACTATCACCCCTATTATCAGTTTGTTTTTGTGGGCCGGCCCTCCGATAATCCGTTATTCGTTAAGAATTTCGTATTTGAAAAGGCAAACGAATACGCCTGCATGGGAAGTTGGGATCCCGAGGATCTCAGATGGGTCGTGCAGTCCTGGCAGGGATTTTTCACCCACGAAGCAGGCACGAATCTCTATATTGCCGATGACGAAAAGCTTGAGGAGGCTCTTTTGGATGAGACCGTCAGGGCAATGCCTGTTTTCCCCGAATACGGCAGCATTGCAATGGTCAATGATGTGGTGGTCGTAAAGCTTTCGGATGATTACTCATATGAGGAGGAATAGAAATGAGCCTGATCTCCGTCCCCTTTCTGTTTTTCCTCCTCATACTTCTGATCATATATTACAGGGTTCACGAAAACAGCCAGTGGAAGGTCCTGCTCCTTTTCAGCCTGGGTTTTTATTTCCTGGCAAATCCCGTATGCATCATCTTTCTTATGATCTCGGTGTTTAGCACCTTCTTCCTGATGCGTGATCCCGTCATATCCCATCTCCGGCTTACCGTATTTATCAATCTCGGTCTCCTGATCTTTTTCAGATACGGTATCCATTTCGGCATTCACGATATTACCGTGCCCCTGGGCATGTCATTTTATACCTTTATGACCCTGGGCTATGCTCTTGACTGTTACAATAAAAAAACGGAGCCCTGCGGAAACTTGCTGCATTATGCCCTGTACATCTCATATTTTCCCCAGATAACCCAGGGCCCCATAGGGACATGGAAGGGAATGATCGGTGAGCTCACGCGGCCTCATCCCTACAGCAGCGCAAACATAAAGGAGGGAGGGTATCGCATCATCAAGGGCTTATTTAACAAGCTGGTCATTGCCGGACGTCTTTCCTTCTATGTTGATACGGTCTTCACCTCTCCGAAGGGCTATGGAGGGCTTACGCTGATCACCGCGGTCTTCTTTTACGCGATCGAGCTATACGCGGATTTTTCGGGATACATGGATATTGCCTGCGGCATCTCCCGAATGCTTGACATAAAGCTTGCCGAAAACTTTAACAGGCCCTATCTTTCACGAAACATTCAGGAATACTGGAGAAGATGGCACATAACGCTCAACGACTGGTTCCGCGAGCAGCTCATGTTGCCCGCGGTCACCTCAAACTGGAACCGGAAAGCATCGAGAGCTCTCGGGAAGCTGTTTCCGAAGGCAAAGAAGGGGACGCTTCGGACCGTATTCCCTCTGATACTTGTCTGGATAACCACCGGGATATGGCACGGAGCCGAGGCGGTATATATAGGCTGGGGCATATATTTTGCGATAGTCATGCTGCTGTCTGTCTGTACCATGTCCGTAATGAAAAAGGTAAGGAAGGCCATAGGCTGGAATGACGCCAATCCGGCCATAAAGGTGTTTCAGACCCTGAGGACCTTCCTCATAGTATGCACCGGTGAGGTCATGTTCAGGGCGGAGTCCTTATCCGATGCCTTTACGATATATAAGAATATATTTACAGCCACCCGGATAAATCCCTCAGAGATAGCCGCGGCGCTTGTGCCCTTCGGAAACGGGAACCAGGCGGCCGCCTCAATACTCATCATAGGGATGCTTATAGCCGGGCTCTTTATTACGGAGCTGAAAAAGGAGCATGATCCCGAAGCCTTTACCGGTCACCGTTATCTTTACGCCGGCTTCCTTCTGACAGTGACAATACTGTTCGGCGTAAGCGGTCAATCCAACTTTATGTACCAGAGCTTCTGAGCATTTCCCCGGGCCCGCTTGTCTGAGGCACCGTAAAAAACTCCGCAGTAAGCCCCGGTCAGTGACCTTACCGCACCGGTTCCGTTACAGGTGAACCGTTTCCGTTTGAAGCGCCCCTTCATAAGCGCTGTTTTATATATCAACCTTGGATTTAATATTTTTAAGAAAAGAAGCAAACCCCGTTGAAAACAATGAAAAAGACGATCATAACATTAATAACTGTCGTTATTATATCATGCGTTATTATTAGCGCCAAGAACCTTTTTTCTATGGATATCCCCATTGGAAACCGTGGTATAAGAGCCGCGATCAATGCCGGCGATCTCGATATTCTTTTCATCGGCTCCTCGACCTTTAGGTGTAATATCGACATGCCCACTATGGATGAAGCATATGACGGGAGGGTATATGATATTTCCTATGGAGGAAACCAGCTTGTGGCCGCCTCCATTCAATATGATGAAATAAAAAGCAGATCCGCTAATAAATATGACCTGATCGTTTTTGAACTGAATCCCATGATGCTCACCGAAAAGGTCGCCCTCTCCGATTCAAGGGTCATCTGGGATCTTTCCTGGGACGGGAAGAAGAAGCTCTGGGAAAAGCTGAGCTCCTCCGGAAATACTGATAGCTCGGTACTGTATGAATACTTTGTGACCTCAGGAATGGACGACCTGTTTACATATCCTGTGACCGAACCATTTTATTCCACGAGATATTATAAAGGAGCCAAAACGGACGAAACACCTTCTCCGGGCCCTGAAGTACTTGAAAATGCCGAATTTGACATAAGCGGCGAGACTCTGGTCCCTGCCCAGGAGGAGGCTGTAATTGAGCTTCTTGAAAAATGCAGAAGAGACGGCCAGGCCTTTATCTTCCTTGAATGCCCTCATTATTACAGGCTCCAGGAGGACCCGACCTATCAGAAATATCTTGATTATTATCTTGACCTGCTTGACAGGAACAACGCAGCCTGTATCCTTGCCGGCGATGTAAGCTTTGACGATCATGAGGCAGCTTACTTTGAGGACATGAACCATATGTCAGCCGAAGGCAGGCGGTTGTATACAAAAAAGCTCATAAAGCTGCTTAAGGGGCCCGAAGCACCCTGACTGCCCCTTTTATTTAAGTCTCTGTATCATGCTGTAGATAGCCTCAGCGCTGTTAAAATTCTCCGGAACTATCTCGGTGGCAGGTATCGAAATATCATATTCGTCATCGAGGGTGCTGATTATCTGGATTATATCAAAGGAAGAAAGCACCTTCCCGTCAATAAGCTCCTTACAGTTCTCAAAATCCACATCGTCCCTGATCTCCCGCAGCAATTCGATCAATTCATTCATGCTCTTATCCTCCACGATATTATTGTCCATTGCGGCGGCATTCTTCTGTCATTACCGCCGGTGACCTATGACGCCTTAATCCTTGAGCTGCCGGCAGCTCAGGGCTGCGCGCCCGCAATAGATCCCTGCTTCCCCGGTTCTGTTCCCGTGAGCCTGCAGTTCAGTCTCCAGGTTTCCATACTGCCTCTTAAAAGCTCATCCTTCCCATTTCCGGCAAGCACGACCGCGGGCATATCACGGCTCAGGAAAAGGTTCATGGCCTCAGTCACCGAATAAGCCCCGGCATTGCAGAATACAAACAGCTCCGAAAGCTCCGGCTCGGTCATCCTTATCGAGCGCACCAGAACATCATTGGTGGTGCATAAAGCTCCGCAGAGAGCCCACTCCTCTTCCTCCCCGCTTCCGGAAAGGCCCCCGGTCTCAGGCCCTGCACCATTTAAGGGGATCCTCCGTATTACCGGAACCATCATCCCCATCATCTGACCCTGATAATTGAGATGATTGATCCCGCCATCCAGAATACACCAGTTTCTGTCAAAGGAACGCTTTTTATCCGCTACCTTTGTAATATAATATCCGCAGCTGCTTGCTGTAAACCGCCCCATCTCAACGGTAAGGTCACACATCCCGGAGATCTCCCTGAGATCACAGCACAGCTCCTCCAAAGGCCTTAGCGTATTTTCCCTGTCATCACCGACAAAATAAGGATAACCCAATCCCGGACCATATTCAAGCCTTGCGAGAGCGATACCGTATCTCTCTCTCAATCCACTGATAAAGCCTGCAAGCTCCTTAAGCTCCTCCTTCTGATGCCTGAGCTTAAGGCGCTGGGTCCCCGCAAAATAATGGATCCCTTCAACGGAAACCAGCGGATCACCGCTTCTGTTTTCAAGTATCTCTTCAATATCCTCCGCCGACATGCCAAACTGGCTTTTGGACGAAAGCCTCAGGAGAACCTTTACCTCTTTATCAAGCTTTTTTGCCGTTCTGCGGATAAGCTCGAAATGCCTCAGGGATTCCGCCGTAACGATATCAGCTCCGTAGCTTAGGGCCTCAGTGATATCCTCCTCTTCCTTTCTGACTCCGGAATAGATTATCATTTCCCCGGGAACGGAATAATTCCTGCAGATCTCGAGCTCACCGGGGCTGCATACCTCAAGCTTATCCACCACGCTGCCCTTCAACAGGGATGGGATCAGGAAAGGATTCGCCTTGACGGAATAGCACAGCGCTATCTTGTTCCGACTTAAGCCGTCATTAAGTATTTTATAAATGCGCTCTACACGCAGATTCAGCTCGTCTTCATCGAAAATATAGACGGGAGTACCGTATTTTTCCGCGATATTTTTTATTAAATCGTCATTTAATAAACAACTCATATCATCTCTTCCAGCGCTTTTCTGTCGATCTTCCCATTTTTATTAAGCGGCATTTCATTGATAACAACTGTTTTTGAAGGAAGCATGAAGGGCGGCAGCTTTTCCTTAAGCCTCTGTGACAGCTCCTCCCTTTCCAAATCTCCGGTATAAAAAAGAATGATCTTCTTTTTTTTCATATCGTAGATGCTTACAGCTCTTGACACTCCGTCTATCGACATTGCCGAAACGTCGATGTCCGAAAGCTCTATCCTCTGTCCCATATGCTTGATCTGAAAATCCTTACGGGATGTATAGACAAGATTTCCGTCCTTATCATACCTCCCCAGATCTCCGGTCCTGTAGATCCGCTCCGTAAACCTGTTGTTAAGGGGATTCTGGACAAAGACCTCAGCAGTCCTTTCGGGATCCTTATAATATCCGAGGGCGAGCGTCGTTCCGCCGACACAGATCTCTCCCTCGGTATCCTGCTCCGTGACCTCCCTGTCATTTTCATCCAGAAGAAAGACCTTTTCGTTTCTGAAGGGAATTCCTGTCGGAATGATCTCATCCCTTCCAAACTCCCTGTCGAGGATATAATATGTACAGTTGCAGGTTATCTCTGTAGGTCCGTAGAGATTTACGAATAAAGCTCCGGGAAGGCTCTTCCTCCATTTGTCAAGCTGCTTTACCGGCATCAGCTCTCCGCTGAACATGACCTTTTTTACCGTTACCGGAGTTTTATACTCAAAGCCGTTCATGATGGAAACAAAGCACATGGCCGATACCGCCCATATAAGCACGGTGACCCGGTTGTCCGTCAGATAATCCATAAGCCTTGCAGGCTCGGAAAAATACTGTCTCGGAATAAGCCTCACTTCGGCTCCTGTATACAATCCGCTGTATATATCCTTTACAGAAACATCGAAATCAAAGGGTGCCTGGTTTGCCAGGATGTCATCCGGTCCGATCTCAAAAACCTTTGTAAATTCAGTGATAAAATCAATAACCGATCTGTGTCCTACCGCTACGCCCTTCGGTACCCCGGTACTCCCGCTTGTAAAGTTCACATACAGCGGCATCTGATCGTAAAACAGGCGCCTTCTCTGGTCAATAAGCGCTTCATCAGCTTCGGCTGCTTCAGCGAGCTTACTGATCTCCGATAAAAGAAGCACCCTCTTTTTATATTCTCCCGGGCTCACGCACCGGTCAGAAGCCTTATCCGGGCCGGATACAAAATGATCGTGTCGATTTTGGGCCCCGGACCCTGTCCCCTCCGAAAGGATCGTCATCAGGTTATCATAGTTTTCTTCATCGGTTATTATAGCGGCCGGTTCAAGGATCTCAAGTATCTTAAGCACCCGTTCGGAAGGCTGTCTTATATCAATAAAGCTGTAAAAGCCCCCGGCTGAGACCGCCCCCAGCATTACGGGAACGGCACGCACGCTTTTTTCAAGATAAAAGCCGACAGCCGCCTCCGGCCTTACGCATACCTGTGCCGTTCCTTTAATAAACAGGGCTGCCGTCCTCTGAACCTCAGTCAGCAGCTCTTTAAAGGTGATGCTTTCATCAGGATCGGAGAAAGCGGTCCGGTCCGGAAAGGCACCGGCAGTTTTTTCAAGCATTTCTATGATACTTATCATAATTACCTCAACTATAGTGAACGACAAAAATAATTTGTCGTTCACTATAAAGCCTCCGGCGCAGGAAACGCCAAAGTAAAAAGAACTTTGTCGTTTCCTATAAAAAATGATCTACGGCATCAGACCTGTTTTACAACGGAGTGAAGCAGACCATTCGCAGTCCTGTCAGTATAATTCATATCCGCAGCTATAGAAAAAGCCCGGAACCCTGTAATATCAGTATCCCAGGCTTTATACTCTTGAACGCAATCAGCTTCCGTTTTATTTATAGAATCCGTGCGTTCACTCGTTATACATTTCAGTAATCGGCAGTTATTTACGTTTATGAGTATAAATAATGCCGCAGACCGGAATCGAACCGGTACGGGTATCACTAC
>DFEA01000023.1 GCA_002368575.1 Lachnospiraceae bacterium UBA3814 | reverse complement strand
GCTCGTAATCCGCAAGCATCTGCAGAGTTTCCTGAGTGGTGAAGCCGAAATGCTCACCGAAGTTAAGGCTTCGGATGGAGCAGACCTCCAGATTGTTAAGCCCCGTAAATATGCTCTCCCGGCTTATCCGCAGGCATCCGGTGATCACGGCAAGCTCAAGGGAATCATTTGTCTTTACCGCCGATTCAAACAGAGAGCGGATAAAGCCTGACATTTCCTGATAGAAGCCCTCAAAATAAGCATTTTCCAAAGGGACGTCATATTCATCGATCAGCATGACCACGTTTTTTTCGTGATAAAGCTTCAGGCATTCCGAAAGAGTCTTTAAGGAGGTGGAAAAACGCCCGGCCTCCTCGAGTAATGCCTCTTCTGTTTCTTCTTTGCTCCTGAACTGCCCTTCCTTTTCCTGCCATAGCATTTCCGCACCAAGAAAGCTGCGGAATCTTTCCTTATTCTCTTCGGGAATACGGTCAGACATCAGCACATATCGATGCCGTGAGAATTCTGAGATAATCTCCTCCCTAAGCCTTAGAATAGCCGAACTGAACCTCTGCTGCTTCGCGGACTTCAGAGTCAGGTTAATCACCGGGTACTGCCCCTGTTTTGAAAGGATCTCCTCCCCGCAGCCCATGATCTTCATACCTTCAAAATACCGCCGGTTATCCACGGGATTTCCTTCCCTGTCAAGCTCCGCTTCGAAAAATGTCCGGAGCATGGACAGCGCCAGCGTCTTCCCGAATCTCCTCGGGCGGGTAAAAAGCGTTACCATGCCGCCCTTTTCGATCACGTCACGTATCAGCAGCGTTTTATCTACATAATAGCATCTGTCATCGATCATTCTTTTATAGTTTTCATATCCGATCCCAATCTTTTTCATGATCGTCCTCCCGGCCCTGCCTTTTTTCAGTATAGCAGAAAAGAGAGCGGCTTTCCACTCTCGCAGGACTGTACATCCTGCCGCTATTACCCTCTTCTCATTCTTTAACTTTCCTGTGTTTATTTCAACACAACCCACTTTCCAGCTTTTGTCGACCCCTGGTGTTCGATCCTTCCTGCCTTCTTAAATTTATCCATCCTTCTTTTAACCACATCAGGCGAGATATTTAGTTTTACCGCCAGTTCATTTCTTGTCATCTGAGGATCATTACTTATAAGAATGATTATTTTTTTCCTCATCACTCAAGTCTTCGTATCTTTCTTGGGCGGTTTCTTGGGCGATTTCTTGGGCGGTTTCTTGGGCGTGTTCGCCCTTCAAATTTGCTTCTTCTCTTTGAACCTCAGCAAATTCCCCATTGATATAGGCTGTTACTGCCGTATAATCATCTGTATCATTATCCGGCTCGAACACAAGTGCAGGAGACCCAATACGGCTAAGCTCATTTTTTGCACGCCTGATGCCTGACCCGTATGACTGGATCAGCTCAAGCTTAAAAAACATTTCCTTCAGTTCTTCATTTAAATAGTTACGATCCTTGAATTCCATCTTTGTATTCAGGTCTTCTATCGTAACAGGCGGAAGCGGTCTTGGGCTTAAATCCATCGCGTCCACCGCCGCAAAGTACGGCGGCATGGCGAGATTCTACCATGAAGGTAATGAATTCTGTTCAGACGTGATGATACCGATAGGTAAGACTGAGGATAAAGATAATGATGGTAAATAGGGGGAGATGCCTTGATTTATGCTGATTTCACATTGTTACTGAAAATGTATCGCGGAGTTGGTGCCTCCTCAAATAGCATCAGAACCTGTTCTTCATCAGCTGCTCTTCCTCCCTATCCTGCTGTAAACCTTCTGCATCGTAAGACCCTGGACGATTGTTGTGAAGAATACGATCGCATAGGTACATCCCAAAGCTATGTGATATACTCCGGACTCCAGTATCGGCCTCGTACTCATAGCAAGTGCAATGGATAATCCTCCCCGCAATCCTGCCCAGGTAAGCAGCTTTGAAAAGCCGGTTCTGTCATATCCGTCCGGAATCGGCCCCATAAACCAGGAGCTTAGTATAAGGCTTAAGAACCGCGCAATAAGGTTTGCGATGATTGCCAATACAGCCAGAACAAGCACCATCGGCATCTGCAATATTCTGACAAATGACAGTCCAAGGATCACATACAGTGCTGAATTGAGAAGATTGTCAATGATCTCCCAGAATTCATCATACTCCGGTGGTACGGTCTTCCCGGTTTTTGCTTCTTCCCTGTCGCAAAGCGTTGCAAACAGTGTGCCGCAGACAACAGATGCGATAGCACCTGAACACCCAAAGTGCTCGCAAAGAAGATAGGACAGGGAAACCACAAGAAGACTTGCATATATCTTGCGCTTAACATCATTTGTCCTTATAAATACAATGTAACAGACAAAGGTTACAGCCGCTCCGATAAGCAAAGCTCCCAATATCTGTCTTATCAGTATCTGAAAGAAACCGCTTTGTGAATCCGCCGTCACGATTCCCGAAAAACATGCAAAGAGTGCAACTCCCACACCATCATTAAGCAATGATTCTCCTTCGATCAAAAATCCGGTCCTTGCAGGGAGTCCGAACTTCTTCAAAATACCTGTTGCCGCAATAGGATCCGTAGGAGCCGTAATACTTCCGAACATCAGACACATGGGAAGGGTTGCGTTTATGCCGCAGAGCTTTGCTATCATATAGAATAGCAATCCATAAAACAATGCTCCCAGAAAAGTACAGATAAAAGCCAGTACGCCGATAGGTCGTGCATTGTCGCGAAACTCACGTATCTTAATGTGACAGCTTCCGGCAAAGAGCATAAAACAAAGCACTCCCTTCATCAGAAACTCTTCAAGATCAAATATCTGTACTTCAAGCAGCAGTTCTCTTATTGGCTGTTCTCTTACAAAGGCCGCAATCACGGTAATCACCGTACCGAGAATCACCGACAAAAGCATCAACGCTATTTCGTATGTCAGCTTCGTGACTTTTTCATTGAAATATCCCAGTCCAACTATCAGGATAAGCAATATCACCACAAGCGTCAGCATATCAAACATTCAGTGTCTCCTTTGCTTTTGATCCTGCGGCTGCACACAAAAAGATAATGAGCAGCCTTTTTACAGGAAAACATAAAAGTAGAAGTAAGGACGCTGCTATAGGCTTTTTAAGCTGTGCTCCGAGAACGGTTGCCGTGACAGCTGCCGCTGCAAATGCCGCATGGCCTGACGGATCGGAATAAATGATTCGCACCAGGGCAAAACCCATACAGGTGCATGCAAATATCAAAGGGAAGAAGTGTCCTCCCTTCATGCCAAAGTTAATGCAAAAGGCTGTCATCAAAAGCTTTAGAATACATATTCCCATAAGAAAGAGCGGTGAATATTCCGTAAATGTATCTATAAGCTCACCCATCTGCTCCTCTCCGGAAGACATCGCCATGGGAAAAAATAACACTCCCCCTCCGATAACAAATCCGCAGATCGTCTCGCGCAGTATCACCGGTATATGAGCACCGACAGTCTTAGTAAATCTCTCTATATGTTCAAACACAACATATATGAGCATTCCCACAGGTATGTACAGCAGCAGGAGCACAATATCCGATAATTCTCTGTGTATATCCTCAAAGCTCGGAAAACCGGAAAGTGCCGCTCCAAATATTGCATTAAGCCCTTCAACCACCAAAAAACTCACTGTAGTGGATAACGCGTAGTACAGCAGCTTATATCCCCTTGACATCACAGGCAGTTGTGCCTCATCATCCCCTTCCTCCACTGCAAATATGCCAAATAGCGGTGAATGAAAGATCTGGCCTAATGTGATCACTTCTCCGATACGTGAAACCTCGGCGGTGTGATTTTGGGCAAAGGATACATTATCTGCGACCCAGTAACAAAGTGCGGCTATGATACCGGTAAGGCCCGCCTCCGGACCTACGCTTGATAAGCAGCAAAGAGGTATAAAGGCACAGATAAGAAGGGGCAGGATGTGCTTATAGCTATAGTATTTATCCTTACGGATCTTCTCCATTACAAGATCAAGCTCTTCCGGATAGTTGCCGTATCTCTTGTGGATGAATCCCACAATAAGCCCTCCCAGCCCACATATAAGGACCGGGAGGAACCTTAAGGAGAATGTCGCCGGAATGGTTTCCCATATGAAAGATGAGCATAACGACACTCCCTTTAGAAAACACCATATGACTGCACCCGCAGAGGCACCCAGGAGGGCAGTAAAAAGCAGAAGTTTTAATTGGTTTGCTGTCCTCTCCATACCTTACTCCTGTTAAGGCTCAATTATATTAAAGGTCTGTTTCGGCGCACCCATATATTTCAAAAGACTTAAGAAGGCTTCCCGGTCGCCGTCAATTTTCATGTTATCAAGAGCCGCGGTATCTCCTCCCGCAAGACTTAGGATATCAACAACCGTCAGACTGACGGTGCAGTCAGCATCATCCTCTGTTCTGTCCGGATAGGTAAGAAGCACACCGGACCTTCTTACGACGTAATAGTCGCTGCCGTGATCCGTAAACCTAAGATTAAGGCTGATATCATCGTCCTGCGCGGCCAGAGCGTCTGTACCTATATCGATATAGTCCAGGATCATATCCGGCGTCATTGCCGATCTTGTTTCTATGGTGGCTCCACCCGTAAAATAGCCTATCTTGTCAGTCTGGTTTCCGTTTCGAAGCTCCAGCGCGCCCACAAGATAAGCATTTCTCCATGTCCCGCTCTCAGCCTGGTATCCAAGCTGCTCCAATGCGTCGGCGCATAGATTTCTCGCTTCCTGATTTGTTGGATCCGCAAATACCAGTTCCTTTGTGATCTGTGCTACCCACTGGTATTCTCCTTTTTCATAATCTTCTTTGGCAAGCGACAGAACCTTATCCGTATCCCCGAGATATTCCACAAGCTTTGAAGCATAGTCCTCCGGGGACAGGGGATTAAGGTTTACAGGATTGGCATCGTACCAGCCCATATACTTCTGGTAGACCGCCTTGATATTATGGCTTAAGGTTCCGTAGTATTGCCGCATGTACCAAACCCTATTCAGTTTCTCCGGCAACACAAGAGAATTTGATATTTCCGCGGCCGTATAACCAAGATTGATATAGTGAAGCGTCTGATCATTGATATACTTGTAAACAGCAGCTGTGTTCTCCAGATAATCCTTAATGTTTTCCGTTCCCCAATGCGGCCAGTTGTGCGACTGGAACGTTACGTCGGTTTTGTCTCCGAACAGGGCCTCCGCCTCAAGAATGTACCTGGCCCAGTCTGCGGCATTGCGCACCTCGGCTCCTCGAAGCGTGTACAGATTATGCATTGTCCCGGTGCAGTTTTCCGCGACCCATAAGCCTCTGTACTTTGGGAAATACGCGTTCATCTCCGCCGGTGCCTCCGTTCCGGGCGTAAGCTGGAATTGTATCTCAAGACCGTCGATCGTTATCGTTTCATTTTCCTTTACGGTATAAGTGGGAGGCAGGAGTCCTCTGCTTCCAAGCGCCTGACCAAGACCTATCCCCATAGCCATCTTGCCGTGTATCCCCGCCTTCAGAAGGGTTCCGTACTGGTACTGGGCTCTTCTTCCCATTGCCGTACCTGCATAGATATTCTCCGCAACCGCATGCTCAAGGAAGCCCTCAGGTGCTATCACAACAACCTTTCCGCTTTCAAGCTGTTCTTCAAGAGAAAGCGACCCATCCGCAGCATCCTCTTTATCTATCAGACCGTACACTCCGCCGTAATGATCGACATGACTGTGGCTGTACAACACCGCTTTGACATCTATCGTGCCAAAATGCTTTTCCATAAGGGCTTTTGCCGCCTCCATATCCTCTGTGCACATCAGCACGTCAAATACGATCCAGCCGTTATCCGTGCGGATAAAGGTGGCGTTTGCCATGTCGTAGCCTCTGACCTGATATATGCCTTCACACACTTCAAACAATCCCGCGTATGAATTGTACAGGGTATTTCTCCACAGGCTGGGATTTACCGAGTCCGGAGCCTTCTCAAGCTCGTTAACAAAGGAATAATCCGCAACAGACCATACTACGTTTCCGTTTTCGTCAGTTATCACAAGGCTCTCCGGTGCTTCAATGAGTCCGCGGAGAGCATTCTCCTTCTCACTTTCATCTTCAAAATCCAGCATTTCATATACGCTTTCGTTTGCCGCCCTTGTGTAGTCTGTCGCCTCTTTCTGATCCGGTGTCAGTACAGGTGAAGATATGCTTTCTTCGGATTCCTGCGTATTATACGTCAGGGTCACGCCACCGCAGGCTGATAACAGCATAGCCGTCACAAGTACAAGCATCATAGCAACTCCGGTTTTCTTAATGTTTTTTTTCATAAACATCCTCCTTCCTACCTTCTCATTCAATTCCTTCTGAAATCTGATCAACAGTATCCTTTATTGCCCCCATGGCAGTAGCAAAAACAATCAGATCAATACCTGCCTCAACAAAATATAATCCTATAAGTATCCCGGTGGTAACGGCAGTAAACATCGGATGTATAAACGTATACACTCCCAGAAGTATACCGGCTATTCCGATAATGAGACCCCAGATCCAGCCCTTGTTAAACTTCCTTGTCTGAAATGCTGCTGTCGCTGCAAGTATACCTCTCAACAAGAACCAGAACGCCACACAATATATCAGCACACCGTCTATGGCTAATGTGCTTCCGGGTCTTGCAATGGATACAATGCCTGCTATAAGAGCAAGCACACTCATCACCGTCTGGAATGCGTCACTCCTTTTCTGAAAGGCTTTTACGATTCCTGCAATACCATACATGAACATCAGTATTCCGATGAAGTATCCTGCCGATAAGAACGTAACAAGGGGCGTGCACATAGCAGATATGCCGGCAAATATCATAATGACTCCAAAAATAACGCTTAATACTACCATAACTCATCTCTCCTTTCGTAAACGAAAAACCATTTTCTGGTCATAAATTAAATGCGATCAGTTTAACTGTAGTCAGCATAGAAAAAACCTCTGACTCCCTTTTGGTCAGGAAGAAATTTTCCTTTTTTGAATGCTTCATGTACTCCGGGAAAACAGATAAATAAAGGCAGATCATCCTTATCAGGCGGTTATCCTGTTTCCTGTATACAGGGTGTAATATTTTCCGCGCTCCTCAAGGAGCTGTTCGTGGGTGCCTCTTTCTATTATCCTGCCGTTTTCCAGCACCATTATACAGTCGCTGTTTTTGATCGTTGCCAGCCTGTGCGCGATCACAAAGGTGGTCCTGCCGTGCATGAGCCTGTCCATGCCCGCCTGCACCAGCTTCTCTGTCCTTGTGTCTATGGAGGAGGTTGCTTCGTCAAGTATCAGCACCGGCGGGTCTGCGACCGCGGCCCTTGCAATGGATAAAAGCTGCCGCTGTCCCTGCGAAAGGCTTCCCCCGTCCGCGGTGATCTCGGTGTCATAGCCATTGGGCAGACGCATGATAAAGCCATGGGCGTTTGCAAGCTTTGCCGCCTCTATCACCTCCTCGTCAGTCGCGTCGAGCCTTCCGTAGCGGATGTTCTCCATGACCGTCCCGGTAAACAGATGCGTATCCTGCAGCACCATCCCCAGAGAATGACGAAGGTCCGCCTTCTTTATCTTGTTTATATTGATCCCGTCGTATCTTATCTTTCCGTCCTGAATATCATAGAAACGGTTGATAAGGTTTGTTATGGTGGTCTTTCCCGCGCCTGTAGAGCCTACAAAGGCTATCTTCTGTCCCGGGGTGGCATAAAGGTCTATATTGTGCAGTACCGTCTTTTCATCGGTATAGCCGAAATCCACATCGTCAAAGACCACGTCCCCCTTAAGCTCGGCATAGGTGGTGGTCCCGTCGTCCTTATGATAGTGCTTCCAGGCCCAGAGCTCTGTCCTTTCCGTGGTTTCCTTCAGAACGCCGTCTTCATATTTTGCGTTCACAAGAGTGACGTAGCCGTCATCTGCCTCCGGCTCCTCATCCATGAGCTTAAAGATACGCTCCGCGCCTGCCAGCGCCATCACTATACTGTTAAGCTGCATGCTTATCTGGTTTATGGGCATCGAAAAGCTCCTGTTGAGTGAAAGGAAGCTTGCAAGCGACCCAAGCGTAAAGCCTCCGAAGCCGGAAAGGGCAAGTATCCCTCCGACAAGTGCGCAGAGAACATAGCCGGCATTGGAAAGCTGGTTGTTTACGGGCCCCAGTATATTTGAAAACTGGTTCGCGTTTTTGGCACTCTCAAAAAGCTTTTCATTGAGCTCATCAAACATTTCGATGCTTTCCGCTTCGTGGCAGAATACCTTAACGACCTTCTGTCCGTTTATCATTTCCTCGATGTGACCGTTTATGGCTCCGAGGTTCTTCTGCTGAAGGGAAAAATATCTGCCGCTGGCCGAAGCGACCTTTCCGGATGTAAACAGCATCACCGCCACCATAAAGAGCGTTAGAAGGGTAAGTGGAATGCTAAGGACCAGCATGCTGTAAAGGACGCTTATTATGGTTATGGCGCTGTTCAGAAACTGCGGCATGGCCTGCGCGATCATCTGTCTGAGCGAATCCACGTCATTCGTGTAAATGGACATTATGTCTCCGCGGGAATGGGTATCAAAGTAACTGATCGGCAGCTTTTCCATTTTTGAAAAAAGCTCATGCCTCAACCTTTTTAAGGTGCCCTGGGTCACATAGATCATCGTCCTGCTCTGTATATAGGTGCAGGCTATGCCCGCAAGATATATCATCGCCATCTGAAGGATCGCCTTCAGAAGGGGTGTGAAATCAGGGTCTGCCGCTCCTATCATAGGGGTGATGTAATCGTCTACCAGAGTCTTTGTGAACATCATTCCCCTTACGTTGCACAGGACGCTTACGACTATGCATACCACCACTGCCGCAAGGTGTTTCCTGTAGTCGCTCAGGATATAGTCTTTGACACGCTTGAGGATCTTGCCGGGGTTTTCTATTTTGGGACGGGGGCCCATGTTGCGGCCGCGGCCCATTTTTATTAGTTTGGGAGCTTCGTTTGCCATTTTGGGGGGGTCCTTTCCTGGATTTAAATATTGTTCAACCTGGGTTGAATGGGGTTTTGAAACCGGTAGGTTTTGACTGATTCAAGTTTGGTTCAAACTTGTTTGAACCAGGTTTTGAAGCCGCTAGTTTTTCTCGGGGGTCAAATCATCATGCCCTGGTATATCACTATGCTGTGCTTGAATGCTTTTCGTTCTTTTTTCAGGTTAATCGGGCACGATGATTTGACTGATTCAAGTTTGGTTCAAACTTGTTTGAACCAAACTTGAATCAAAATCTGCATCGGCGCCCTGGGTGGTTTGGGATTCGTATACTTCTTTGTATATCTCGTTCGTTTTAAGGAGATTTTCGTGAGTGTCAAAGGCGCTTACGCGGCCTTCGTCGAGTACAAGGATCCTGTCGGCGTCTTTGACCGAGGCTACCCTCTGGGCTATTATCAGCTTGGTTACATCCGGCAGCTCGGTCATAAGGGCCTTCCTTATATTTGCGTCGGTGGCGGTATCTACCGCGGAGGTCGAATCGTCAAGGATAAGCACCTTCGGCTTCTTTAAAAGCGCTCTGGCTATGCAGAGCCTCTGCTTCTGTCCACCGGAAACGTTTGTCCCTCCCTGCTCTATATGGGTCTCGTATTTGTCCGGAAAGCTCTCTATGAACTCATCCGCACAGGCAAGCCTGCAGGCTGCGACGCATTCCTCCATCGTCGCCTCGGGATTTCCCCATCTCAGGTTGTCAAGGATAGTGCCCGAAAACAGGACATTTGACTGGAGCACGACGGATACGTTCCTTCTCAGTGTCTTCAGATCGTAATCCTTGACGTTCCTTCCTCCCACATAGACAGCGCCGCCCGTAACATCGTAAAGCCTGCTAATCAGATTCACAAAGGAGGATTTACCCGAGCCGGTCCCTCCGATTATTCCGATGGTCTCACCCGAGTCTATTGCCAGGCTCACATCCTTAAGCACCGGCTCTCCTCCCTGCGCGCTTCCATAGGCGAAATCCACGTCGTCAAAGATTATCCTTCCGTCCTTTACCTCATAAACAGGCTCCGCGGGATCTGTGATATCGGGCTCTTCCTTTATGACCTCGCATATCCTTTCGCCGCTTGCCACGGACATCGATATCATGACAAAGATCATCGAAAGCATCATGAGGCTGAAGAGGATATTCATGCAGTAGGAAAACAGGGCAATAAGGTCCCCTGTGGTCAGCTCGTTTGAGACAATGAGCCTTGCTCCCGCCCAGGCGATCACAAGTATACAGGTGTCCACCGCAAGCATCATCACCGGAGCGTTGAGCACCACTATGCTCTCCGCCTTCACAAACAGCTTATAGATGGCTTCCGAAGCCCTGTTCATGCGCCCGGTCTCGTAGTCCTCACGTACAAAGGACTTTACGACCCTTATGCCGCTTATATTTTCCTGTATGGCGGCATTCAGGTCGTCATATTTTCCCAAAACGAGCTTAAAGCTCCCCATGGCATTTTTAATGATGAAGCCGAGAATGACCGACAGGATAAGGACTGCGATCAGATACACGCCTGCTATCCTGTCAGATACCGTAAACGCCGCGATCATGGCAAATATCAGGGAAAAAGGCGCTCTTATGCACATCCTCAGTATCATCTGAAACGCGTTCTGAACGTTCGTTACATCTGTAGTAAGCCTCGTGACCAGCCCGGCAGTGGAAAACTTATCGATATTTGAAAAGGAAAAGCGCTGAATATTATCATTCATCGTCTTCCTCAGGTTCTTTGCAAACCCGGTGGAGGCCTTTGCGGCGTAAACTGCTGAAAGACATCCGGCAATAAGCCCGAAAATTGCCATTCCAAGCATCATGAGCCCGCTTTTTACTATATTATCCATGTTGCCGCCGGGCACATTGATCCCCGTGTCCACAAGCTGTGCCATTATAAGGGGTATCAGCATCTCCGCAAGAACCTCAAGTATCATAAAAAAAGGCGCCAGCAGGGCCGCTGCTTTATACTCCTTTATCTGTGCCCCAAGTATTTTCAGCATATGCTCTTCCTTTCAGCCGGTGCTGTGAAAGCCCCGGTATCATTCCTTCCTGAAGCCCGCCCTCTTCCTTAAGGTAGGGTCCAGTATCTTCTTGCGTATCCTCAAGCTCTCGGGAGTTATCTCCAGAAGCTCGTCGGAATCTATGAACTCAAGCGCCTGCTCCAGACTGAGCACCTTGGGCGGAATAAGCCTTAAGGCCTCGTCAGAGCCTGATGCCCTGGTGTTCGTGAGCTGCTTTTTCTTGCAGACGTTTATCTCCACATCCTCCGGCTTGCCGTTCTGACCCACCACCATACCGGAATATACCTTTTCACCGGGGCCAATGAATAATGTCCCCCGCTCCTGCGCGTTGAAGAGTCCGTAGGTGACCGACTCGCCGCTTTCAAAGGCTATGAGGGAGCCCTGCTTTCTGTAGGTGATATCCCCCTTGTAGGGCGCGTACTCGTCAAAAACGGTATTTATTATACCGTTTCCCTTTGTGTCCGTCATGAACTCTCCCCTGTAGCCGATGAGCCCTCTTGCGGGGATGGAAAACTCCATTCTCGTGTATCCGCCGGATATGGGATACATATTCTGAAGCTCTCCCTTTCTTCCTCCCAGCTTTTCAATGACTATGCCGGTAAACTCCTCGGGCACATCCACATAGGCAAGCTCCATGGGCTCGGTCTTTCTTCCCCGGGAATCCTCCCTGTAAAGAACCTCCGCCTTGCTGACCGCAAACTCGTAGCCCTCCCTGCGCATATTCTCGATGAGCACCGAAAGATGCAGCTCTCCCCTTCCCGACACCTTAAAGGCCTCGGTGGAGTCCGTTTCCTCCACCCTTAAGGAAACATCGGTATTGAGCTCCTTAAACAGCCTGTCCCTTAAATGCCTTGAGGTAACATACTTTCCCTCCGTTCCCGCAAGGGGCGAATCGTTGACACAGAAGGTCATTGCTATGGTAGGCTCGGAGATCTTCTGAAACTCTATGGGAACGGGAGCCTCCGGGTCACAGATCGTATCTCCTATGTGTATGTCCGAAATGCCCGATATGGCTACTATGGAGCCTATGGTCGCCTCCTTTACGTTCACCTTGTTGAGCCCGTCGTATTCATAAAGGGCGCTTACCTTGACCCTTCTGTTCTTGTCGGGCTCGTGGGCGTTTACGATCACCGCCTCCTGGTTAACCCTTATGTACCCGTTCGATACCTTTCCTACCCCTATCCTTCCCACATAGTCGTTGTAGTCTATGGTGCTTATAAGGACCTGAGTGCCTGCCTCCCTGTCGCCCGTCGGGGCCGGGATGAAATCAAGCACGGCATCAAAGAGCGGAGCCATGTCAGGGCCTATGTTCCTGTAATCGGTCCCCGACCTTCCAAGCTTTGCCGAAGCAAAGATAAAGGGGCAGTCAAGCTGCTTCTCATCCACGTCAAGATCCATGAAGAGCTCAAGGACCTCATCCACTACCTCCTCGCACCTTGCCTCCTCCCTGTCGATCTTATTGACACAGACGACCACCGGAAGCTTCAGCGCCAGAGCCTTTTTTAAAACGAACTTGGTCTGGGGCATGGTCCCTTCAAAGGCATCCACGACCAGGATAGCACCGTCCACCATCTTGAGGACCCGTTCCACCTCTCCCCCGAAATCGGCATGCCCCGGGGTATCCACTATGTTTATCTTGGTCCCCTTATAGGTCACGGCGGTATTTTTGGAAAGGATGGTTATACCCCTTTCACGCTCGATATCCCCGGAATCCATGACCCTCTCCCTTACCTCCTGGTTATCCCGAAACACCCCGCTCTGCCTTAGGAGCTGGTCCACAAGGGTAGTCTTTCCATGGTCTACATGAGCTATGATGGCAACATTTCTTATATCGTTTCTGGCTTCAATCATTTACAATTTCCTCGATTTTTCTTATTTCCTCCGCGCTTAAGGGCTCGCCTGCGGTGATTTCCATATTGCTTAAGATCTGCTCCGGACGGCTTGCGCCGATCAAAACACTCGTTACGTCCTCATCCTTTAATACCCAGCTTAAGGCCATCTGCGCAAGGGACTGTCCCCTGCTTCCCGCAAGCTCGTTAAGCTTCCTTATTATTTCTATCTTTTCGGGAGTTATGTCCTTCTCCTTAAGGAACCTTCCGTCCTTTTTTACACGGCTGTCCTCGGGTATACCGTTGATATACCTGTCGGTAAGCAGACCCTGCGCAAGAGGCGAAAAGGCTATTATACCCTTGCCCTCCTCTGCGGCAGCCTTCTTTAACCCGTTATTTTCTATGGTCCTGTCGAAAATGCTGTAGCGGTTCTGGTTTATGATGAAGGGAACGTGCAGTTCCCTTAATATGGCCGACATTTCCTTCTGCGTCTTACCGTCATAGTTGGATATTCCTATATAGAGCGCCTTCCCGCTCGCAACGATCTGTGAAAGGGCAAGCGCCGTTTCTTCAAGCGGAGTGTCCGGGTCCATCCTGTGATGGTAAAAAATATCGACATATTCAAGCCCCATCCTCTTAAGGCTCTGATCTATGCTTGCGATAAGGTACTTGCGGCTGCCGTGATCCCCGTAAGGCCCGGGCCACATATCGTAGCCTGCCTTTGTGGAGATTATCAGCTCATCCCTGAGACCGGCAAAATCCTGCCTGAGGATACGTCCCAGGTTGATCTCAGCGGAGCCGTACACCGGGCCGTAATTATTGGCGAGGTCAAAATGAGTGATCCCGTTGTCAAAGGCGGTCTGGCACATGGCCCTCATGTTTTCATAATTATCCGCCGAGCCGAAATTATGCCAGAAGCCCAGTGACAGCATCGGAAGCATGAGCCCGCTTTTTCCGCATCTTCTGTATTTCATCTTTTCATATCTTTTGTCTGAAGGTATATACATTTTTTCGTCCTTTCTGTTATATATTATAATGTCGGGGGCAAAAGTGCCATGTGACTTTTTACCCTGACATCATCATATTACAGTAAACACACGCCGCACAACTCATGATAAAGATTATAGTTGATATTCCGATAAATGAAAAGAAAAATTAATGAGCCTCAAGCCCCAGCCCCGGTCTTATAAAATCGCCGCTTACATTCCGTCTATCAACTCTGAAAAAATCTTTTCCGGATCGAACATTGCCTTACCTCTTTCTCATGCGTATCATGACCCGTGAATGGTAACAGTATAGCTTCATTATGTCAATATAAAGAAGCCCTGACAGGTTGACGTAAATAGCCGGTTCTGATATTATAATACGAGGGTTTCCTTTTATCTGTCACGGATTTCGCGGTGTGTCTTCTTTGATCGCTTAATATTCATCATGAAAAAGGAGGAGTAAGCCTTAAGGCTTACGGCATTGACATGTCAGTTGAATATTCAATGGACGAGATCCGTGATCTTATAGAAAACAGACAGTATACAAACCTCAGACAGGCGCTTTCGGAATGGAACGAGGCCGATATCGCGGCAGTATTTGAGAAATTATCCACGGAGCAGCAGATAAAGCTGTTCAGGATACTCCCGAAGACCATGGCGGCGGATGTTTTTGCGTATCTGGATATCGATACCCAGCAGACCATCATCACCTCCCTTACAGACCGCGAGGCTGCCAACATCATAAACAATCTTATGGCGGACGACGCTACCGACCTTATGGAGGAAATGCCGGCAGGGGTGGTTAAAAGGCTTCTCGCCAACGCAAACTCCGAGACCCGGCGTGACATCAATCATCTGTTAAGGTATCCCGAGGACTCCGCGGGCAGCATAATGACCGTGGAATTTGTGGATCTGAAGGTCAACCTGACCGTTAAGGAGGCCATCGAAAGGATCCGGCGGGTAGGTGTTGACAAGGAGACCATCAATATCTGCTATGTGCTTGACAGCGAGCGCCACCTTATAGGCACCGTGGCCCTGCGCTATCTCCTGCTTCGGAATGAGACCGATGTCATCGGCGACTTCATGAATGACAATATCATTTCCGTAAATACTCTGACCGACCAGGAAGAGGTCGCCATGCAGTTTTCAAAATACGACTTTACCGCAATGCCCGTTGTGGACAACGAGAACCGTCTTGTCGGGATCATCACCATCGATGACGTTGTAGATATCATGCGCGAGGAGGCCACGGAGGATATCGAAAAGATGGCGGCTATCGTGCCTACCGACAAGCCCTACATGAGGACGGGGGTATTTGAGACCTACAAAAAGCGTATCCCCTGGCTCCTTCTTCTTATGATCTCAGCCACGGTCACCGGCGGGATAATTACACGCTACGAGTCCGCCCTCTCCGCCTATGTCGTCCTTACGGCCTTTATACCGATGCTCATGGATACCGGCGGAAACGCCGGCGGACAGGCCTCCGTCACCATCATCAGAGGCCTTTCGTTAAATGAGATAATGTTTTCCGATATGCCTAAGGTGATCTGGAAGGAAATAAGGGTGGCCATGCTCTGCGGGATCACTCTTGCGGCCACCAATTTCATAAAGCTCATGATCATAGACCATGTCACTCTCCTTGTGGCGGGGGTAGTCTGCTTTACCCTCATCGTAGAGCTGTTCTTTGCAAAGCTTGTGGGCTGCACCCTTCCCATGTTTGCGGAAAAGCTGGGCTTTGACCCCGCAGTCATGGCAAGTCCCTTCATAACCACCATAGTGGATGCACTGTCACTGATGATCTACTTCCTGCTGGCCACTCATATGCTGGGGCTCTGACAGCTTCCATATCCGCAAGTTTTTTATTTCCATCCTAAAGCATGGATTGGAACCTTTCGCGGATGAATCTCTCAGTTTCCGCGATATGCTTATCACACTCCTCAGTGGTCTCCGCTTCCACCATGATCCTTACAACGGGCTCGGTCCCGCTCTTTCTTAAGAGGAGCCTTCCCTTCCCGTCAAGCTCTTTATTGAGCCTCTCCGCAAACCCGACCACCTCCGGGTCCTTCATCACCGCATCCTTATCCGGCACCTTAAGGTTTTTAAGCCGCTGAGGCAGCACCTTAAGCCCTCTGGTAAGATTGGAGAACACGCACTTTTTCTCCACCAGGATATCCGCCATTATAATGGCCGTAAGGATCCCGTCCCCGGTGGTGGCATATTTATCAAAGATCACATGACCTGACTGCTCTCCGCCTATGGAATAGCCGTGGTCCTGTATCTCTTGGGAGATATATTTATCCCCGACGTCCGTGATGACCGTCCTTATCCCCTTTTCCTTCAGCGCGTTGAACAGCCCCAGGTTTGACATAACAGTGACAACGACCGTATCATCCACAAGACTGCCCCGCTCCTTTAAATAGCCGGCGCCTATGTACATTATGGCGTCTCCGTCCGCCACATTCCCGTTCTCGTCAACGCAGAAGCACCTGTCCGCGTCCCCGTCGAAGGCAAAGCCCACATCCAGATTATTCCCCTTTACAAGCCTCTGCAGGGCCTCGATGTGGGTAGACCCGCAGTCGACGTTTATGTTGGTGCCGTTGGGAGCGTTGTTAATTACATAGGTATCCGCTCCGAGCATGTCAAAAACGGTCTTTGCGATGTTGAAGGCCGAGCCGTTCGCGCAGTCAAGCCCTATCCGGTAGCCCCTTAAGGAATGAAGGGGTACGCTTGAAAGGTAGCTTATGTATTTGTTCCGCCCCTGGAAATAATCGGTACACCTTCCGACGTTATCGTAGGTGAAGGGTATCTCGATCTCTCCGTCGATATATTTTTCGATCTGAAGGAGGACCTCCTCCTCCATCTTATAGCCCGAGCTGTTTATTATCTTGATCCCGTTGTCGTGATAGGGATTATGGCTTGCGGTTATCATTATGCCGAAGTCGAACTTATCCGCCCTCACCACATAGGATACGCTGGGGGTGGTGGTGACATGAAGAAGGTTGACATCGGCGCCCGCGGACGTAAGCCCCGCGGAAAGACCGTATTCAAACATATAGCTTGACCGCCTGGTATCCTTTCCGATGACGCAGCGGGCCTTTTCCCCTATCCTCGCTCCGTAATACCACCCTAAAAACTGTCCTATCTTAAGCGCGTGCTCAACCCGAAGGTTATCATTGGCTCTTCCCCTGAAGCCGTCTGTTCCGAAATATTTCATTACCTATACATCTCCTCTGTTACACTTATAAACCCAATTAACCTTCATGTTATTTCAGGAATCCCAGATTCCTTATTATAGCTACCTCCTTTGACTGGTTCTTTGCAACCTGTACAAAGCATATAAAACGAAGGATCAGGATGATGAACGCGCATACCAGCGCCGCTATGGGAGCTATGATCGTCCATACGAATACCAACCCTAACAGCAGAAGCAGGATGTTCACAAGGGTTATCTTTAAATTCTCCCTGACATGGAAGGCCAGATAATTCGATTTTGATTTACCTACAAACCAAAGGATCGCAAAGCAGACAAGGGTTCCGTAAAGCCCCGAAAGATACATTATCATCGCGATCACCTTGTTATCGTGCACATCCCTTGGGTCAAACTCATCCGTATGATCCCACTCGGGCCTTACCTTCAGAGCCTCCGCCTGCCCGGCCTCATTATCCAGCTGCATCCCGCAGACATGGCAGAAAAGATTGCCGTCCGCTATTTTCGCTCCGCATCCCGGACATATCTTCATTTCATTATCCTCCTTCCAGATAAAAAGGTGTTATAATTCCGTATTCTGAATTATAACACCTTTTTATACTTTTGGGTACCTGACTGTTACTGTGCTCCGTCAATAGCTGCCCACTGCTCCTCTATCTGGGCGCAGGCCTCATCCTTTGTAACAGAGCCCGCGATATAGGACTGAAGGATCTGTCCGCAGGTCTGGTGCCAGCTGTCGGTGGAATAGCAGATGGCAAGTGCTCCCGCACCCTTTTCCGCTGCCAGAGCGGAGCCCTGCTTGATGACCTCAAACTCTGACTGAGCATCGGAAACGATGGGAGGAACCACGCCTGCAACATCATTGAACCAGGCCTTTCCGTAATCAGAGGTATACCACCAGTTGACAAAATCAAGAACAGCCTGAAGATTTGCCGAATCCTTGTATACATGCAGCGCCTGATCGGAGCCGGAAACCACCTTACACTCCGCCGGATCATCGGTTACGGGATAGCCGTTGAAGCCGATGTTCAAGTCAGGATTTATGGCAAGGCAGTCAGCCTCTATCCACGCTCCCTGACCAAGGGTCATAGCGGCCTGGCCTGATGCGAAGGCAGCCTCCTCCGCGGCAAGGTCAGTCTCGAGAGGCTTGTCATCCCCGTTTGCAACGGCAAGATCGAGGAATTCGAAGAAGTTATCATAAAGCTCGGGATAATCCGAAACCTTAGCCTCGCCCTTCTCAAACTTCTGTACGAGCTCAGCCGTGGAGATGCCTGCTCCGTCAGCCGCGGCATTTACAAAGCTCTGATAGCAGTGCTTGAATACCCACCACTCCGCAAAGCCGGTGGTAAAGGGCTTGATCCCCAGCGCTGATATCTTATCCACCGCGTCCTTAAGCTCGGCGGTCGTCTCGGGGAACTTATCTATCCCTGCCTGCTCGAAGATATCCTTGTTGTAGAGGATACCGAAATAATTACCCTTGATCGCAAAGCCGTAGCAGCCTGTCCCGCCGTTCTCGGTAGAGCTCATGGCCGCGGCCACGGCAGGATCCATTGTGGTCATTATCGGCTCGTCGGACAGGTCATAGGAATACTCCAGATAGGTATCTATCTCCTTTCCAGAGGTGGATGAGAAGATATCCGGAACCTCTCCCGAATTAAGCTTTGCCTTTAAGAGGGTAGGATAATCATTCTGGGTCGTTTCGTAATTGATGGTAACGTCGGGAGCAACGGTCTTGTACTCCTCGATCAGTTCACCGATGGCATCGGCATATTCCGGGGAAGAGACAAACATATAGATCTCTCCGGAAGCACCCGATCCTTCGGAGGCCGGTGCGGCATCGGAAGCCCCGCCGCCTGAAACCGCCTGGGCAGTGCCCGCGGGCATCGCGCAGCCTGCCAGAAGCGACAACGTCATTGCGGCGCTCAAAAGCGCAGATAGAACACGTTTCTTCATAAAATACCTCTCCTTTTTAAAAAAATTTTTATCTGTAACCATTCAGGAACCGGCAGCTACGCTTTTGCCCTGATCCTGAACAGCTGCATTTGAGGCTTACCCTTTTACGGCACCTGCCACCACTCCCTCGACAATATACTTCTGAAGCAATATGAACACTATGATCGAAGGAAGGACCGTAAGGCTCATGGAAGCCATGGCATACTGCCATTTAGTGTTCATCTGCCCCACAAAGGTGTAGGAGGCAAGCACAAGGGTTTTTGTCTCGTTGCTTGAATTGACCATCAGCAGCGGAAGCAGGAAGTCGTTCCATATCCACATGACATCCAGGACCACCACCGTAACTATAACGGATTTAAGAAGCGGGAAGATGACCGCGGTAAAGGTTTTTAAGGTGCTTGCTCCGTCTATATGAGCACTTTCGTCTATCTCCTTCGGAATAGTCTTCATAAAGTTGTAGATGATGAAGGTCGCCATCGGTATCCCGAAGCCCCAGTACTGTATCCCAAGTCCCACCCTGCTCTGATCCAGATGGAGTACGTTCATGGCCTTTAAAAGGGTTATCATTATTGTCTGGAAGGGGATAAGCATCGGCGTAATGATAAAGGCATGGATAAATGCCGTATACCTTGTACGCCTGCGGTCAAGGATATACGCGGCTATGGAGGAAAAGGCCACTATCCCCGCAAGTCCGATGACCGTGATGAGCATATTGTTCATAAACAGCTTGCCGTATTTGATCTTATCAATAACATACGTTATATTTTCAAAGGTGGGCGCCTTCGGAAACGCGATGGGGTCGAGTACTATCTCACCAAAGGGCTTGAAGGAGTTCATGAACATCAAAAATACCGGATATATATACACCAGCGCCAGCAGCGTGAGTATAACGATCATCACCACCCTCGCCACAAGCTGCTTCCTTTTCATTCCCATCAGAGATCGACCTCCCTTCTGCTCATAGCCTTCAGCACAAGCTGGGTTATCACCAGTACCACAACAAAGTATATGATCGCCTGGGCCGAACCGAGGCCGTAGTTATTGTTCGTAAATGCTTCCTGATAGATCTGCATCGTGGTGCTGTAGGTAGCTGTACCCGGGCCACCCTTTGTGAGCGCGAGGATGATATCAAAGACCTTCAGTCCGTTTGTAAGGGACATAAAGATACAGGTAGTCATCGAAGGCCCGAGGAGCGGAAGCACCACCTTGAAAAACCTTTGCGGACCGGTGGCCCCGTCCACCACCGCGGCCTCCAGTACATCACCCGGTATGGCCTGCAGTCCCGCGATATAAAGCACTATATAAAAGCCAAGCCCCTGCCAGACGCCGACCGCCACCACGGAGTAAAACGCAAGCCCCGGATCACCCAGCCAGGACAGGTTCAGGGACTCCCACCCGGTCGCCTCAAAGAGCTTTGCGAAGCCCTGGGTAAAAATGAACTTCCATATGAAGCCGACTATGGTCATGCTCATGATATAGGGTATAAAGAACATCCCCCTGTATACATTCGCAAGCCTGAACTTTCTGGTAAGGCACACCGCCAGCGCAAGAGCGAGGATGTTTGAAAATATGACAAAGCCTATCGTATACCTTACCGTAAACCACAGGGAATTGAGAAAATTGGACTTGCCCGTAAAAATAGCGGCAAAGTTCCCCGCTCCTATAAATACCGGCTCCTTTGCTATGCCGTTCCACTGTGTGAGGGAATAATAGCCGCTCATCACAAACGGAATGTACATCATCACCGCTACCAGTATCACGGCAGGAAGAGTATACAGAAAATTTTCAAGCCTCTCCTTTTTCTTCCATTTGGAATTTTTGTCCATATGAACCTCCCCCGCAGCCGCTTACCCGGAATACGGTCCCGTCCTGTACGAGCTGCGCGATATATGGGCCTTTTATAACAGCTCAGACCCACGGTCATTATAACATATATATTTTGTATATAAAACGGTTTTTTTTATTTAAAATTTATGTGCAATATTACCAGATGTCGCCGGACCGGCATTAACCTGCAGGAGCTTCGGTACTTCTGTACGGCCTCTCCCCGGCAACTATCAGCTCCTCCCCGGCCCTTGCGTAGGTGCAGAGGGCCTTCGGCACAAGCTCCGCCTTTGCGCCCGAGGCCTCCGTGATCCTTTTTTCCGCCTCCTTCAGCTCATCCTCCGGCACAAGCACCATGAATTCCACCCTTTCCTCATATATCGCTTCCTTAATTACAAAGGGCGGCGTCTCAAGGATATGCAGAAGCTTTGCAAGCAGCGCGTAATCGGTCTTTAAATAGCAGAGGACCCCGTTGGTCCGCTCTATGACAACGCAGTTTTCAAGACCTGCCTTTACCGCATCGCCGTAGGCCCGCACCAGCCCTCCCGTTCCCAGAAGCACTCCCCCGAAATACCTTGTTACCACTACGGCTGCGTTTCTTACCCCGCTCCCCTTAAGGATCTCGAGCATGGGACGTCCCGCGGTCCCTGAGGGCTCTCCGTCGTCGGAGCATCTGGTAAGCTCCGCATTATCCCCTATAACAAAGGCCGAACAGTTATGCCTTGCGTCCCAGAATTTCTTTTTCATCCCGTTTATAAAGTCCTGGGCCTCCTCCTCTGTTGAAACAGGCATAAGCGTCGCTATAAACCTGGATTTCTTCTCCTCGATCTCTCCCTGTCCGCCTTTATATAAAACCTTTACCGTTTTCATTCCTTATTTTTTCCCTCTTTACAGGAAGATCGCTTGATACCCTCATGATCCCGGCGGGATATGCAGATCATAAAAAAGTCCGGATCTGAGCTGCAGCCGCGAAGAGCCGGACTTTCTTATGATCGGCATATCCCACACAACCTTCAGGTATTAAGCGATTGCCCTGCCTCTTTACAGATAATCCTTTGTTTTGCTCCGCATTAATGATATAATGTAAAGGACTTTATGTAAATGATCATTCGGCATTTATTGATCTAAGCCGGCAGCCTGCCTGCGGATACGATCGGGGCAGCCTGCCGGAATATATACAAACAGGATAATAAGGGGATAAAGTATATGAACTACGGAAAAAGAGGTGTCGTAAAGCGTAAAAGGACCCTTAAGTCCTTTTCTCCGAAATTCAGTAATTTTTTTGCGGTTTCGGCCTTTAAGCTGGTAATAATAGCGATAATCGCCTTCGGCGTCTGCGGACTGTGCGCGGCGGTGGGCGCCTTTATGGGAGTTATCGCCACGGCTCCCGATGTTTCGAACGTAAACGTCGCGCCGGCGGGCTATTCCACCACCGTCTATGACAACGAGGGGCATCAGCTCACCAAGCTCATCGCGGAAAACTCCAACAGGATCTACGTTACACTGGACAAGATACCAGAGCATACCCAGAATGCCTTTATCGCCATCGAGGACGAGCGTTTCAGGGAGCATAACGGAATAGACATACAGGGTATCTTCAGGGCCGGCGTGGTGGCCATCACCTCAGGCGATCTCTCCCAGGGAGCCTCCACCATCACCCAGCAGCTCCTGAAGAACAACGTATTTACCGGCTGGACCTCAGAGTCCTCCATCACCGAGAAATTCAAGCGTAAATTCCAGGAGCAGTACTGCGCCGTCCAGCTTGAAAAATACATGGACAAGGATACCATCCTTGAGAACTATCTTAATACCATAAACCTTGGGCAGGGCACCCTCGGGGTGCAGGCCGCCTCCAACCGCTACTTCGGCAAGCCCGTGTCAGGCCTTACCATATCGGAGTCGGCCGTCATCGCAAGCATCACCCAGAACCCCTCAAGGTGGAACCCCATCTCACATCCCGAGAATAATGCCGGGAGGCGTGAGGAGGTTCTCAGAAAGATGCGCGATCAGGGCTTTATTACCGAAACGGAATTTGAAGAGGCCATGGCGGATGATGTCTATGACCGCATCAAGAAGGTGGACGAGACCACGGAAAGGGAGACTGTCTATACCTATTTCGTGGACGAGCTGACCGAACAGGTCATCAACGATCTTCAGGAGATAAAGGGGTATTCCTATACTCAGGCCTACAATGCTCTTTACAGCGGAGGCCTTTCGATCTTCACCACTCAGGACCCTGCGATCCAGAAGATCTGCGACGAGGAATTTGCAAACCCGGAAAACTATCCTGAGGCCACAAAGCTTTACTTAAGCTGCCAGCTTACCTACACCGACGAAAACGGCGATCCGGTAAACTTCAGCAACAGGGCCTATGAGAAGAAGGCCTCCGACATGATCTTCACCTCCGAGGAGGATGCAATGGCCAAGGTCGAGGAATATAAGGCCATGCAGGAGGAAAAGGGCTATACCTATGTCGCCGAGACCGTTTCCCTCACTCCCCAGCCCCAGGCCTCTATAGCGGTTGTGGAGCAATCCACGGGCAAGGTAGTCGCCCTTGTAGGAGGCAGAGGCGATAAAAAGGCAAGCCTTACCCTCAACCGGGCAACGGATACCAAAAGGCAGCCCGGTTCCACCTTCAAGGTGCTTTCGGCCTATGCTCCCGCGCTGGATTCCTGCGGAAAGAACCTTGCCTCCACCCAGGTGGACGAGCCCTATAATTACGCCAACGGAAGGCCGGTCTCAAACTGGTACAGCGGATACAAGGGCTTATGCACCTACAGGTACGGCATAGAGCAGTCCCTGAACATAGTTGCGGTAAAGACCCTCACCGAGATAACACCTCAGCTTGGCTACGATTACCTGTTAAATTTCGGCTTTACAACCCTGGTTAAAAAGAGGACCGAGCCAAACGGCACGGTCACCTCGGATATCACCCAGGCTCTGGCTCTCGGCGGCGTTACCGATGGTGTTACGAACATCGAGCTTACCAATGCCTTTGCGACCATAGCAAACGGCGGGACCTACACAAGGCCCTTATACTATACAAAGATCATGGATCACGACGGGAACGTTCTGCTTGAAAACACCGCCAAGACCAGACGGGTGATCAAGGAGACCACCGCATATCTCCTCACCGATGCCATGAAGGATGTTGTCACCAAGGGTACCGGAGCAAGGGTCAAATTCGAGAACATGGCGATAGCCGGAAAAACGGGTACCACCTCCAGCAACGTGGACGTCTGGTTTGCAGGCTATACTCCCTACTATACCTCCGCGGTATGGGCAGGCTACGATAATAACATCCATATGTCCGGCAGCGAGACCAATACCGCAAAGACCATATGGCGGGCCATTATGTCACGGATACATGAAAATCTTGAATATAAGGATTTCGTAAAACCTGAGGGCATAGAGACAGCCACTCTCTGCGCTCTTTCAGGTCTTCCCTACAACGGCTCCTGCGGAGGCGGGTCACGTACGGAGATCGTGGACAAGACCTCTCTTCCCACGACCTTCTGCAACGGTTCGCAGCACCCTCATTCCTCCGGCATAGAGCTTCCCACCGACTCCATCGGGACGGTAGGCTTTGTCTGCGCCGCAACGGGACTTCGCGCTTCAACGGGCTGCCCTTACGCGGTCGCCGGCATTATCATATCGAATGACTACTGTGACCACGGGATAGCTCCCTCCACCGATCAGACGGCGGATGCCGGAGCCGGCGCTCCGGTCACCATAGATCCAAGCGCTGCGGATGCCGCCGCGGCTCAGGCTGCCGCTGCGGCGGCGGCACAGGCGGCTGCGGCCCAGGCTGCCGCGCAGCTTGCCGCGGCACAGGCGGCACAGGCTGCCGCCCTTCAGCAGCAGTTAGCAGCCATGGGACAGCAGTAGCTGAGCTTTGTCGTTTCCATATCTCCGGCGGGATGCACGGAGTCTGAAAAAGCAGCCGTGAAGCTTTCACGGCTGCTTTTTCGTTAAACGTTCAGATCTGTTTCTTAATTAAACACTTTTATTTTGCAAGCATCATCATGATCTCATTGCTCCTTACCACAAACTTTGTCATCGCCTCGGGTGAGAGGGGCTTGTTTGCGATCATCGCAAGGTCATAAAGCTGTTCGCAGAACATGGGAACCTTCTCATTTTCCTCGTTCTCCAGTATGAACTGCACAAGCTTATTACCGGCGTTGAGGATAAGAGTGGCTCCTTCCTCTCCGAACAGGTTCATATCCCCTGCTCCGCCCATGCTGTACATCTTCATCATATCGGCCATACGGCGGCTTTCCTCAGACACCGTGAGCATGGAGGAGATATTCTCATTCTTAAGCTTCTCCACCTTCACCTCAAGCTTTTCCTTATTCAAAGCCTTTCTGAAGATACCGGTAAGCTTTTCGGCCTCCTCCTTGATCCTGTCGTTCTCTTCCTCCGAAAGCTCCTCCTTCACCGACTCGTTGACATCCGCGTCTATCCTTAAGAACTTAACGCCTTCGTTCTTCTGCTCAAGCTGGGAGATAAAGGGCTGGTCGATATTGTGGGTAAGGATGACCGCATCCATCCCGTTGTCCTTAAACATATTGATGTACTGCGACTGCTGCTGCTCATCGGTCACATAATAGACGATCTTCCTGGGAGCCTTTTCGGCCTCATCCTCGCCGGACTCCTCGCCGCCGTCCTTTTCATCAACCACCTCAGCCTCTATCTTCTCACCGTTCTCACCGGTTGCGGAGGCTTCATCCTTATTTTCTTCCTTATCCTCCTTATTGAGCTCAAGGCATTCCGGAAGGGTCACATATTTGCCCTCAAGGTTCTTAAAGAGGATATAATCGTTCATCTTCTCGCAGAACTTGTCGTCCTTAAGACAGCCGAACTTAATGAAGGGGCTTATGTCATCCCAGTACTTCTCATACTCCTCCTTCTCCGTCTTGCACATTCCGGAAAGCTTGTCAGCCACCTTCTTGCTGATATAGTCTGATATTTTTTTAACAAACCCGTCATTCTGGAGCGCGGACCTTGAAACATTGAGGGGAAGGTCCGGACAGTCGATAACGCCCTTGAGCAGCATAAGGAACTCGGGTATGACCTCCTTGATATTATCCGCTACAAAGACCTGATTATTATAAAGCTTGATGGTCCCCTCTATGGATTCGTACTCCATGTTGATCTTGGGGAAATACAGGATGCCCTTAAGATTGAAGGGGTAATCCATGTTAAGGTGTATCCAGAACAGGGGCTCCTTGTAGTCAAGGAATACCTTCCTGTAGAACTCCAGGTATTCATCCTTCGTACAGTCGTTGGGATGCTTGTTCCAAAGAGGCGTGGTGTCATTTATGGCAACGGGCCTCTTAAGGATCTTTACCTTATCCTTTGCGGGGCTTACCTCTACCTTTTCCTTTGTTCCGTCCTCTTTTTCCTTCTCCTCGTATTTTGCCTCCTCATGTATGGTCTCGATGACCGTATCCTTATCGGTCTTCTCGGAGGCGTCTATAGTCTCGTATTCAGGCTCGGCGTTTGCCTTTTCAAGATAGATGGGATAAGGCATGAAGGCACAGTACTTCTTGATAACCTCCCTTGCCCTGTACTCGTTTGAGAACTCCACATTATCCTCTCCGAGGTGAAGGGTGATCTCGGTACCCACTTCCTTCCTGTCGCCCACATCTATGGTGTATTCGGTCCCGCCGTCGCATTCCCAGTGAACGGGCTTTGCCCCCTCCTTATAGGAAAGGGTATCTATATCGACCTGCTCGGCCACCATAAAGGCTGAATAGAAGCCGAGTCCGAAGTGACCTATGATCTGGTCGTCGTTGGCCTTATCCTTGTATTTTTCAAGAAAAGCGGTAGCCCCGGAAAAGGCTATCTGGGTAATGTATTCCTCCACCTCGGCCTCATCCATACCGATACCGGTATCGATAAACTTTATGGTCTTTTCCTCGGGATTCACCACCACCCTTATCTTATTCTCAAAGTCGTCCGGATAGCTGTATTCACCCATCATATCAAGCTTTTTGAGCTTGGTGATGGCATCACAGCCGTTTGATATCATCTCCCTGACAAAGATGTCATGGTCTGAATAAAGCCATTTTTTAATGACCGGAAAAATGTTGTCGCTGTTTATCGACAGATTGCCTTTTTTCGCCATATATATCACTCTCTTTCTGAATATAATGTAATGATTTACACCGTAAACCCTATGGTAGAGTGTAATACTGGGGTGGAAAAAAGTCAAGAAAAAATTAGCACTCATTTTAAATGAGTGCTAACAAGTCCGCTGTGAAGCTCCTCCGACAGCTCTTATTCGTCCCTGTCCCCAGCCTCCTCATCGGCCTTAAGATCCTTAAACTCGGGCTCGGACGTATTGACCTCTTCCTTCACGAGGCCCACGCCTTCCTCCTGCTCACGCTTTTTAGCCTCCTTTTCCTGGACGGACTGATCGATCTTTTCCCTGATGCTCTCCTTCCTGCTCTCGCTCTCGCTCTCATTCTCGCTCTCGCTCTCGGAGACCTCACGGTTGAGGGAAACATATTCCCTTGAGGGCATCTCATCAAAGAAATTCTTTATTTCGTTTTCCTTCGGAGCCTCACCCTCCTTTGCCTCATCCTCGTTACGGATAAAGAAGTAGTAGAGCCCTCCCAGAATAGTGCCCGTGATTGCCGCAAAGCCAAGAATCCTGCCTAATTTAGCCATATATGTCTCCTTTCAGATCTGTTTTACGCATGCCTTTAGCCCTGTAATAATACCATATACCAAAAGATAATACCAGTATAGCTGATAAAAAGTCAATTTTATGGTATCATGATAAATGCCTGTGAATTAAAATAACAAGCTTTTGAAGAGGAGTAATCTATGCGGTCACGTTTTTTCATATCTCTTATGCTGGTCCTGTCGCTTGTGCTTTCGGGCTGCTCAAAGAAAAAGACCGAGATCGTCCTTACCACCGATTTCGATGAAAACGAGGTGTTCAGGATAGAGGATTCCTCCTGCATGAAAAACGAGGTAATGGTCTACCTTGTCAACTCCGAAAACAGCTATGATATCCTGTTCGGTCCTGAGATCTGGAAGACAAAGCTCCCGGTCGGGGACCTTTCCCCTCTCCCCACTCCCTCCGTATCGGGCAACAGTATCCGTGTCTCCATGGAAAATCCCGCCGGATCAGAGGTCACTCTTGAGGAAAAATATAAGGAGACCATTCTTGCAAGGCTGGCGCAGATCAAGGCCTTAAATCTTCTTGCGAAAAAAAGAGGCACCCTGCTTACCGATGAGGAGCAGCAGAAAATACAGGCTGCCGCCAGGTTCTATATGGATTCCCTGAATGAGGACGAAAAGGCTCTTTTAGACGTTACCGTGGAAGACATAGAAAAGATGTACCGGGAATATGCCATAGCCGACAAGCTCTATCACGAGGTCACCGACAACATTAATCCGGAGATAAGCGATGATGCCGCAAGGACCATTACCGTAGGCAGTATCCTCGTAAAGACCTACCGCACCGACGCTAACGGCAACCGGATAAACTACTCACAGGAGGAAAGCGACAAGGCTCTTGAAAGGGCTCAGGAAATAAAGCAGAAGCTTGAAGAGGGTACGGAATTCGAGGTCCTGGCGGACAGCTACTATAATGAAGACAGCCAGGCCGAATATACCTTCGGAAGGGGTGTCATGCCCTATGCCCTCGAGACCGCGGCCTTTTCTCTCTCAAACGGAGAGATAAGCGACATAATCAAGACTGAATACGGATATCATATCATCAAATGCAAAAGCACCTTTAATAAAGAAGAAACCGAAAAAAACAGGCTTTCCATAATCAACAAAAGCAGGCAGGACAGCTTCAACGCTCTGTATGAGGAGTTTGTCACCACTATTAAGTCTAACCTTAACGACCCTCTGTGGCAGTCGATCTCATATGAAAAAGCCGATAATATCACTACTACCGGCTTCTTCGATATTTACGATTCCTATTTTACCGTTATACATCACGAGCACGCGCCTGTTTCACCCGAATAAAGCGCGGGCGCTGCCCAAACTCCCGCAGGAGCCTGATCCCCGGACGCACCAATCCTCAGATCTGGCCCTCAATGTTCTTCTTTGATGCGTAATAATCGTCAAACAGCTTGTTTGTGGCATCAAGGGTATTGTTCGTGATATCGGGAAGATCCCTGCCCCATACGGAGCCTGCCTCCTTAAAGCCCTTCTTGACAGCATCCTGCATCTTCTTCATCATTTCCTCATCATCCCCGGCAAGTGCGCTCGCAAAATCAAAAAGCCTTTCCGAGGTCTGCTTTACGCCCCAGTAGCCGTCCTCTGAGATATCCTCCTCAGCCTTTGCCTTGGTGGCCGCATCCACGGTATACTCACCGCTTGCGAGGAACTTCCACATCTCATCACTGCCCGCAGCGATGGTCGCGGATTTCGACTGTCCCAGCACGGTATCCATTACCATCTTGTTAAAGGACTCCATCTGGGCGGCCTGATCCGCCTTAAGCTTGTTTACCAGAGCGGTCCTGTCCTCTTTGCTCATCTTGTTCACGGAATAAAGCCCGTTTCCTGACGAGGCGGATGACTTTTCATAGACCGCAGCCGTGCTGTCCGAAGCAGCGGCGCCTGAAGTCTCGGAAGCCTTTGATCCGGTGGCTTCCGCAGCCTTGAAGCCGGCGGACTTTATGCTGTCAGCCTGGTAGGCCGCCGCGGAACCGGCAATACTTGAAACTGTTGTACTCATTGCCACTCTCCTTTCCCGGGTACCCTGACGCCGGGGCCTTAAGCCTTACCTCCCGAAGCGGGAAAATAAAGGAAAAAAGCCCTCCGGACATCTTCAGAGCTGCCCGAACCAAAAACGATATATCGTAATCAGATACGATCTATCAGCTGTAGCGCCCGAACTGATAAATGGGCTTATCGAAAATATGCCGCAAATATCGGAACGACCGGCGCGGATTCAGTAAGGATTGGAAAATCGTAGACCTCATATCAGGGAAATTTATACCCTTAACATGGCCGCGTCCCTGAACGCCCGGGATAAACGGTGCATCGGCCCGGTATACACAGGGCATGCCCACAGCCTTATACGCTAATGAGTATAAATACGAAATGAAAAAGCCTTCCATGACTACGTTTTAGCAAATCCTTTTGCTTTTTCCATTATACTAAAAAGTCCTCCCCCTGTCAAGACAGGACGCTTCGGTGGAGCTCAGCTTCCTCTCAGCTCCGCCACCACCTTTTCCTTGAGCTCTCGTGCCATATCCTTCATGCGCTTGCCTGCCCCCTTGTTCTGAAGCACGGCGCCGATATACTTCGCGGAGATCTCGATCTCTCCGCACTCATAGGCAAGTGCCGCAACCAGATAGTCTATCGTAACATTGTCCATTCCGCAGATAGGTGGAGTCTCATTCTGCCTGGCACTTAAGAAGCCCTCCAGGGCATTCTTAATAAGCTCCTTCTCCTGCTCCTTGGCCTGGTAAACTCCGCCGTTCTTATCGGCAGCGTCAAAATCGAAGGCCTCTGTCTTTCCTCTCACCAGCCATGCCATCTTCAGGCAGATATACGCCTTTTCACTGGTCCTTGCGCGCTTTACCATGGCATTTCCCAGTGCAAGCTGATACCTTATGAGGGCATCATCATAGCTCAGGATATCCTTCTCCTCAAGGGAGCTGAAATTTTTGGAGATCGACTCCCTTACAAGCCTTGCCTGCGGATAGGTCAGCTGGTCGAAGTATCTGGTAAGCGCCGCATAGCCGCAGACAGGACAGCAGATAACATCATATTTTATGGGATCCACCTTGCTGTACCTCGGCCGCAGATCCATATCGGTCCCCACAAGCCTCGCCTTATTGGAACGCATTGTGGGATTTTTAAATTCATGATCACATACAGGACAGACATAGGTTTTGGGGAAAACGTAATCCTTCTCCGACAGAAGTTCCATCCTTCTCCTTGCCGTACCGTCCTTTTTGACCTCGGAATCATCCCCCGGGGCCATGGCGTCCTTTTCGTAAATATCGTATGAGGACAGGTTACCAAGTCCCAGAGCATCAAGCCCAGACAAAATACTCATATATTCAAGCCTCCAGAAGCCTATATATTTTGATCCGTTTCCTTTTGCGCCGGTTTTAAGTCTTTGAAAGCGGCATATTGCCTTACCGCGGCTCTCCCTGTAATAATACCCCACGGCCGCCCTTAAAACAAGACTTGAACCGCTCAAAATCCGCGTCCCGATAGCTTAGGGCAATGTCATTAACTTAAGCTCATAGCGTAGACTACGACTCAGTGAAGGTTCCATTCTGTGTCGAGACGCTCAGACGCGCTTTGACCGAAGAAGAGATCCGTCCCGAATTCCTTAGGCGCGAAGGC
>DFEA01000072.1:7903-8100 GCA_002368575.1 Lachnospiraceae bacterium UBA3814 | reverse complement strand
CTTGCGGGCATGTACGTCAAGGCCTTCATGAACGGCAAGGAAAGGATCGAGACCTTACGGGACCGTATGCTCGGCAGATATACCTGTTATGATATAAAGGATAAGGACGGGAATATCATCGTTAAGAAGAATCATATGATAACCCCCAGAAGGGCCGATCTGGTGCTGCTTAAGGGTGTTGACGAGAACGGGGTTCC
>DFEA01000072.1:7717-7838 GCA_002368575.1 Lachnospiraceae bacterium UBA3814 | reverse complement strand
TTCCAGACTGAGGATGAGGACGGCTCCCGTGTTGACAACGCGGCCTCAAAGGGTGTAAAGATAAGGACTATCCTTACCTGCCGCTGCCATAACGGTATCTGCTCCAAGTGCTACGGCGCCA
>DFEA01000072.1:0-7667 GCA_002368575.1 Lachnospiraceae bacterium UBA3814 | reverse complement strand
TTTGCGCTAAGTGCTACGGCAAGAACCTTGCAACGGGTACACTCGTAAACATCGGCGAGGCTGTCGGCATCATCGCGGCACAGTCCATCGGTGAGCCCGGCACACAGCTTACCATGAGAACCTTCCACACGGGCGGCGTTGCCGGAGACGATATCACTCAGGGTCTTCCCAGAGTAGAGGAGCTTTTTGAGGCAAGAAAGCCCAAGGGACTGGCGATCATTTCAGAGATCGCGGGGACCGCTGTGGTCGAGGATACCAGAAAGAAGAAGGAGGTAGTCGTTACCAACGCTGAGACCGGTGAGATAAAGAGATACCTTATCCCCTTCGGCTCAAGGATCACGGCCCTTATCAATGACAATCCTGAGGGCGTCCAGATCGCGGCGGGCGATCCGCTGACAGACGGTTCGGTGAACCCTCATGATATCCTTAAGATCAAGGGTATCGATTCTGTGCAGGATTACATGATCAGCGAGGTTCAGAAGGTTTACAGGCTTCAGGGTGTTGATATAAACGACAAGCATATAGAGGTCATAGTCCGTCAGATGCTTAAGAAGGTCAGGATAGAGGAGAACGGCGATTCGGAATATATGCCGGGTGCTCTGGTAGACCTGCTTGAATATGAGGACATGAACGAGAAGCTCATTGCCGAGGGCAAGAAGCCTGCTGACGGCAAGCGCATCATGTTAGGTATCACGAAGGCTGCCCTTGCGACAAATTCCTTCCTGTCGGCGGCTTCCTTCCAGGAGACCACCAAGGTGCTCACGGAGGCGGCTATCAAGGGTAAGGTAGATCCTCTTATCGGGCTTAAGGAGAACGTTATCATAGGTAAGCCCATACCGGCAGGTACGGGTATGAGAAGATACCGTGACGTGGTCATTGATACCAGCATAGCTGATGCGAGCGCTCCCCAGCCGGGAGATGAGCCCGAGCCCTATGACGATGATGATTTCATAGATGATGAGAACTATGATGATGTAGAGCCGGAAAAGGAAGAAGAGCTTGAGGGTGAGCGTTAACAGAAAAGAAAGGTCGGTAAAAGCCGGGGCGTTATGCCCCGGCTTTAATATATCGCAGAGCCGCCGAAAGGAAGGTGTCAGCAGGCTGACCGGCGGCTTGCGGGCGGGCAGGGTGCGACTTCGTCTTCCCTGACCGATTATTTCTTCCCGAACAGGCCGTGCCTCTTCGACGAACCTGTCTTTTTTACGGAAGGGTCTATGATATCGGAGCGGCCGGCATCGGGCTTTGCAGCCTTTTCTCCAATGTCCTTATTGTCTCCCCAGTCCTCCCATTCTTCGCCAGAGTCCTCCCACTTGTCGGAATAGGCCGCGTCGTCGTTTGAGGGAGCGGATACGAGATTGTTAAGCGCATCCTTTGAGACTGCCTTTTTCCCCTTTTTGACCTTATCCTTGGCCTTGCTCTTCTTTAAGGACGTAAATTCCTGTGAAAGCTCATCCCCCTCAAGCTCCTTTCGCTTCCCAAGGTAATACAGCTTATTGCCGAGGTTCTCGGGATTAGTGGTGTAGGAGTAGGCGGTCTTTTCGCTTATTATTCCCTCGTTATAAAGATTTAAGAGGCTTGTGTTCATCGAGATCATCCCCTCCTGGGAGGAGGTATCGATGATCGAGTCGATGCTCTGCACCTTCTGATCCCTGATGTTTGTCCGGATGGCCGGATTCAGCGTCATTATCTCAAAGGCAGGCACTACGGTGCCCTGCTCCGAGGGCAGAAGCTGCTGTGAAACCACGGCCTGAAGCACCATGGAAAGCTGTATGTAGATCTGGTGCTGCTGGTTGGGCGGGAAGGAATCGATTATACGCTCTATGGTGTTAGCGGCGCCGATGGTGTGAAGAGTGGAGAGCACAAGGTGCCCGGTCTCGGCTGCAGTCATGGCGACGCTTATGGTCTCGGAGTCACGCATCTCGCCGAGAAGGATGACATCCGGACTCTGCCTGAGGGATGCCCTGAGTGCGGTAAGATAGCTCTCGGTATCGGAGATGACCTCACGCTGGCTTACAATGCTCTTTTTATGCACGTGCAGATATTCAAGGGGGTCCTCAAGGGTTATGATATGAGCCTGCCTGTTGGAATTTATATGATCCACCATACACGCCAGGGTAGTGGATTTGCCGCTTCCCGCGGGACCTGTGACGAGCACCAGCCCCTTCTTTCTGTCTGCTAGCCGGATGATGCTTTCGGGGATACCGAGATCCTCAGGGTTGGGAATATTAAAGTTTATTACCCTTATGACGGCAGAGAGCGAGCCTCTTTGCTTGAACGCCGACATCCTGAAACGGGCAACGCCCCTTATGGCGAAGGAGAAATCGTCATCCCCGGTATTTATGAGCCTGTCCATGCTCCTGTGACCCGCAAGGTCATATATGGCGGTTATGAGCTCGGAGGTGGCGGAGGGCATAAGCCTTTCCTCTCCCTCGGTGTAGATCGCCCCGTTTGCCTTGTAGGAAAGCTGACGGCCGGCCACGATAAAGATATCGGAGGCCTGCCCTTCTTTGGTGATCTTGGCTAATGTTTCAACTACATCCTGCATTTTAAATCTCCCCGATTAGTATAGTAATCCGTGTTCATCGATCTCATCCCTTATCTCATCCTGCCAGCTTGAGTTGACCGTCACGCAATAGCTCGTGATATCGAACGAGGGGCTTTGCGCCGAAGCCGGAAAGAGAAGCTTTATCTCAACGCTCAGGTTCTGTCTGTCGTTTACGGGGATCGTAAAGGAGAGGTTATGGTCTGCTCCGTCCGTGCGGAAGGAATATACCTCGTCAGTGGAAAAACGATCCTCGAGTGCCGAAAAATAGGAGGCCTCAGAGGTCCCCTGTGCCATTTCCCTGAAGATATCGTCAAGCTCTGAAAGCCTTCTGTCGGCTTCAGAGCCCGCGTTATAGTATTCTGATGTTTTGTCTGCGGTCTGGCGGCTTAAGCGGTAATCCGAGCTGGCGCTTAAATAGGAGAGGCCCGCGAAGGTCACCAGACAGAGGAGAACGAAGGCCACAAGCACGGAGGAGGTACCGACGTTCATCCCGCCCGTTGATTTTCTTTCCATGGTCACTTTTTTGCGAATGTCATTGGATCATTTCCTTACTAAAGTAGTAGAACTCAATGTATAGATCTCTGAATCGTCCTCGGTCTTTTTTACGGTTACGGTAACGGTCTTCAGCTTATTATCCTTGAGAACGGTCATTTCAGCGGCATATACGCCTTCCTCATCCCCGGTACAGGGCTCAAAATCCTTATCATAATACGCCAGCGCTCCCTCCACCCTGTCCTGAACCGCATAGGGAAAGCTGGTTAAAAAAGTGTCAATTGAGCCGTCCGTTCCTCTCATTACCTCGATGAAGCTTTGGGCGATCATTACTGCATGGTTCAGCTCCATTGTCTTTTTATCAAGCAGATGAGCATTTACAAAGGACTGGACGCAGACCGCGCTCGCAACCGAGAAGAAGAGCACGATTATTATCATTTCCATTAAAAACAGAGAGGTCCCGGAATTTCGTCTTTTCTTCATAGGTTCTCCGTTCTGCTGTAGGCTGTGATGTAGAAATCCACCTCGTTGCCGTATTCATCCGTAATATCGAACCTGTACAGCGCGTCAGACTGCTTTTCGACATTGAAGGAGCTGACCTTAAGGATGGCCTGTCCTGCCGTATAGACAGGGTCATAGTCGGCGGGGGTGGTTATCTCCATGAGGTTTCCGTCAAGCTCATACAGATAAGTATAGTAATCCATTCCGCCGTAGGTATCCCTGAGCCTGAGAATGGGCTCTGCGCCGTCCTCTAGCACATCGACACCGTTATCGGAATCGTGCTGTCGGATCTTCTCGCTGATATAGGCTATCGAGGTACGCGCGTTATAATTGGTATCGGAGTCGGCGACTATCTTTTTATAGATCCTTGCGCCGAAAAGCACGATAAACAGAGCCGAGATCATAAAGACCGCAAACAGCGCCAGTATGAAAAGCATGTCAACTATTGAATTGTTGCGTCTCCTGAAGTTCAATCCCTTTTACTCCGATCATTATTTCCTACTGCTGCTGATAGCGTTCTATTATCATCACACTGGGCATTATGTTGGAGCCGATGGGCTCGTAGCTGACTATGTATTTTTTATGGTCATAGGTGAGCCCGTAATGCTCCTCGATATAGCTGAGTGAGGGCGGATAGACGCCCTCTACGGCGTAGCAGTGGACAATATCCTTGGTAACGGCTTTTTCAAGCAGGGTCCTGTCGTCGGTGAGTGTGCTGTTTGAGACCGAGTTGATCCCTATGATAAAGATCGCGATTATCCCGACAAAGACAAGCACCGACAGGACCTGGGCGTTAAATATCCTTTTAAGAAGATCCGGTTTATTAAATCTGTTCATACATCAGCCTATGCTGGACATGATGGACATAAGCGGCATCATGACCGAAAGAAGGATCATGCAGACGATGATCGAGAAGATGATAACGAGGGTAGGCTCGAGGATCGAGATGATGTTTCCGATTCTGTCGTCGATCTCGGCGGCATAGTTTACGGCTATCTTGGAGAGCGCCTTGTCTATGGCTCCGGCCTTGCCTCCCACGGAGATCATCCGGGAATAAAGGTTATTGAAGATCCTGCTGTCCACCAGGGCATCGGTAAAGGAAAGCCCGCCCCGTATCATCTCCCTGCACTCGGCGATCTTTGCTTCCACCTCGCGGTTGTCTACTATCTTTTCAACCATCTGAAGGCTTTCATCAGGCCCCAGGTTTGTATTCATGGTGAGGGCCATGCTGCTTGCAAAGCGACCTGCGGCTATCTTGTTGTAAAAGCCCTTTGTGACGGGAAACCTCTGAAGGAACCTGTTGAACATCCTTCTTCCGCTTCTGGTCTTTGACAGTAAAAAGTACAGGATGATGATCAGGAAAAGAATGGCCATCAACACAAGGGAATACCTGCTGATCGCGTTCCCGAGATTCAAAAGGGCCCTGGAGAAGCCGCTCATTTCGGAGCCCAGCTGGACAAACACCTGATTAAATACGGGAAGCACCCTGATTATCAGCACAAGTATGACGATGAACATCATGAATATTATAAGCAAGGGATAGGTAACAGCGTTTTTTATCCCCTGGGCAATATTCTCCTCCCTTGCGTAGTAGTCCGAAAGAGAGTGAGCCACATCGTCGGTCTTTCCGCTCCTTTCACCGATAGCTATCATATCGAGGGTATATTTCGGAAACACTCCGGGGCTTTCAAAGGCCTTGGAAAGAGGCTTTCCCTCATGCAGAGTCTCAAGCATCACCTCAAGTATCCTTTTGCCGTCAGAGCTTGCCGCGTCCTCAAGCATTATCTGTATCCCGTCGGTATGGTTGAGACCGGCATCAAGTGTCATAGCAAACTGGTCAAAGAAAAGGGCAAGCTCCTTGTTATTCAGCTCTTTTTGTTTTTTCGCCATTCTTATCTCCCTGCGCCGATCTGCGTGCAGGCTTATTCGATATTTGCGAAGCAAATATCGAATTGGATCGTGCGCTTAGGCTTAATCTTAATATACGTATTTGGTAAAGTAATTGTCGCCGCTCCCTATGAAATCTGAAAGCTCCTCGGAATTATCCATGTTTGCGGCAAAGGTGGGATCCACGAGCGACCAGGTCGTGCCGTCAAATACTATCATTCCCTCAAGCCATCCCGTATCGGGCGTATAGATGCTTATCCAGGCATGGTAAGCGTCGCCGGCATACCCAAGCTCAAGTCTTGAGGGGATGCGCTGGCTGCGGAGCATGGCTGCCATCATCGCGGCATAGTCAAAGCAGATCCCCTTTCTTATCTCAAGGATCTCGTCAACGTCGGGTATATATCCGCTTTCGACCGTAGCAGCCTTTTCATGGTCATAGCTGATATTACTGATCACGTACTCATATATCCTTGACACCACCTCAAGGTCGCTTGCGGAGCCCTTTGCCAGCATCTCCGCAACCGAGACGACCTCCGAATCCCTGTTGAAGTTCACGTACATATTGGGATAGAGAAAGGGGCCGAAGGTATTTGTTATTTCTGTCTCAAAATCAGAAGCGAATATGGTAGCGTACTGGTTTGAGTCGATGTTTTCATATACCGTGGTTATATAGCTCCCGGAGCCTGCTGTCAGCGGGATGACCTCGTAGTTGTCCTTAAGCAGGTCATAGGTATAGGTCACCTGGCCGTTTCCGGTAAGCTGGAGCTTTGCCATGGAGCTGTCTCCGAGGTAGCATACCACAATATAGCCCTCGGAGGCGTTTGAAATATTGATGCTTACCTTCTCGTTGCCGAGAATATCATCTCCCTCCAGTGAGGGTGTAAGGACAACAGGAGTATTATCCCTGACGCCCCCCTCGCTTTCTGAGGTTATGATCGTTTCCCCTTCCCTCAGCGCCCGGGAATAGCCCTGGGATTTGCCGCAGGAGCTGAGTGAAAGGAGCAGCAGGAGCATAATACCCATATTCAGTATGATAAGGTTGTTTTCTTTTTTCATCATATGTTACTGGGCGGTGAGGATAGCCTGCAGCACCTTTCCGTTAATATCGGGTATATATATATTCAGGCTCTGCCCCTCATAGGGGAAGACGACTTCTCCGGTTTCGGGATCGGCGGAAATCGGAAACACAAAATTACCGTCATTTTTTCTGGCGTATATATCGTCGTAGACGATGCTGTTCCCCTTCAGATATATGACAAAATGATCCGAATAGAGCTGATGATCGGTCACGATGATCTTTTCTATGATGCCGGAATTTTTGACTGAAAAGCCGCGGTTTCCGAAGGTAAGGGGGGAAAGCATGATCAGAACAAGCAAACAGAGACTTGCTATTCTGCCTGTTTTCGCAAATGCCACATTTACGGTGTTCGTAAACACAAGTCTGTCAAAGGGAATGGTATTCGGTTCTTTATTACATTCCTTAAGGATATTCTGAAGAGTGTCGTTGGCGCTCTTCAGGTCCATCGTATATTTCTTCTTCTGTCCTGCCATGATCATCTCACCTCCCTTCTCTGCCTGAGGAAGCCCGGTCTGAAGTGCCGTCGTTAAACGAAAGCTTTCTTTTCAGCTTTTCACGCCCGGATATAAGATACCTTTTTACCGAGCTGCGCGAAACGTTCATTGCACTGGCTATCTCTTCGAGCTTCATTTCATTGTAATACCGCATTACAATGACCTGCTGTTCGTTGAAGGGGAGTTCGGCGACGGCTTTATTCAGGGCTTCTGTCTGTTCTCTGTCCTCATAGCTCATCACCGGATCATGGTATATGTGCTCGTCCCTTAAGATATCCATAAGCTCCGTTGATATCTCTGTATCGTAGCCGGCGTCGTTCTTCTTCCGTATATCATAGCAGACATGGAAGCAGATCTGATTAAGCCAGGCTATGAAGAGGGACGGTTCTTTTATTTTTCTGATGTTTTTAAGTGCGGATACATAGGTCTCCTGCATAGCGTCCTGAGCGAGATATTCATCTCTAAGGTAGTGCCCCGCATAATTATATATATGCTTGTAGGTTAGGGCATACAGCTCTGCAAAAGCATCGGAATCATCCGCCTGGGCCCGCATAACCAAGTTACCTATGTAATCATGGTTAAAGTTAGCCATTATGTTATTTCCGTTCTGCGCCGATTTGTGAGCAAACTTATTCGATATTTGCTAAGCAAATATCGAATTGGTTCGTGC
>DFEA01000005.1 GCA_002368575.1 Lachnospiraceae bacterium UBA3814 | reverse complement strand
GCCGTGATCAGGCCGTCCGCGGAAAATGCTCCAAAAGTATCGGATATGCCCTTAAAGAGCGCGGCTCCGAAGAAGGCGGCGGACGCAGCAGGCCCTGCGCCCAAAAAGGAAACGGCCGATGCTTCGCCTAAGGGAAGCCGGTTGAAACAGAAAACAGAGGAAAAAGGTGCTGCCTTACAGAACCTAAAGCCTAAGGCTCAGGGAGCCGGGCTTACAGAGCAGCAGAAGGAGGATAAGAAGCGGGAGGAGCTTTTAAATGCCGCAAGGCAGCCGGAGCTTAAGTCTCAGGAGGCCGCTTATCCGGATAATGGGCAGTATTATCAGGAGGGCTATCAGGGACAGTATTATAATACCGATGCTCAGTACGACCAGTATCAGTACGCTCCCGATGCCTGGCAGGGACAATATGACCAGAACGGATATGCTCAGGAGGGCTACGGAGGCTATCAGTATGGGGGAGAGCAGGGCTATGATCCTGCCGGCCAGTACGGAGGGTATTACGAGCCGGTTCCGAGCGTATCACAGTATGACAGGGAGCAGTTCGGAAATGCCCAGTACAATATGCAGTATGCCCAGGGCTATGGCCAGTACGGAAATAACGGCTATGAGCAGAATGCCTACGGTCAGGGACAGGTGCCCGGGGGCTACGACAGTACGGACATGGACGACGATGATGATTTTGAGTTTGAGTTTATAAACATGGGAGAGTGATAAATGCCGCTTGATTATAATGATATGGCAAAAAAAACTCTGTCACTTGCAGCCAGAGCTTCAAAACGCCTTAAGCACAGGTATATAGGAACAGAGCATCTGCTTCTGGGTCTTCTTTATGAGGAGGACAGCGTTGCGTCGAAGATCCTGCATGATAACGGAGCCAGAGAGGAGGATATAGAAAGGCTTATCCTTGACCAGATAGCTCTGTCGGGAGATACGGCGGTGGCGGAAAGAGACGGCTATACCCCAAAGCTTACGGAGATACTTGAGGGCTCCGCTTCCGTCGCGGATTCCTTTAAGGCAATGGCGATAGGCACCGAGCACATCCTTATTGCTATCATAAAGGATATGGATAATCTTGCGATAAGGATACTGAATACCCTGGGGATCAACATACAGAAGCTTTATGTCGATACCCTTCTTTCAATGGGAGAGGACCCGGGGGATTACAGGGAGGAGCTTCAGAGCGCCAGGTTCGGCCCCAGAAAGACCTCCTTCTACGGTGAAGGAAACGAGCTTTTAGTCGATCAGTACAGCAGAGACATAACAGAGCTTGCCGAGGAGGGAAAGCTTGATCCCGTTATCGGAAGAGAAGAGGAGATACAGCGGATAATCCAGACCTTAAGCAGAAGGACAAAGAATAATCCCTGCCTGGTGGGCGAGCCGGGTGTGGGAAAGACTGCCATAGTTGAGGGACTGGCATCCAGGATAGTGGCCGGGGACGTTCCACAGAGCCTGCTCGGGAAAAGAGTGCTGACCCTGGACCTTTCTGCCATGGTCGCAGGGAGCAAATACAGGGGAGAGTTTGAGGAAAGGATAAAAAGGGTCATAAACGAGGTGATCCTTTCAGAGGATATCATCCTTTTCATCGATGAGATCCATACCATCATAGGTGCCGGCGGCTCTGAGGGAAAGATAGATGCCTCGAATATCCTTAAGCCTTCGCTTGCCAGGGGAGAGATACAGCTCATAGGAGCTACGACCTATGATGAATACAGAAAATATATAGAAAAGGATGCGGCCCTTGAAAGAAGATTTCAGAAAATAGCGGTAGAGGAGCCCTCGGAGGAGGACTCTATAGCCATAATAAAGGGCCTTCGACCGAATTATGAAAAGCATCACGGAGTGGTTATAACAGACGAGGCCGCAAAGGCCTGTGTCCTTCTTTCCACCAGATATATAAATGACCGCTTCCTTCCGGACAAGGCCATAGATCTTATGGACGAGGCCTCCGCTAAGGTAAGGCTGTCGCTTTACAGGAGGGACGATAAGAGCAGTGACTTCTATACACTTATGAGAGAGTATGACGAAAAGAAGGAGCTGGCCTTAAAGGAAGACAGGATCGGGGATTATGCGGATATACTGAAGGAGCAGCAGGGCATCAGGGAAGCTAGGGACAGAAAGCTCAAAAGAAAGGAAAAGCAGGAGAAAAGGTCCCTTGTGGTAGATAAGGAGGATATTGCCGAGGTAGTGTCCGAATGGACCAAGATCCCCCTTAAACGGCTTAAGGAGGCAGAAAGCAGCAAGCTCCTTAAGATGGAAAAAGAGCTTAAAAGAAGAGTCATAGGCCAGGACGAGGCTGTCAGCGCCGTAACGAGAGCCATTAAGCGCGGCAGGACCGGGCTCAAGGAAAAGAATCGACCGATCGGGTCATTTTTGTTCCTCGGACCGACCGGGGTGGGTAAGACAGAGCTGTCAAAGGCCCTTACCGAGGTCCTGTTCGGTACGGAGGAGGCCATGATAAGGGTCGATATGTCCGAGTACATGGAGAAGCATACGGTTTCGAAGCTCATCGGATCGCCTCCGGGCTATGTGGGCTATGAGGAGGGCGGTCAGCTGTCCGAAAAGGTCAGAAGGAATCCATATTCGGTAGTGTTGTTTGACGAGATAGAAAAGGCTCATCCGGATGTATTCAATATCCTTCTGCAGGTCCTGGACGACGGTCACATTACTGACTCAAACGGTCGAAAGGTAAGCTTTAAGAACTGTGTCATAATAATGACCAGCAATGCGGGAGCCTCACGGATAATGGAGCCTAAGCAGTTAGGGTTTATCGTCGAAAGAGACGAAAAAAAGGATCACGACAAGATGAAATCCGCTGTCATGGAGGAGGTAAAAAGGATATTCAGGCCCGAATTCCTGAACAGGATAGATGAGACCATAGTATTCCGCTCCTTAAATGAGGAGGATATGAAGAAGATCGTGACGATAATGACGGGCGAGCTTGAGAAGAGGGCAAGAGAGGGCCTGAACATAGAGCTTGCAGTCAGAGACTCCGCCAAAAAGCATATAATAGAAAAGGGAGTGGACAAGAAGTACGGAGCACGGCCCTTAAGGCGTGCGGTACAGACGATGCTTGAGGATCCTCTGTCGGAGGCCTTCCTTGAGGGTCGCATACATGAGGGTGATAAGGTGGCTGCCGGATATTCGGCGAAAGAGGGCATAACTTTTTCGGCAGCAGGTGGAAAATAAGGATTCAATAAGGTATACTTTAAAAGCCTGGATTTTCAATAAGGGGGTAAAGCATGGCAAACGTAAAGGAACTGATAAGGATTGAGGCGGACGGCACTTTAAGCTTCGGGGACTTTGAGCTTGAGAAGAAGACGAAGCTTGAGGATTTCGAATATGAAGGGAACCTTTACAAGGTAAAAACCTTTAAAGAGCTGACAAAGCTTGAGAGGGACGGACTGTTCGTTTATGAATCAGATCCCGGCACGGCGGTCAATTCGCTGAAGGTGACCGGGGACGGTATGGAGTTTAAGGTTTCCGGAAAAGAGGATGCCCAGATAACCGTGGGGCTTTCGGAGGATACCGAGTATGATGTTTTCATTTCCGGGAAGAGCATAGGGAGAATGAAGACGAACCTCGGCGGAAAACTGAGCTTTTCGGTGGAATTTACGGGAAATGAGGAGGTCCCCGTAAGGATCTCGCTCTGACCGGGGGCACGGTCTGCAGGCAGATCGGCGCATGGAGAGGTTTATGGCAAACGCTAAGAGGACTACGGTGTTCTTCTGTTCAAGCTGCGGGTATGAATCTTCCAAATGGCTGGGCCAGTGTCCCGGCTGCAGGGAATGGAATACCTTTGTGGAGGAGAATGTGGGAAAGCCTTCCGGGAGCGGTGCCGCAAGGCGCGGCTCGGCATCCGGAAGCAATGTTCCTGCCAGGTTATCAGAGATAGAGCTTGAAAATGAAGAAAGAATACTGACAGGGATCGAGGAGTTTGACAGAGTATTGGGAGGCGGTATAGTACCGGGCTCCCTTGTTTTGGTTGGAGGAGATCCCGGAATAGGAAAATCGACCCTTCTGCTGCAGGTCTGCAGAGAGCTTTCGATCCGTGGAAACGATATCCTCTACGTTTCGGGAGAGGAGTCGAAAAAGCAGATCAAGATGAGGGCCTTAAGGCTGGGAGACTTTAACGACAGGCTTACGGTTTTCTGCGAGACGGATCTTGACGTGGTTTCGGAGACTATTTCAAGGTATAAGCCCAGGGTGGCGGTGGTCGATTCCATTCAGACAATGTACTGCGATTCGGTAAGCTCCGCGCCGGGCTCGGTGTCTCAGGTCAGGGAGGCGGCGTCGGTCCTTCTCAGGCTTTCAAAATCACTGAACATCGCCATTTTCATAGTAGGGCATGTAACAAAGGAGGGAATGGTCGCAGGGCCCAGAGTGCTTGAGCATATAGTAGACTCGGTACTGTATTTTGAAGGAGACAGATATGCCTCCTACAGGATACTGAGAGGAGTTAAGAACAGGTTCGGTTCCACAAATGAGATAGGTGTTTTTGAGATGTGCCCGGAGGGGCTTATGCAGGTCAGAAACCCCTCAGAGTACCTGCTGTCGGGAAGGCCCCAGGATGCAAGCGGCTCCGTGGTCGCCTGTGCCATGGAGGGCAGCAGGCCTGTGCTGCTGGAAATACAGGCCCTGGTCTCCAAAACCAGCTTCGGTTTTCCCAAAAGACAGGCTACCGGGGCCGATATAAACAGGCTTAATCTGCTCATGGCGGTACTTGAAAAGAGGCTTGGGCTTAAGACCTCGGAATGCGACGCTTACGTGAATGTCGCCGGAGGAATGAAAATGGTGGAGCCCGCCATGGATCTCGGGATCGTGATGGCTGTGGTGTCAAGCTTCAGAAACAGGGCTATACCGGGGGATGTGATGGTATTCGGCGAGGTGGGCTTAAGCGGTGAGATAAGGAACGTGAGCATGCCGGAGCTGAGGGTACAGGAGGCCAAGAAGTTAGGCTTTACGACCTGCATCATGCCTGAGACCGCGCTGTCACATGCGGGAAGCATAGAAGGAATAGAGCTTAAGGGAGTTAAGAATCTCTCCGAGGCTCTTACACTCATCGGATAAGATCAATGGAAAAATCCGGCGCACTCAGATCCGCATAAGTCTGGATCCGAGTATTATATCAGAAAGGGAGGCAAAATGGTAAGAAGGATATATGTTGAAAAAAAGGAGCCCTATGCCGTAAGGGCGAAGGAGCTTCTGGGAGAGCTTGGGAGCTATCTTTCCATTAAGGAGCTGACAGGGCTTCGGGAGCTTATAAGATACGATATCGAAAACATTTCGGATGAAACCTTTGAAAAAGCGAAGAAGACCGTTTTTTCGGAGCCGCCCGTGGATATACTTTACGAAGAGGATTTTGACAGGAATGAGAATGATCTGGTCTTTTCGGTGGAGTATCTTCCGGGACAGTTTGATC
>DFEA01000070.1:3891-6930 GCA_002368575.1 Lachnospiraceae bacterium UBA3814 | reverse complement strand
GTAGGAGCACGGTTGAGCATCACGGGATGCTCCTTGATGACCTCCTCGAGCACGTCCCATACCTCCGGGCGCAGTCTTTCGACCATCTTCTTTGCGTTCTTGATATTATGAGAGGTGCCGTTTGCCACAAGCTCCTTCATAACGAAGGGCTTGAAGAGCTCAATGGCCATCTCCTTGGGCAGGCCGCACTGATATATCTTAAGCTCGGGCCCCACCACGATAACCGACCTTCCGGAATAGTCAACACGCTTTCCCAGCAGATTCTGACGGAAACGTCCGGACTTACCCTTAAGCATATCGGACAGGGACTTGAGAGCCCTGTTTCCGGGGCCTGTGACCGGCCTTCCCCTTCTGCCGTTATCTATAAGGGCATCCACGGCCTCCTGAAGCATCCTCTTCTCATTCCTTACGATGATATCGGGAGCTCCGAGATCAAGGAGCCTCTTCAAACGGTTATTCCTGTTTATTATCCTTCTGTAGAGATCGTTTAAGTCCGAGGTCGCAAACCTTCCTCCGTCCAGCTGTACCATAGGCCTAAGATCGGGAGGAATAACGGGGATAACATCCATGACCATCCATTCAGGCATGTTCCCCGAGCTGCGGAAGGCCTCGATGACCTCCAGTCTCTTTATTATCTTTGCGCGCTTCTGACCGTTGGCATCTGAAAGCTCGGTCCTTAATTCCTCCGCCTCCTTATCGAGGTCGATGGAGCTTAAGAGCTCCTTTACGGCCTCCGCGCCCATACCGGTACGGAATTCCCTGGTGCCCCACTCAGCCGTCGCCTCCTGATACTCCTTCTCGGTAAGTATCTGCTTGTATTTAAGGTCGGTCTGGCCGGGATCCAGAACTATATAATTTGCAAAATACAGGACCTTCTCAAGGTTCCTCGGAGAAATATCGAGGATAAGCCCCATACGGCTGGGGATACCCTTGAAATACCAGATATGGGATACCGGGGCTGCAAGCTCTATATGGCCCATCCTTTCCCTTCTGACGCTGGCCTTTGTCACCTCAACGCCGCAGCGGTCACAGATGACTCCCTTATAACGGATCTTTTTATACTTTCCGCAGTGACACTCCCAGTCCTTGCTGGGGCCGAAGATCCTTTCGCAGAAGAGACCGTCCTTTTCCGGCTTTAAGGTTCTGTAATTGATCGTTTCAGGCTTTTTCACCTCGCCTCTCGACCACTCTCTGATCTTCTCCGGAGAAGCCAGTCCTATTCTGATGGCATCAAAGGTCAGGGGCTGATAAGCATCTTGTTTATTGTCAGGCATTCTGTCCACTCCTTTTCTTCTGATCATTAAAAGCCCTTTACAGGCCGCGATCATTCATCGAAATCAACTGCAAAATCCTTTTCGATCTCATTCTCCGGAAAAGCCTCCTCATAACGATCACTGTTGTCCTCTCCGTCTGAATAATCATCGTATTCAACATTGTCAAGCTGACCGTCCTCTGAAAATTCCTTCTCGATGTAGCCGTTATCCTTAAAGGACATATCGTTGTTTCTGTATCTTCTGGAATCCTCCTCAAGGATGGACCTGAAATCAGTATCGCCGTAATCAACGTTTTCGCCGATCTCGACCTCGGTATTGTCGTTCCTTAAGACTCTTACATCGAGCCCCAGTGACTGAAGCTCCTTAAGCAGGACCTTGAAGGATTCGGGAATGCCTGAATCCGGGATATTGTCGCCCTTGATGATGGCCTCGTAGGTCTTTACACGCCCTATCACATCATCCGACTTGACCGTCAGTATCTCCTGAAGCGTATAGGATGCGCCGTAGGCCTCAAGAGCCCACACCTCCATCTCACCGAAACGCTGTCCTCCGAACTGGGCCTTTCCGCCAAGAGGCTGCTGGGTAACCAGTGAATACGGTCCCGTGGAACGGGCATGTATCTTATCGTCAACCAGATGGTGGAGCTTCAGGTAATGCATGTGGCCGATGGTAACGGGATTGTCGAAGTACTCCCCGGTACGTCCGTCCCTGAGCCTTACCTTTCCGTCCTTTGAAATGGGAACGCCCTTCCACAATGCCCTGTGCTCCCTGTTCTTGGAAAGGAAATCATATACCTCGTCGCTGAGCTCGTCTCTGTGAAGCGAGGTAAAGGTCTTCTTCTCACTGTCAGAGGAGGCTTCCTTTGCAAGCTCCTTATCATCAAAGGGAAGATTCACATAGTCATTGGCAAGCTCTAACGTGCTTACTATATCGTTCTCGTCCGCTCCGTCAAATACCGGCGTCGCCACATCAAAGCCCAGAGCCTTTGCGGCAAGCGATAAATGTATCTCAAGTACCTGACCGATATTCATTCGGGAGGGCACGCCAAGAGGATTGAGCACTATATCCACGGGCCTTCCGTTCGGAAGATAGGGCATGTCCTCTACCGGCAGCACACGGGAAACAACACCCTTATTCCCGTGACGTCCCGCCATCTTATCACCCACCGAGATCTTTCTCTTCTGGGCGATATATATCCTGACCGACTGATTGACTCCCGGAGGGAGCTCGTCGCCGTTGTCTCTTGAAAAGATCTTGGCATCCACAACGATGCCGTATTCCCCGTGAGGAACCTTAAGCGAGGTATCCCTTACCTCCCTTGCCTTCTCTCCGAAGATGGCCCTTAAAAGCCTTTCCTCGGCGGTCAGCTCGGTCTCACCCTTGGGAGTCACCTTTCCCACAAGGATATCGCCTGCCCTGACCTCTGCGCCTATACGGATAATCCCTCTCTCATCAAGGTCCTTTAAGGCCTCCTCACCGACGCCGGGAACATCTCTTGTTATCTCCTCGGGGCCAAGCTTTGTATCCCTGGCCTCGGATTCATGCTCCTCTATATGAACGGAGGTATACACATCATCCTGAACGAGCCTCTCGCTTAGAAGAACGGCATCCTCGTAGTTATAACCCTCCCAGGTCATGAAGGCGATGAGAGGATTCTTTCCGAGGGAAAGCTCTCCGTTTGAGGTCGAAGGACCGTCCGCTATGACCTGTCCCTCCTCTATATGCTCGCCCTTATCCACTATGGGCTTCTGGTTGTAGCAGTTGC
>DFEA01000070.1:0-3842 GCA_002368575.1 Lachnospiraceae bacterium UBA3814 | reverse complement strand
TTGTAGCAGTTGCTCTGGTTGCTGCGCACGAACTTGGAAAGCCTGTAGACCTCCTTCGTCCCGTCGTCATTTTTGACGCCGATCTCGTTGGACATCACATAGGTAACGGTCCCGGACTTCTTGGCGACCACGCATACGCCCGAATCCACCGCTGCCTTGGGCTCCATACCGGTCCCCACCACGGGAGCCTCGGTAGTCAGCAGAGGCACCGCCTGACGCTGCATGTTCGAGCCCATGAGAGCACGGTTGGCGTCGTCGTTCTCAAGGAAGGGAATGAGGGCCGTAGCCACGGAGAATACCATCTTGGGCGATACGTCCATATATTCAAACATGGATTTGTCATACTCGGAGGTCTCGTCCTTGTAACGCCCGGAAACCATACGCCTGACAAAATGCCCCTCAGAGTCCAGAGGCTCGTTTGCCTGAGCGACGTGGTAATTATCCTCCTCGTCCGCGGTCATGTATACAACGTCGTCCGTAACCACCGGATTCTCCGGATCGGTATGGTCGATCTTTCTGTAGGGAGCCTCAACAAAGCCGTATTCGTTGATCCTCGCGTAGCAGGCAAGGGAATTGATAAGACCTATGTTGGGACCTTCGGGCGTCTCTATGGGACACATCCTGCCGTAATGGGAATAGTGAACGTCCCTTACCTCAAAGCCCGCACGGTCTCTTGAAAGACCTCCGGGTCCCAGTGCGGAAAGACGTCTCTTATGGGTGAGCTCACCCAGGGGATTATTCTGGTCCATGAACTGCGAAAGCTGTGAGGAGCCGAAGAACTCCTTAACCGCCGCGGTCACGGGCTTGATATTGATGAGCGCCTGGGGCGAGATGCCCTCAAGATCCTGAGTGGTCATACGCTCCCTTACCACCCTCTCAAGCCTTGAAAGACCTATCCTGTACTGGTTCTGCAGAAGCTCTCCCACCGCACGGATACGCCTGTTTCCCAGATGGTCGATATCATCGTCGTTTCCGATGCCGTACTCAAGATGAATGTTATAGTTAATGGAAGCCATTATATCTTCCCTGGTGATATGCTTCGGAACGAGATCATGCACACTTGCCGTAAGAGCATCGGAAAGCGCCTCCGTATCCTCGCCGCACTCGTCCATTATCTTCTTTAACGCAGGGTAATATACCAGCTCCGTAATGCCGAAATCCTTAGGATTGCAGTCGATATATTTTGTTATATCGACCATGAGGTTTGAGAGAACCTTGACGTTCCTCTCCTCTGTCTGTATATATACATAGGGTACCGCGGAATTCTGCAGAAGGTCCGCCTTTTCCTCAGTAAGCTTCTCACCGGCCTCGGCAAGTATCTCGCCGGTTTCCGGATCAACCGCCGGCTCCGCAAGGACATGGCCCTTTATCCTCTTTTTAAAGGAAAGCTTCTTGTTGAACTTATACCTGCCGACCCTTGCAAGGTCATAACGCCTTGCGTCAAAGAACATGGCATTTATAAGGCTTTCCGCGCTTTCCACGGTCAGGGGCTCACCCGGTCGTATCTTACGGTACAGCTCAAGCAGGCCTTCCTCGTAGTTGGTGGAGATATCCTTTGTAAAGGATGCCATGATCTTGGGCTCGTCGCCGAAAAGCTCCACTATCTCCTGATTGCTCCCGATGCCTAACGCCCTTATGAGGACGGTGACAGGAACCTTTCTTGTCCTGTCAACACGCACAAAAAACACATCGTTGGAATCCGTTTCGTATTCCAGCCATGCACCCCTGTTGGGAATAACAGTCGATGAAAAAAGTCTCTTACCGAATTTATCGTGGCTTATCGCGTAGTAGATACCCGGTGAACGCACAAGCTGGCTTACTATAACACGCTCGGCGCCGTTGATCACAAAGGTACCCGTTGCAGTCATAAGAGGAAGATCCCCCATGAATATGTCGTGACTTATGATCTCACCGCTTTCCTTATTGTAAAGCCTTACATTTACCTTGAGCGGTGCCGCATAAGTAGCGTCTCTGTCCTTGCATTCCTCGATCGAATACTTGACATCCTCCTCGCATAGCCTGAAATCCACAAATTCAAGGCTCAGATGCCCGTTGTAATCGGTGATCGGGGAAATATCGGCAAATACTTCCTTAAGACCTTCTTCCAGAAACCACCGGTACGAATTCTTCTGAACCTCGATCAGATTAGGTATCTGAAGGACCTCCTTCTGTCTCGAAAAGCTCATACGCGTGTTCTTACCGGCGGCAATGGGACGTATCCTGTTTTTTTCCATCGACGTTTCACCCCGTTAACAAAATGTTGTTTTTATGTCCTAGCCTGTTGGAAGCACGAAAAAAGAGCCTGTGTTTCCAAAATAACGCACTCTACATGATAACACAAGCCCTTTTTCTTTGTCAATTATTATTTTTGATCAAACAGGATTATTTAAGAGTAACCTTAGCTCCGACTTCCTCAAGCCTCTTCTTGACATCCTCGGCCTCTTCCTTGGAAACGCCCTCTTTAACCATCTTGGGAGCGTTGTCAACAAGCTCCTTGGCTTCCTTAAGCCCAAGTCCGGTGATCTCACGAACAACCTTGATGACCTTAACCTTCTCGGAGCCGATCTCGGTGAGCTCTGCATCGAACTCTGTCTTCTCCTCAGCCGCGCCTGCGCCGTCGCCTGCTGCCGCTGCCACTACAACGCCTGCTGCCGCCGAAACGCCGAACTCCTCTTCACAGGCCTTGACAAGATCATTTAATTCAAGAACGGTTAACTCTTTTATAGCATCAATGATTTCTGCTGTAGATAATTTTGCCATTTTTTATTCCTCCATTTCTGCACCGATTTCATTTATCAACTTATTCGATATTTGCAGACAAATAATGATAATTATTTAACAAACTACAAATATGATCATTCTGCCGCAGGTGCCTGTTCGGCCTCCGCGGGCTCCGAAGCTTCTGCTGCCGCACCGGCTGCTCCGCCTTTTTCCGCCAGCTGCTTCATTACGCGGGCGAAGTTTGTGACAGGCGACTGAATAGAACCAAGCAGCTTTGAAAGAAGCTCTTCCCTTGAAGGGATCTTTGCGATGGAATCCATCCCCGCCGCGTCATAGTAGATACCCTCTACGACACCGGCCTTGATCTCAAGCTTGGGAGCGGTCTTCGCAAACTTTGCGATGATCCTTGCGGGAGCGGTTGCGTCATCCTTGGAAACGGCGATGGCACTGGGGCCCTCAAGTCCGTCGCAAAGGCTTTCAAATTCCGTTCCCTTGAACGCAAAATTCATCATCGTGTTCTTGTATACCTTGTAGGTGATCCCTGCGGTACGAAGCTGACGACGAAGATCCGTATCCTGAGCAACGGTAAGCCCGCGGTAGTCAACAAGTACTACAGACTGGGCGTCCTTCACGGTTTCCGCGATCTCATCAATGATAGGCTTCTTTAATTCAACCTTAGCCATATTGAACCCTAACCTCCTTTTGATTATTTTCAGTGAGGTATGATCCTTAAATCAAAAAGCCTCACTCTCCGAAGCGGAAAGCAAGGCAAAATAAACATATCCCATGTATTCAAACCTTATTTCCTCGGCTGGCCGGGTTGCCCCGATTATGCCGCAAGCGGCACCTGCTGTCTTCGGTAACTGCGCCGTCCTGCCTTAAGCTCCTGTACCCGGGCACAAACTCCGGTCTGTGCCGGTCAGTCACTTCAGCGGACGACCTGTTTAATTTACCACAATGTCTGGCAGGTGTCAATCAATAACAGTGTTTTTTCAGAACAGTCACTTGATCGCTTAGTATGCCAAGGTTGTGTGGGATATGCTGATCATAAGAAAGCCCGCCTCTTCGCGGCTGCAATTTCACTAAACTCAAAGCAATTTTTATAAGCAGAAAACCTTTCA
>DFEA01000098.1 GCA_002368575.1 Lachnospiraceae bacterium UBA3814 | reverse complement strand
GCGGATAATATCGGAACGATCGTTATATTGCTGGTGCTTATTTTGATCGTTTGCGGAATAGTCTGTAAGCTTGCGGGTGACAGAAAAAAAGGACGCTCATCCTGCGGCGGAAACTGTGCTCATTGCGGCATGTGCGCTTCCGCCCGCGGGAAGCAGAAAATGACAGGATCAGCAAACTGAACCTGTCGGCACAAACTGAAGCTTGTGCCTCTGCACACGGTCTGCGGGCAGACCGGTGCAGAGGGGATCCGCAGTCATAAATATCATAAGAGGCCGAAGCCCTTTAAGGGCTATAGCATAATATCGTAACAGCAGGACAGGTCGGGAATCTCCGGCCTGTTTTGCTGCTGTTTTGGGATTTTTTCAAGGCTGTAAAAGTTTTTGCCGTTTTCGGTTTTTTATGCTAATATATCTGCTTAGAGGAATCAAATGGCTTGTCCGTCAGGCTCTGTTTGAGGGAACATATCAGGGGTCTTATCATGGGGATACTCAGTAGTGTCCTTTTTGTGTCCCTTGATGTGTTATATTCGATCATGTAAACAGCTGCCGATACAAACTACAGACGTCGTATAACGAGTTGATGCGCATGCCCTTCGAAGCTCAGCTTCAGGGAGGAGGAGAAGGAAAAGTTCTTCGGCTATATGGACATGGCCTTTGCAAAGCTCACCGACCAGAATATTATGGTATTTGCCATGAGCAAGGAGCATATAGATTTCAGGGAGGTCACAAAGCTTGGCTATACGGAGCTTGAGCTTCCCACTCCCGATACCGCCGAGAGGCAGTCCTGCTGGGAATATTATGCAAAAAGCTATACACTTGCGCAGGATATAGACATGCTTGAGATGGCAACGAAGTTTTTGTTCACGCCCGGAAAGATATCCGATGCCTTAAAGCATGCAAGATCCCTTTCGGTTATGGCTCAGGAAACGGAGATCAGCAGGGACAAGCTGTTTAAGGGCTGCTACAATCAGATGAGCTCTGAGCTTACCCAGAAGGCGACAAAGTTAAAGGCCAACTTCGGCTTTGAGGACATAGTCATGAACCCGAGCCAGAGAGAGACCTTAGAGCACGCCATCGACCAGATGAACTTCAGGAAGCAGGTCTACGAAAACTGGAATTATACAGGGTTGACCTTTCCAAGGTCATTGACAAGTATGTAGGTGAGACCGAAAAATCGATCTCCATGATCTTCAGGGAGGCCAAGAAGTGCAATGTGGTGCTTTTCTTCGACGAGTGCGATACCCTGTTTGCAAAGCGTTCGGATGACGGCGGCTCCAACCAGTCCTCGAACAATAACAAAACGGCGCTCCTGCTTCAGGAGGTGGAGGCCTATGACGGTGTGTCCGTGCTTGCGACGAACTACAAGCACAACATTGATCCGGCCTTCTTCAGAAGAATGAAATATATCGTTGAATTCCAGTTCCCGGACGTTGATACAAGGGAGATGCTCTGGACAACGACGATACCCAAGGGAACACCGCTTGCCGATGATGTGGACATAAGGTTTTTAGCGGAGAAGTTTGAGTTTGTCGGAGGTAATATAAAGAACTGTATCTTAAATGCAGCTTTTCTTGCGGCAGCTGATCCGCAGGCAGAGGGTAAGGTGCATATGAAGCATTATCTGCTTGCGGTAAAGTACGAATTTGTCAAGGTCGGAAAGGTGTTTACAAGATCTGATTTTGAGCCCTATGCCGCAGACGTGGGGCTGTAGAGGGGGGACATGAGTAAGAAAAGATCGATTTCCTTTACCGCCATCTGCATGGTGGCCGGTCAGTCTGTGCTGATGGTGGGGGTATGCCTGCTTGTCGCGGTTGTTTTTTTCGGGAGGCTATTGTCATCGGTATATGACGATATGAATGCTTCCATCACCGGGGCGGCACTTGGGGCGGTGAACGAAGGGGATATGAAAAGCCTTGCCGAAGAGGTTGACGCCGTCGTTCGTTCAAAGGAGTTTTCACCGGAGGAATACGAAAACAGTAAAGAGGAATGGATTTCTGACTTTAAGAGGATTGAGGAGTCAGAGGTATACAGGAGGGTATGGGAGGAGCTTAATACCATAAGGCAGGGCACCATATCTACGGCCATGGATTATGTCCTTATTTACCCCGAAAAGGGTATGGAGGTCTTCATTCTGGATGCCTGTGATGTGAATGTTCTGCCCTGCGGGGAAACACATATCATAGATACGGAGCCGTATATGAACGGGCCCAGGCAGGACTTTGATGGCTTTATCACACATTCCTCAACCTACGGGCGTTTAAGGACCGACGGTACGGCTGTAGTGCTTGATCCGGAAAGGGGGATATATGCCTATCTTCTTTCAGATATTCCCGTAAGCAATGTCTCAAGGGGGGTAAGGTCCTTTCTGCTTCAGACCGCTTTATGTGCTTTGATCGCCACGGTAGTTATAAGCATCGGGGTCGTTGTGCTGCTCAGAAGTAGGGTCGTAAAGCCCATCGGAAATATATCGGATACTGCCGAAATGTTTGTGGGAAATTATGAGCTGAGAGCCGCCGGGCGTGATAACAGTCATATTTTTGAGAGCATGGAGGGCAGCAATATCACAGAGCTTCATAATCTCACATCGGCGCTTAAGAGCATGGAGCTTGAGATAGGGAGCTATTTAAGCGACCTTGACCGGCTTGCTATGGAAAGGGCCAGGCTGGATACGGAGCTGAATCTTGCCAGAAGGATACAGGCAGGGGTGCTTTCCACTGAATTTGACCCGATACGTGAAAAGGCCGGGGTGGATATTTTTGCCACTATGGCTCCCGCCAAGGAGGTCGGGGGAGATTTCTATGATTTCTTCATGACGGACGACGGTCACCTGTGCCTGGTGATAGCGGATGTTTCCGGGAAGGGCGTTCCTGCGGCGCTGTTTATGATGGTGGCGAAGGCTCTTATCAAAAACAGGATGAAGAGCGGAGACAGCCCCTCAGAGGCTCTTTTTCACGTCAACAATCAGATCTGCGAGTATAATATAGGGAGTATGTTCGTTACCGTATGGGCCTGCCTCATCGATGTCATGACCGGTGCCTCGGTCTCTGTCAATGCGGGGCATGAGCATCCGGTGGTCAGGCGTTGCAATGAAGGCTTTGAGCTGGTCAGATACAGGCATTGCCCGGCGGTGGGCGTAATGGAGGGAACGGTTTATTCGGAGCACAGCTTTTCCTTTGGCAAAGGAGATCTTCTGTTTGTCTATACGGATGGGCTTCCGGAGGCTGAGAACCGCGAGGAGGAAATGTACGGGACCACAAGGATGATGGGATTCTTAAACCGGCACAGGGATGAGGATCCTGAGAAACTGCTCCTTTCCGTAAAAAGAAACGTCGGTGAGTTTGTAGGGGAGAGGGAGCCCTTTGACGATCTGACCATGATGGCTGTGAAGTGGGAGAGGTGAAGAAGGTAACGTTTTTAGCTAATTTTCACAAAAATATGTTTACAGAATTTTAATAATACAGTAAAATAATATAAGGCGTGTGGTTTCTTTTGCGGCCTGATACAATGTTCTGCCCGGAAGGCCTTTTGCCGGGTGGTTCTGAAAATCCTGCATGGTATGCCCATTAAAGCAGGTTCCTGTTTTTTACGGGTATGAAAATGCAGAACAAAAAATAAGGGAGGATTTTGTATGAAGGCAAAAAAAAGGTCAAAGAAGCTGGTACTGAACATTATTATGATCTCGGTGGCAGCGTGTACGGCGGTAGCGCTTCTGCTTACTCTCGTAAGCTCCACAGAGCTCTCCAGTGCGTATGAGAATCTCGTGGAGGAGACCCTGAATACGGCAGCGATCCAGATGGCGGATGAGATACAGCGTATGTATGAGGGCCCGTGGAACCTGGATGAGGATGACGTCCTGTGGAAGGGTGATCATGCGTTTAAGGGAGAGTTCATCGGGGCTCTTAAGCAGCAGACGGGACTGGATTACGCTATCTTTTATGATAATATAAGGGCGATAACTACCGTAAACGGTTCCCCTGTGGGACGTAAGAATAACGACACCATCGCTCCCAGCGACATATATTCCAGGGTGGTACAGAATAAGCAGACATATTACCGTACCAACTATGTTGTGGCGGGCGAACAGTATTCGGGCGTATATGCCCCGGTCCTTGACGACAACGGGAATGTTGGCGGAATGACCTGTGCCTTCAGAAAAACGGCTGACATAAACAAGCAGATAAGAAGGATAATCTTTATGATGATCGGTCTGGCTGTCGGCTGCATCCTGATCGTCATCATCATCGGCATCGTTCTTTACAGGAGCAGTGCCCACGCAATGAAGAACATTGTTGACGCGATCTCCCAGATGGCTACCGGAGATCTCAGGGTGGAATTTTCGGAGGACGCGCTTAAGAGGACCGACGAGCTCGGTACCATAGCAGAGAGCGCAAGCATCCTTACGGATGAGCTTAAGAAGGTTCTCAGCACCGCCAAGTCCCTTTCCGGTGATGTTTCGGATGCAGGAGAGTCGCTTTCCGATTCTGCTCAGCAGGCGGCGGAAGCATCCAACCAGGTTACCAGCGCTATCGATGATATTTCAAAGGGCGCCGTGGGACAGGCTGAGAGCGTACAGACCTCCGCAAACGACACCGCAAACATCGGTACCGATATCGAGGGCATCATGGACAACGTAAAGGAGCTTGGTTCATATGCCGAGAGCATGGCTTCGGCAAGCAACCGTGCCATGGAGGCTCTTGACCAGCTCATGAGCCAGAACGAGTCCACAGTAGAGAGCATGAGGATAATCGATGCCCAGATCCGTTCGACGAACGATGCGGCAAGGAAGATATCAGAGGCTTCCGACCTTATTACCAATATTTCCTCACAGACGAACCTCCTTGCCCTGAACGCATCCATTGAGGCGGCGCGTGCGGGTGAAGCGGGAAGAGGCTTTGCGGTAGTAGCAAATGAGATAGGAGAGCTTGCGTCTCAGACGCAGGAGGCTACCGTAACCATTAACGGTATAATCTCAAGTCTTATAAATGAATCAGAGAAGACGGTACAGACGGTCAAGGATCTCAACAGCGCGATAGAGGCTCAGACATCCAAGATAGAATCAACGAAGAATGATATGATAAGTATGCAGGAGAACGTCGCCAGCGTTTCCGGCAGCTCCACCGGTATCTCCAATCGTGTGGATACTCTTAATGAGTCGAAGAACGGTCTGTTGAATGTTATTTCGGATCTGTCCGCGGTATCCGAGGAGAATGCGGCCTCGACCGAGGAGACTACCGCCTCCATGCAGGAGCTTAACGCGACCTTTGAGATGATCAATCATGCTTCAAGTGAGCTTCAGGAGCTTGCTTCCAGACTGAATGATGAGATAAGCTTCTTTACGGTTTAAGGATCTGCTGCTGTTCTATACAGCATATAACGACAAAACAGAGAAATGCTCCGTCCGGTAAAGCCGGACGGAGCATTTTCTCTTTTTTACAAAAGCGTTACAAAAAGCTATACAATAAGCTATTCTCTTCCCAGAACACTGCATAATACGGTGAACAGTCTTTCCGGATTTATAGGCTTTATAAGGTGGGCGTTCATTCCCGCGTCAAGGCTCTCCTTGAAGTCCTTTCGGAAGGCTCCGACAGTCATTGCGATCACGGGTATCGTCTCGGCACCCGGGACATCCTTAAGCCGTCTTATCCTTCTTGTGGCCTCAAGCCCGTCTGTATCGGGCATCAGGATATCCATCAGTATAACGTCAAAATTTCCGTTCTCCGCGGTGAATACATTAATGGCATCCTGACCGTTGATGGCTCTTTCGGTGTATATGCCGTAGCCTGAAAGCAGCCTTTCCTCTATATCAAGGGTAACATCATTGTCATCGACGATGAGGACCCTTATACCCTTAAGCTTAGGCGCCAGCCGTTCGATGACCTCCTCGGCCTGCTTCCTGGTCTGTGAGGTCATATCGAAGGAAAGAATGAACGAGATGCGGCTGCCCCTGTTTCCGTCCGATTCTATGATAAGGGTCTCGGCGCCGAAAAGTGAAAGATAATACTTAAGTATCACACTTGAAACATCAAAGGAATCAGGATTTTTTTCGGCGATCTCCTTAATAAGGTCATAGGGCCGGATAAGGACAGACATTCTCTCAGCGTCAAGGATCACACCGGTACACTCAAGAGAAAATTCACAGGTCAGCCTGCCTGAGGGTGAAGGAAACTCCTGTGTGAACATGTGTATCCTGCTTCCGCGGACGGAGCTGGCCAGAATGATCTGGAGGATCCGGTACATAAGCTGGCTGAAGAGGTGGGAATCCAGATATACATCAGCCTCCGAAATTATGGTTTGCGAGCTGCTGAAGAGATATCCCCTGTCCTCACAGACGGTCTTCATTACCGAATGGATATCCTTAAGCACCTTTTGAAGCCTGACAGGCTCCGGCTTAAGCACCAGCCTGTCTTCAGCTATCTGCTTCAGATCATTTATATCCTCGATAAATTCGTTCAGCTGCATTCCGGAAAGAGGAAGATTGTTTACATAGCTGCCGATTATATTGGCGTCTTCCCTGGTGTTGCCTGAGATATAAAGTATACCCATAGTGGAGTAGAGAGGCTTTCTCAGGCTGTCCTGCATAATACTGTAGATGGCATTTTTCTCCTCATTTCCGGCTGTGGTAAGGCTTACGGCATCGTTCAGGTTGTGTATACGCTTATCCGCCTTTTCGTAGCTCTGGGTTATGTCGGCTATGAAGAGCCATATAGAGGAATCGTCCCTGAAAAACAGCCCTTCCTTAACATGCAGACCGCCGTCAGGCCCCTGGATGGTGTAAAGAATGGGAAAATCATGCTTTGAAGTCACGTTAAGCCTGATATCCTCAAGACTTACGGACATAAACGGAAAATCCCTGTCTGAGATGGCAAGGTAGTTAGCCAGATATCTGTTAAAGGTCTCTTCAAAGGGGTAAGGATTGCCAATGGTAACATCCCAGACCGGATCCTTTGAATACAGGGTTTCGGCATTTCCGGATGCCCTGTCTATATGGATCACAACCTCATAACAGGCGTTGAGAAATTTATCGAAAAGCGCAGCCTTGTCGCTGAAATTTAAACTCTTATCCATGAGGCGTATTATAACATAGATAATAAAAAAATAGTGGTTTTTTTTCCGAACAGGTTTATAATCATTTAATAGGTGAAGTTCGCACCAGCACACGATTTTCCAAAGGAAAACAGTGTGCAGAGAGGGGGATAGGATGAATACTGTACATCAGTCGGTCAGTTTGAAGCCCAGCTGTGTAGTTGGGATAGGCGCGTCCGCAGGCGGCCTGGAGGCACTTCAGCAGTTCCTTACTTTTTTACCTTCAAATACCGGAATGGCCTTTGTCATAATCCAGCATCTGGCACCCGATCATAAGAGCATGCTTGCGGGCATACTCGAAAAATACAGCGCGATGCCGGTAACTGAGATAAGGGACGGCATGACGATAGAGCGTAATCATGTCTATATGATTCCGCCGCGCTACAATGTTGAAATTGAGGAGGATGTCCTCCATTTAAAGGAATATGATCTTGGGATAATCAATCATCCCATAGATATTTTCTTCAGATCCCTTGCTGCGGCCTATGAAAACAGAGCTGTTGCCGTGATCCTTTCCGGGACCGGTTCCGACGGTACCAGCGGGATAAGATCGATAAAGGAACAGAACGGCGTCATTATCGTTCAGACACCGGAATCCGCAAAGTTTGACGGAATGCCGAGAAATGCCATTGCGACCGGTTTTGTGGACATGGTTCAGAACCCGGATTCCATCGCCAAGGAGATGGCTCATATAGCAGCTTCTATAATTGAGTCAAACTCCAGGTTCCTTTTGTCGGATCAGGATCTGATGTCACAGATCTTCTCGATCCTTCGAAATGTTACAAACATAAACTACGCATATTACAAGCAGACTACTATCCTCAGGCGTATTGAGCGAAGACTGGTCATAACCCACAGCCGCAACCTTAATGAATATGTCACCTACTTAAACAATAATCCCGAGGAGGCAAAGACCCTCGCAAAAGAGGTGCTTATCGGTGTTACCAGCTTTTTCAGGGACTCGGAATATTTTGATGTTCTTAAGGAAACGGTCATAAAGCATATTCTCAGAAGCTCACCCAGGGAAAAGCAGATCAGGGTCTGGGTCGCGGGCTGCTCAACCGGTGAGGAGGCCTATTCCATAGCCATCCTTTTTGCCGAAGCGATGGAGGAGCTGGGCTTTCGAAGGGATATCAAGATCTTTGCGACCGATCTGGAATCAGACTCCATAGCGAGTGCGGTAAGGGGTGTATACAGCGATAACATCATAGAGGACGTGTCGGTCACCAGGCTCTCCAAATATTTTACGCGAAAGGGCAACAAGTATGTCATACATCATGACATACGCCAGATGATAATATTCGCCCAGCATAATATCTTTCAGGATCCGCCCTTTGGAAGGCTCGATCTTATAAGCTGCAGGAACGTGCTGATATATTTCCAGACCGTTCTTCAGAGGAACCTGTTTGCCATCTTCCATAAGGCCCTGAACGATCAGGGATATCTTTTCCTCGGAAGGAGCGAGTCCGTCATAGATTATGACGAGATATTCCGGGGCGTGTGCGCAAACGAAAAGATATTCATACATAATATCGCAGGCAAGGCACCGGTGCATGAGCATTTTGCCTATACGATGCCCTCCTTTGAAAACATGCTTGAGCCCATTCCCATACAGGAAACGGAGGATGATGCTGAGGTAAAGCATAAGAGCGCGGAGCTTGACACCTCGGTGCTGGAGGCGCTTATGCCTGCCTGTGTGCTGGTGAATGAAAAGAATGAGCTTGTCCGCTCCTACGGAGACTGTTCACAGTTTTTGTCGATCCCCTCGGGGGATGCTACCCTTGATATATTCATGCTCATCCGCCCGGACCTTAGGATCGCGGTATCCACAGTGCTGAAGGATTCAAGGGAGAAGGATGAGAAGGTAAGCTATGAGAACGTTCCGGTCAGGCTTTCGGAGAACCCGGAGCATATAGCGATCGTTGCGCAGCCCATACTTGACAGGCATGGCCTTAAAACTAATTTTACCGGAATAGCCTTTTTACGCGGAAACGCGGAGCTGTCGGGAAATGTAGAGGAGTACAGGATCGATACTGCGGCATCGAAACGGATATCGGATCTTGAGCAGGAGCTCAGGCTTACTAAGGACGATCTGAGACAGACCGTGACAGAGCTTGAATCCGTCAATGCTGAGCTGCAGGCCGCAAACGAGGAGCTGCTTACCGCAAATGAGGAGCTTCAGTCCTCCAATGAGGAGCTTCAGTCCGTTAATGAGGAGCTGTATACCGTCAATTCCGAATACCAGTCCAAGGTAAATGAGCTGGCAAGCGTTAATGACGATATGGCTAATTTCCTTTCCACGACACTGGTGGGCATACTGATGGTGGACAAGGAGCTTAAGATAAGGAAATATACCGAGTATATCTCGACAGAGTTCAACCTGGCGGATCAGGATATCGGAAGATCCTTAAGATATATCACCTTTAACTTTACCACGGTGGACCTTATGCAGCAGTGCAGCCAGGTATTGAGCACCATGGATCCGATAGAGCAGCACTGTGCGTCGATTGCGGGCAAGACCTATCTTATCAGGATCGCGCCCTACCTTTCACAGGAGGGAGGTAAGCTGGAAAAGGCTGACGGCGCGGATGTGAGGGACCAGATGACCACGCTTCAGGGACTGGTGCTCACCTTTGTCGATACCACGAAGCAGATAGACGATCAGGAGCAGATCGAGGAAATAGCAAGGGCCTTAAGAAAGGCAGTGCGTACCGGGCAGGAAAAGGAGAATTTCCTGTCCCAGATGTCGCATGATATGAGGACTCCCATGACCGCAATATCCGGGCTTACAGAGCTGACCCTTAAGGACGCGTCTATCTCGGACAGTGTGAGAGATAATCTGGAAAAGATCAAAATGTCCAGTGATTATCTCGTGGGACTTATTGAGGAGATACTTGAGACAAGCCGGATAAATGCCGGAAAGATAGTCATTACAAGCTCGGCGGTAAGGGAGGAGACGGTCATAGGCTCGGTACAGACCATAATAGAAGAGCAGATGCGCTCGGCCGGCCTTCATTTTTCGGTAAATATTTCCGGTTCCCAGAACAGATACGTGCTCATGGATGTGCCTCATGTTGAGAGAGTGCTGCTTAATCTCCTTTCCAACGGGATAAAGTATACCCCGAGGGGAGGCGAGGTCTCTTTTAACGCCGAGGTCCGTTATGCCAATAACTGCGCGCAGTATACCTACACCATCAGAGACACCGGGGTGGGAATAACCGACAGCTTCAAACAGAAAATGTTCCTTCCCTTTGAGCAGGACATAAGAGAGGGCGATCTGCATGACGGCGCGGGACTGGGCCTGTATATATGCAGACAGCTTGTTGAGCTTATGGGAGGAAGCATTGAATGTGAGAGCTCTATAGGTAAGGGCAGCATATTTACGGTAAGGCTCTCCTACAGTCTGGCAACCGAAGAGCAGATAGCGCTTTCCGCCCACAGAGCAGAAACCTATGAGGATCAGGTGCTCTATGGAAAGAACATCCTTGTGGTCGACGATAACAGGATAAATGCCGAAGTGATAATAAAAAACCTTAATACAAAGGGGATACACGCGGAGCTTGCCTCAGACGGACAGGAGGCTGTGGATATGTTCCTTGCAAGAGGCCCCTATCATTACCAGGCTATCCTCATGGATCTGATGATGCCTGTCAAATCCGGAGAGGAAGCGACGACGGAAATAAGACATCTTCCACTTGAGGACGCTTCCACCATACCTGTCATAGGGCTTACCGCGGATGTGACGGAGGGAGTCGAGGAGCGCTGCAGGGAAGCGGGAATGAACAGCTTTATAAGCAAGCCCGTAGAATCCGAAAAGCTCTTCTATATGCTTGCGGAGTTGTTCCAGAAAAAGGAACAGGGGGAACAGTGAGCCGATGGATGTACTGTTTTCAGAGCTTAAGGCCTGGGGAGCGGATACGGACAGTGCCGTAAGGCTGGTCCTGGGAGATAAGGGTTTTTATTATGAAAAGCTTTCGGAGTTCGGAGAGCTTAAGGAGACAGAGCTTCTGAAGGAGGCTTTGGAGGATAAGGATTATAATAGAGCCTTCAGGATAGCCCATGATCTGAAGGGGGTTACGGTCACCCTGGGGCTTATGCCCCTTCATTATGCAGCCGCGGCGGTGACCGAGGACCTGAGGGAAGGACACCATGAAGACCTGTTCAGGGATATGGAGATACTTCTGGGGGAGGAGGCTGCCTTCCTTAAGATATTGAGCAGGCGAGCAGTCTGAAGCATCCGGGTCATACTGATGTTAGTTGCCTATGGAAAGGTACGAGTGTTATGTCAACCAACAAAAACATTGAGAAGATATGCCTGATAATAATGGCAGTCGTCATAGTTATCACGATAGTGTTTATGAACGGAAAAAAATTAGGGATGACAGCCGTTGTCGACGAGGATTCGGAGGCAAATTCCGATGAATATGTTTTTACCGAAAATGATATGGACGGAAACTGGGACATCTCTATGGCAACGGTTATTTCCCTTAACGGTACCGACATATCCATTTCGGGAAAGGGCGCCTATGCTTATGACGGCAGCGTTTTTATCAGCTCCGCGGGCTGGTATGCCGTTTCCGGAGAGCTTACGGACGGACAGATCGTTGTGGATGCCGACAGCTCCTCAAAGGTATGGATAATGCTTGACGGTATAAACGTTTATAAGGAGGATGATGCCGCTCTAAGGATAAACCAGGCTGACAAGGTATTCCTTACCCTTGCGGAGGGAAGCGAAAATCATCTTGAGAGCGGTGCGCAGTATTCCGATGAGGCCATAGATCAGGGCTCGGGGGGCACGATTTTTTCCCGGGATGATCTGACGATAAACGGGAGCGGGGCCTTAAGCATAAAGGCAGCCTATAAGCACGGTATAGACGCAAACGACGATCTTGTCATTTCCGGGGGCATTATAAGCGTTGATTCGGCTTCGGACGGGCTTCATGTCAATGATGCCTTTAAGTTCAGGGATGCCGGGCTTACCATAAAGGCCGGGGATGACGGGATACATTCGGATATCGATATCATCGTGTCAGAGGGAAGCATAAACATAAGTGACTGCTATGAAGGGCTGGAGGCGAAAAATATCGACATTTCCGGCGGCAGCATAGAAATACATCCGCAGGATGACGGAATAAACGCAAACGGCGGATCGAATACCTTCATGGGCGGAGGCATGAAGGGAATGCCGGGAATGCAGGGGACAGGAGACAATAAGGCTTCGGCCGCAGCTGCTGACACAAAGAGCGAGGAATCAGCTGAGGAGGAAAAGAGCTATATAAGGATAAGCGGGGGCTCGGTGCTTATCGTAAATGAAAACGGAAGGGATTCGGACGGACTTGATTCAAACGGAGATGTGTTGATAAGCGGAGGGACCGTAAGAGTTAGTCTTTCCGGTGGAGGAAGCAATAATGCCGTAGATTACGGAAGTGAAAGCGGCGGAAGCTTTCTCATAAACGGGGGAGACATAATAGCCCTCGGGGGAAGCATGATGGCCGAAAGTCCGGATGAGGCCTCGACGCAGTGCTCCATTTTCTATAATCTGTCAGAAACGAAGGAGGCCGGGACGGCTGTCGTCTTAAAGAACGAAGCGGGGGAGGTAATCCTGGATTATGAGCCGCCCTGCAGCTTTTCCAATCTTACACTCAGCTGCCCCGGGCTAAAGCTTAACGAAACCGTAAGCTTAAGCATCGGCGGAGAGGAAGAGGAGATCGTACTTGAAGGTACGGTCACAAGCCTGGGCGAAACGGCAGGCTTCGGCGGCGGAATGGGAGGCGGACGCGGCTTTGGAAGGCCCGGAGACATTCAGGGTAATGACGCAGATGCCTCCGGGGATAAACAGCAGTAGAGAGTCTCCCTATCAGGCCAGCTTTTTAAAGGCCGTTGATAGCATAAGCTTGATCCTGTTAAGCTGATTGACCTCACTGGCGCCGGGATCATAATCTATAGCGACTATATTGGAGCCGGGATATTTACGCCTGAGCTCCTTTATTACGCCCTTTCCCACCACATGGTTGGGAAGGCAGCCGAAGGGCTGGGTACAGACGATATTCTTAACTCCGGAATGTATGAGCTCTACCATTTCACCGGTCAGGAACCACCCCTCACCGGTCTGGTTGCCGATGGACACTATTGGGCTTGCGTATTTTGCTATCTCCCTTATGGGAACGGGGGGATAGAAGTGCCTGCTCCTTTTAAGCTCCTTAAAGGCAGCCTTTCTGGCATGATCTATGACACGGATGCCCATGCTGCAGATACGGGCAGTCGATTTTTGGGTCCCGAGGTTTTCGGCCTTATAGATCTGGTTATAGAAGCAGTACTGCATAAAATCAAGTATATCGGGAACCACGGCTTCCGCGCCCTCAGCCTCGATCAGGTTTACCAGATCGTTATTTGCCGTGGGAGAGTATTTGACAAGGATCTCGCCGACTATTCCGACCCTTGGCTTCTTTAAGCTCTCGTCGATCCTTATGGAATCAAAATCCCGTATCATTTCCCGGCATAGCCTGTTGAATTCCGGGAGCCCGGGAAACTTTTTGGTGACAAATTTCCGACAGATCTTCTTCCACTTTTCATGTACCCTTTCGCTGTCTCCCTTATTGAGCTCGTAGGGCCTCATCCTGTAGAGGCAGCGCATGAAGATGTCTCCGAAGGCCGCAGCGTAGGTGAGCCTCACCGCCATTTCAAGGTTTATATGAAAGCCGGGATTGCTTTCTATTTTAGAGAGATTTATCGAGATCACTGGAATGTGCTCAAGGCCGGCCTTTTTAAGCGCACGCCTTATAAAGGCGACGTAATTTGTGGCCCGGCATCCTCCTCCGGTCTGTGACATCAGTACGGCGAGCCTGTCGGTATCGTAATTTCCGGACAGGATGGTATCCATGATCTGCCCGGTGACTATCAGTGAGGGATAGCAGGCATCATTGTTGACATATTTAAGCCCCAGGTCAACGGAGGCCCTGTTGGAATTGCCCGGTACCACCAGATTATAGCCGCAGGCATTGAAGGCAGGCTCCAGTATGTCAAAATGTATCGGGGACATATTGGGACAGATGATGGTATAATCCCTGCGCATGCTCTCCGTAAAGATGACCCGGTTATATTTTGCCGATACCGGCTTTATTTCAGGATGAAGACGCTTTTTCAGATTTATGGCGCTTATGAGGGAGCGGATCCTTATCCTGGCAGCTCCCAGGTTGTTCACCTCATCGATCTTTAAGCAGGTATAGATCCTGCCCGAGTCGTTCAGGATATCGCAGACCTGGTCCGTGGTCACTGCGTCAAGGCCGCAGCCGAAGGAATTAAGCTGTACAAGATCGAGAAAATCGACCGTCTTGACGTAATTGGCAGCCGCATAGAGCCTTGAGTGATAGGTCCACTGGTCCGCTACAAGAATAGGGTGTTCCACCGGGTTTAAATGGGCGACCGAATCCTCGGTAAGGACGGCAAGCCCGTAGGAATTGATCATTTCAGGGATGCCGTGGTTGATCTCCGGATCTATATGGTACGGCCGGCCGGCAAGAACGATCCCGTGAGCCTTATGCTCCCTGAGCCATGCTATAGTCTCCTCCCCCTTTTTCTTCATATCCTCCCTGGCGGCAGCCATTTCCTCCCAGCCGGCCTTTGCGGCGGCAAGGACCTCAGAACGCGGTATATCGCCAAATACCTTTACAAGAGCCTTTGAAGCCACCTCAAGAGAGGTGAAGGCTAAGAAGGGATTCCTGAAATCAATATGGTTTTCCCGGAGGCTTTCCATATTGTTTTTTATGTTTTCCGAGTAGGAGGTGACAATGGGGCAGTTATAGTGGTTCGGAGCATCCTCATATTCCTTCCGCTCATAAAAGAGGGAGGGATAGAAAATAAACGGAACCTTCTGATCTATAAGCCACTGCACGTGACCGTGGGCCAGCTTTGCGGGATAGCATTCCGATTCGCTGGGGATCGATTCTATACCAAGCTCATAGATCTTATGCGAGGAGGGCGGAGAAAGGATCACCCTGTATTTCAGCCTTGTAAAGAAGGTAAACCAGAAGGGATAGTTCTCATACATGTTGAGGACCCGTGGGATCCCTACCGATCCCCTGACCGCGGCTTCCTCGCTTAAGGGCTCATAGCCGAAGATCCTTTTTTCCTTGTATTCAAAAAGGTTTGGAAGATTATTCTCATTCTTCTGCCTGCCTATGCCGCGTTCACAGCGGTTTCCGGAAATGTAGCGGCGTCCGTCTGAAAAATTGTTTATCGTAAGACGGCAGTTGTTGGTGCAGAGCCCGCATTTTGCCATGGAGGTGGTAATGGTAAGCTCATTGATGGCTTCTATCGAAAGCATCGATGTGAGAGCCTGTGCTCCCGTATTGCTTTCCTTTTTGGCGTTGAACCTTTCTCTCGCGATAAGAGCCGCTCCGAAGGCCCCCATTATACCTGCGATGTCAGGACGGATGACCCTGCACTGCGCGATCTTTTCAAAGGAACGCAGCACGGCGTCATTATAGAAGGTGCCGCCCTGCACGACGATCTTTTTGCCGAGACTTTTCGCGTCTGAGACCTTAATGACCTTGAAAAGGGCGTTCTTGATAACGGAATATGCCAGTCCCGCGGAAATGTCCGCTACTGAGGCGCCCTCCTTCTGAGCCTGCTTGACCTTTGAATTCATGAAGACCGTACATCTGGTGCCGAGATCTATCGGATGGGCCGCAAAAAGAGCCTCCTTTGAGAAATCGGCGACGGAATAATTCAGGGATTTTGCAAAGGTCTCTATAAAGGAACCGCAGCCCGAGGAGCAGGCTTCGTTTAAGAGAACGGTATCCACGTTACCGTCCTTTATTTTTATGCATTTCATATCCTGACCGCCGATATCGAGGATACAGTCGACCTCGGGCTCGAAGAAGGCCGCGGCATAATAATGGGCGACGGTCTCCACCTCGCCTTCATCAAGCATGAGAGCAGCCTTTATCAGAGCTTCGCCATAGCCTGTGGAGCAGGAATGTACTATCCTTACATTTTCGGGAAGGAGGGAATAGATCTCCTTGATTGCTTTAATGGTAGTCCTGAGAGGGTTTCCGTTGTTTCCGGAATAAAAGGAATACAGGAGCTTTCCGTCTTCTGATATAAGAGCAGCCTTTGTGGTGGTGGAGCCTGCGTCGATACCCAGAAAGCAGTTTCCGCGATAATCGGACAGGCCGGCCTTTTCTACATAAGCCCTGCTGTGCCTGTCCAGGAAATCCCGATATTCCTCCTCATTGTTGAAGAGAGGCTCCATTCTTGCGACCTCAAACTCCATTTTAATATCGGAGCCCAGCCTTTTTTCAAGCTCGGCAAGGGTCAGGAAATTATCCTCCTTATAGTTTAATGCCGAACCGATGGCAGCAAAGAGGTGGGAGTTGTCAGGAGCTATGGTGTGCTCATCATCCAGCTTAAGGGTACGGATAAAAGCGGCCTTAAGCTCTGACAAAAAGTGCAGCGGGCCGCCGAGAAAGGCAACGTGTCCTCTTATAGGCTTCCCGCAGGCAAGCCCGGAAATAGTCTGATTGACCACGGCCTGAAAGATGGAAGCGGCAAGGTCCTCTTTTGTCGCCCCCTCGTTTATGAGAGGCTGGATATCCGATTTGGCAAACACCCCGCAGCGGGCGGCGATCGTATACATCGAGCGGTAGTTCTTAGCGTATTCGTTAAGACCGGTGGCATCTGTCTGAAGGAGAGCCGCCATCTGATCGATGAAGGAACCTGTGCCCCCGGCGCAGATGCCGTTCATGCGCTGCTCAACGTTCCCGTCCTCAAAGTATATGATCTTGGCATCCTCGCCACCCAGCTCTATGGCGACGTCTACCTTGTCATCAAAGGCAGTAAGGGCGCTTGATACAGCGATGACCTCCTGTACAAAGGGTATGCCGAGATGCTTTGCGAGGGTAAGCCCCCCGGAGCCTGTTATCATGGGATGAACGGTAATATCGGAAAGCTTTTCACGGGCCGTACCTACAAGCTCGTGCAGAGTCTCCCTGATGTTGGCAAAATGCCTCCTGTAATCTGAAAACACCAGTGTGTTTTCAGGACCGAGTATCGCTATTTTTACGGTAGTGGAACCGATATCTATTCCTAAGGTGTACATATCTCTCTCTTTTCTGTGGTTTCGCAGTTAGCCGGCAATGACCTTGACTTAAGCTTACATTTTATTTTTCATAACTTGTGGTCACTTGCGCAGTTCATGATTCCAGGTTAGGTATTATAAACCTTTTCGATATTAAATTCAAATCCTATTACAGAGAGTGAATATAATCCGTTTATTATCCGTTTATTATATATATTTTCAAAAGCCGTACCTGACTTGTTTTATTGAAAACGATATTATATAATAACAATCTGAAAGTTAAGCAGGCTTTATTCCCGCGGCAATGAGCAAAACGGATATTTGGGAGCGGCAGGATCTTATGGAAAAATTATTAAACAGGCTTGAGAGAAGGTTCGGAAGATATGCCATATCGAATCTTTCCCTTTATATAATCATCGCTTATGTTATCGGATATATCCTTAATCTTACCGGATCAATGGAATTCATATCCTTAAATCCGTATAAGATACTTCACGGGCAGATATGGAGGGCTGTCACCTGGATAATAGTGCCGCCTTCAACACTGAATATCTTTACCGTGATCATGCTCATGTTCTATTATTCCCTGGGGTCCTCTCTTGAAAGGACCTGGGGCACCTTCCGCTACAATGTCTATATATTTTCGGGGATGATATTTACGGTGCTCGGCGCCTTTCTTCTTTACGGGATATACAGCCTTATGAGCTATCCCCAGGAGGTGGTGGGGATGTTCATATCAAACGCCTTCAGCACCTATTACATCAACCTTTCGATATTTCTGGCCTTTGCTGCGATCTATCCGAATATGCAGGTGCTTCTGTATTTCATCATCCCGGTAAAGATAAAGTGGCTTGCCTGGCTTGACGCCGCGGTCATCCTCATAAGCTTCTTTACGGGCAACATGGCGATCAAGGTATCCATAATGGCCTCGCTTTTAAATTTCATCGTGTTCTTCCTCGGGACCATGAACCTGAAAAGGTACTCTCCGGGAGAGCTGCACAGACGGGCCGAATTCAGGAGGCAGGCGGAGGGCGCTGCAAAGGTATATACCAACACCGACGGAAGGATCACGAAGCATAAGTGCGCTATCTGCGGAAGGACCGAGCTTGACGGGGATAATCTGGAATTCAGGTTCTGTTCCAAATGCAACGGCAATTACGAATACTGCCAGGATCATCTGTTTACACATACCCACAGAGTATAGATATCTTTTCGGGACAGGGCATTTACTGCTCAGTGCGTGATAAAATAATAAAGAATATGAATGAAGCCGCCTTTCTGAAAAAAATAGTAAAGCTTAAGGCTCTTGCGAGGAGTCAGGAAAACCTTCTCACCAGAAAGCAGGTCGAGGAGGGACTATTCGGGCTCGATATCACCGAGGAGCAGCTTAAGTATGTCTATGATTATCTGCGCGGGGAAAAGATCCGTGTGGTAAAGGGGCCTGTAACGAAAAGGGAGGCTGCCGGGGCTCAGGGCACGGAACCTTCCGGGGATTACGGCGCAGGCCTTTTAAAAACACCGGAGCGCGGGACTTTAAATGAGCGGCGGGAGAGACTGAACGGTCTTCTTTCAAACCGGGAGGAAGCCGTTACCATACTCCCGGAGCTGTACCTTAAGGATGTTGAGGAGCTCGCCAGGCTTTACGAGGGTCAGGGCGTGTTAAGGGAAGACCTGATCGGAGAGGGGAATGTTGCCCTGGTACTTGCGGCAGGGGCCCTGGAGCTTTGCGAAAGCGCCGCGGAGATAGAGGAGATGGTGGTAAGGATGGTCATGGAGGCCATGGAGAACCTTATCCTTACCGAGTCAGGGTCAAACGACAGCGCCGTCAGGATACTTGAAAGGGTAAACGAGCTCAATGACAGGGCAAAGGAGCTTTCCGAGGACCTTGAAAGGCTCGTTACCGTAGAAGAGCTGGCCGTGGAGACGGATATGGAGCCTGAGCTTATCAGAGAGCTTATAAGGCTTACCGGGAACAGAATAGAATATATAAAATGAGAGGAAATTCAATGAAGCTTGAAAATGTGGATAAGCTGGGGACTTATGAAATAATCGAAGAGAGGGACGCGGGGGATCTTAATTCAAAGGGGATGCTGCTGCGCCATAAGAAATCCGGCGCGAGGATATTCCTGCTGTCAAACGATGACGACAATAAGGTGTTTTATATTGCCTTCAGGACCCCGCCCGTGGATAATACGGGGCTTACGCATATCCTGGAGCATTCCGTGCTGTGCGGCTCCAAAAGATATCCCGTAAAGGATCCCTTCGTGGAGCTTGCAAAGGGGTCTCTCAATACCTTCTTAAATGCCATGACCTACCCGGATAAGACCGTATATCCGGTGGCAAGCTGCAATGACAAGGATTTTGACAACCTTATGAGGGTATATCTCGACGCGGTTTTTTATCCTGCCATTTATAATGAGGAGAAGATATTCAGGCAGGAGGGATGGCATTATGAGCTTGAGGATACGGAGGATGAGATCCGTATAAACGGGGTCGTATACAATGAGATGAAGGGGGTCTTTTCGTCTCCGGATTCCGCTCTTGACAGAGAGGTCTTCAATACTCTGTTTCCGGATACCGCTTACGGCTTTGAATCCGGAGGGGATCCCAGGTATATACCGGAGCTTACGGGTGAGAGCTTTTTAAATTTCCATAAAACGCTTTACCACCCGTCAAACAGCTATATCTATCTTTACGGGGATATGGATATGGCAGAAAAGCTTGAGCTGATCGACAGGGAGTATCTTTCCGATTTTGATGAGGCTTCCATCGATTCCGCCTTAAAGCTTCAGAAGCCCTTTGACAAACCGATAAGGGTAACGAGAAAATACGGTATAACGAATGAGGAGTCTGAGGAAAACGCTGCCTACTTAAGCTACAACTGTGTGATAGATACCTGTCTTCAGAGAGAGCTGTATGTAGCCTTTCAGATAATAGAGAACGCGCTGCTTGAGGCACCGGGCGCAGTACTGAAGCAGGCCCTTCTGGATGAGGGAATAGGCTCTGATATACAGAGCGTGTATGAAAACGGGATACTTCAGCCGTATTTTTCCATCATCGCCAAGAACGCCGATCAGAAGGACGCCGACAGGTTTATAAGGGTCATCAGGGAAACACTTGAAAAGACCGTAAGGGAGGGGATAGATAAAAAGGCTTTGCTTGCCTCCATTAATGCCTTTGAGTTCCAGTACAGGGAGGCGGATTTCGGATCATATCCCAAGGGCCTTATGTACGGGCTTAACGCGCTGGATTCCTGGCTCTACGATGAGACGGACCCTTATATGCATATATTGCAGAACGACACCTTTGCGTACATGAGAAAAATGGCGGATACAAGGTATTTTGAGGAGCTTGTGGAGAAATACCTTCTCAACAATCCTCATTCCTCTGTAGTGATCCTTGAGCCGGAAAAGGGACTGACCGCAAAAAATGATGAAATACTCAGGAAAAAGCTTCTTGATTACAAGGCCTCTCTCTCAAAGGAGGAGCTTGAGAGGATGGCAGAGGACACAAAGGCGCTCAGGAAATATCAGGAGGAGGAGGACACGGAGGAAGCGATGCGTTCCCTTCCGCTGCTTGAGATATCGGATATCAGGAAGGAGGCCAGGCCATTCTCCTACGAGGAGGGAGAGGTAAACGGCATAAGGCTTCTTACCCACAGGATATTTACCAACGGGATAGGTTATCTGACATTGTGCTTCAGTATAGATGATCTCAATGATGCCGATATCAAATATGTTGCGATGTTAAAGAATGTTCTCGGTATGGTGAGTACGGAGAATTATTCCTATAATCAGCTTTTTAATGAGATAAACGAGAATTCCGGCGGGATAAGGCCGGGGATCTCCACCTATTACAGCGCAAAGGACACAGGCAGCTTTTCAACCAGATTTGAATTCAGCGCAAAGGTCTTTTCCGACAGGCTGGATTTTGCCTTCAAAATGATAAAAGAGATACTTACGACCTCAAAGCTTTCCGATGAGAAGCGTCTTAAGGAGATCGTGGGCATTCTCAGATCAAGGCTTGAGGAGCAGCTCCTTTCAGGAGGACACCAGACTGCCGCATTAAGGGCAAGCTCGCATATCTCAAGAAGCTCTAAGCTTGCGGATATGCTTTCAGGGATAGAGTTCTTCAGGTATGTGGAAAGGCTCGATACTGATTTTGAGGCTGAAAAGGAGGATTTGATCGCAGGAATGAAGCGTTCAATGAACGCGATTTTCAGGAAGGAAAAGCTCTTTGTCGACTATATAGAAAGCGAGCCTGAAAAATCAGGGCTTAAGGCTCTGACGGAGGAATTTGCCGGCTGCCTCTTTGATGCTCCGTATGAGAAAGGAGGCCTGACGCTTCCCACTGAGAAGCTAACGGAGGCTTACAGGACTGCCTCAAAGGTACAGTACGTTGCCGCTGCGGGTAATTTTATAAAGGCGGGCTTACATTATACCGGAGCCCTGAGAGTCCTCAAGGTCATTCTGGGCTATAACTATCTATGGAATAATGTAAGGGTAAAGGGCGGCGCCTATGGCTGCATGAGCTCCTTTTCAAGGACGGGGAATGCCTTTTTCACCTCCTACAGAGATCCCAATCTCAGGAGGACGCTTGAGGTGTACCGTAATGCGCCGGACTATCTGAGAAGCTTTGATCCCGACGACAGGGATATGACCAAATACATAATAGGAGCGATATCAGGCCTTGACCTTCCGCTGTCGTCCTTTGCCGAGGGGCAGAGAGCCATGAGCATCTATCTGTCAGAGGATTCGCTTGAGTTTATCCAGAAGGAGCGTGACCAGGTGCTTCAGTGCGGCGTGGAGGATATAAGAAGGCTTGCTGATCATGTGGAGGCTGTTATAGCCGAAAACAATATCTGCGTGGTGGGAGGAGAGACTCAGATAGACAGTGAAAAAGCTCTGTTTGACAGGGTGGAGAATCTGTATACGGATTAGGCGGAGCTGCTTTGGAAGCCCGGAAATGGGAGGTGTATGGCATGATGAAACGTTTGAAAGAAGTATTGCTTGGCGCAGTGATCATCTCGGTTTTTTTAACTGCCTGCTCAGGCTCAAAGGATACTGAGGACGCAGCCTCCTCAGGCTACAGCGAGTCCTATCAGGCTGCAAAGGCCGCATATCCTGAAGAGGCTGCCTATGAGGAGTATGATATGGGTGCGGGCTTTAATACGGCGGATTACGCGGATGAAGCCGTGGTCGCTCAGGAATCTGACGGCGTGCTCACGGATGATCCGGGATCTCAGGGGGAGCTTGAGTCACTTGCTGCATCCGACAGAAAGCTTATCAAGACCGTCAACATGGAGGTTGAAACGGAGGATTTCGACGGCCTTGTAAGGAAGGTCCTGTCCGATATAGAGAGCCTGGGCGGATATCCTGAGAATACCAGTATAAACGGCAATAACTACGGCACGAGCTCCAAAAGATATGCCTATATCACCGCGAGGATACCGGCTGACAGGCTGGATGCCTTCACGGATAATGTTGCGGGAAGCTCAAACGTGATCTCCAGAAATGAATCCATAGATGACGTAACGCTTAACTATGTGGATATGGAGGCCAAAAAGAAATCCCTGAAGACGGAATACGAAAGGCTCAACGAGCTTATAGAGACCGCCGAGGATCTTGAGACCCTGATACTTCTGGAGCAGCGGCTATCGGAGGTCAGGTATGAGCTTGAATCCTATGAATCAAGGCTTCGCACCATGGACAATCAGGTCAGATATTCGACGGTAAATGTCAGTATCGAGGAGGTAGTGCAGTACACTCCGACCCCGACTCATGAAGAAACCTTTGCCGAAAGGATAGGAAAAAGCTTTGTTAACAGCTGCCGGTCACTGTTTGAGGGCTTAAAGAGCTTTATTGTCATTCTCGTAGGCCTGCTTCCCTTCCTTCTGGTTTTGGGCATCATTGCGGTCATTATCCTTCTGATCGTAAAGGCTGCCGCAAAAAGGAGCAGAAAGCCCTCAAAAAGGAACAGAAAGCCCGCGGACAGGAGGATCAATCCCGGAGGCTATGATCCGATGACGGGAAAGCCGCTTGGCGATGAGAGCGATAAAACCGTAAACGGAACCCCGGGTGAAAGAGACAAGGCCGTATCCGGGGATAGTGACAAGAACACAGCTAAAAAGAGCGAAGATAAAAAGAGCGATAAGGGATAACGGCAGGGACAGGCATTACGGATGAAGGACGACAGTTTCAAGGCAGGATATATCACAATAATAGGAAGGCCGAACGTAGGCAAATCGACTCTGATGAACGCTCTCATCGGCCAGAAGATCGCCATAACCTCAAATAAGCCTCAGACTACGAGGAACAGGATACAGACTGTTTATACATCAAAGCAGGGTCAGATAGTATTTCTGGATACGCCCGGGATACACAGGGCGAAGAACAAGCTGGGAGAGTATATGGTGAGGGTGGCAGGCTCCGCATTGAACGAAGCGGATGCTGTTATCTGGCTGGTGGAGGCCTCGACCTATATCGGCAAAACCGATCGGGAGATCGCAAGACAGCTGCAGAGCGTCAGGCGGCCGGTGATCCTTGTCATAAACAAGATCGACGCGGTAAAGAGGGAAGAGGTCTTTGAGATCATTGATACCTTTGACCGGTTATATGACTTTTCCGATATAGTACCTGTTTCGGCCCTGAAAAGGGATAACCTCGATGAGCTGTTAAGCGTTATATTTAAGTATCTTCCTTATTCGGAGCCCTTTTTTGACGAGGATACCCTGACGGATCAGCCCGTAAGACAGATAGCGGCTGAGCTCATAAGGGAAAAGGCGTTAAAATGCCTCGACGAGGAGGTCCCTCACGGGATCGCGGTGACCATTGAAAAAATGGAGGAGAAGGAGAAGATCGTAAATATCGAAGCGGAGATAGTCTGCGAGAAGGAATCGCATAAGGCGATCATTATAGGAAAGAACGGCAGCATGCTTAAGAAAATAGGGAGCGCCGCCAGATTTGAGATAGAAAGGCTGCTGGAAAAGAAGGTTTATCTCAGGCTTTGGGTCAAGATAAGAAAGGACTGGCGGGACAATGAGCTGCTGCTTAAAAATTACGGGTATAAGGAGAGCCGGTAGGGAAGCTTGCCGGACCCGGCGCGCAAGCTCAGGCTTGTGCCTTGGCAAATGAAGGAATATACTCTGCTTACGGGAATGATACTTCAGACCTCTCCCGTTAACGACTATGACAGAAGGCTTGTGGTACTGACCAGGGAAAGAGGGAAGGTAGTCATCTTTGCCCGGGGAGCAAGATCCCAGCGTTCAGGGCTTACGGCAGCTGCGAACCCCTTTTCCTTCGGTGTCTTCAAGGTATATGAGGGAAAGAACGCCTATAATCTGGTGGAGGCGGATATAAGGTATTATTTTGAGGAGCTCAGAAATAATATCGAAGGAGCCTACCTTGGAATGTATTTCCTGGAATACGCTTCGTATTATTCAAGAGAGAACAATGATGAATCGGAGCTTTTAAAGCTTCTGTTCCAGTCGGTAAGGGCAATAGTCAGGGGAACCATCGACTACAGGCTGATCCGTTCCGTCTATGAGATAAGGATACTGCAGGTAAACGGCGAATTCCCCGGGCTCCCGGCGGACAGGGAGCTGCTTCCCGCCACAGTATATACGGTCGATTTTATCATCAATACGCCTATCGAAAGGCTCTATACGTTTAAGGTGTCAGACAAGGTCCTGTCAGAGCTTACAGAGCTTTCGGACGAATACCGGAGAAGATTTACGGATCACAGCTTTAAATCATTGGAGATACTTGATGCGGTAACGCCCCGGATAAGGAAATGAGAGGATGCAGGAAAGAAAAAAGAAAGAGAAAGAGAAAAATAACCGAATAAGCCTGTGTATACGCTTATCCGTTATTCTTATGCTCCTTTTTCTTTCCGGCTGCAGCGGGAAGGAGGAGCTTAACGAGACCAGGATAAGGATACTCAAAAAGGGACAGATAGAAAACACTATTGTCGAGGCCTTCGGAATGAATTATTATGATGAAGCCGAGCTTCGAAAAATGCTTGAGGATTCCATCAGGGCCTATGACGGGAAGGCAAAGGAAGCGGGCAGGATCTCAATAAAGAGCATTGAGACCGAAAATGATATGATCTTTGTGTCCGTGCTCTATAAGAGCTGGGAGGACTACGCCTCCTTCAATCAGGTGGACTTCTTTTACGGAAGCATTTCCGATGCCCTGTCCCGCGGCTATGACATGACCATGACGCTTTCATCCGCCGAGGACGGAAGGAGGGTCGGGCTTTCCGAGCTGTCGGAGGAGGGCGGAAGGATATTGATAGTCTCAGAGCCGGTGCTTATAGAGCCTGACAGTGACATACAGTATGTATCCGCCAATGTGGAATATATCGACAGGAGGCAGGCCAGGATATCGGGCGAATCTGCAGGGCTTGCCTACATCGTTGTAGAAAAATAAGATAATATACATTTCAGTAATCGGCAGTAATTTACATTAACGAGTATATATCACGTTTACAAGAGGAGAAAGAAATGGAAAAATCGTTGGAAAAGATCGTTGCGCTGGCAAAATCAAGGGGCTTTGTATATCCCGGCTCCGAGATATACGGAGGGCTTGCGAACACCTGGGATTACGGAAATCTGGGGGTGGAGCTCAAGAATAACGTGAAAAAGGCCTGGTGGCAGAAGTTTGTTCAGGAAAATCCCTATAATGTCGGGGTCGACTGTGCGATACTGATGAACCCGCAGACCTGGGTAGCCTCCGGACATCTGGGCGGGTTTTCGGACCCTCTGATGGACTGCAGGGAATGTCATGAAAGGTTCAGGGCCGACAAGCTTATAGAGGATTTTGCGAAGGAGCAGGGGATCACCCTTGAAAAGCCGATAGATGCGTTCTCACAGCAGGAGATGAAGCAGTTTATCGAGGACAACAACGTTTCCTGTCCCAGCTGCGGAAAGCATAATTTCACTGATATCAGACAGTTCAATCTTATGTTCAAGACCTTTCAGGGAGTCACGGAGGACGCGAAAAACACCGTTTATTTAAGGCCTGAGACCGCCCAGGGCATCTTTGTAAACTTCAAGAATGTGCAAAGGACCTCAAGGAAAAAGCTGCCCTTCGGAATTGCCCAGATAGGCAAATCCTTCAGAAATGAGATCACTCCCGGAAACTTTACCTTCAGGACCAGGGAATTTGAGCAGATGGAGCTGGAATTCTTCTGCGAGCCCGGAACGGACCTTGAGTGGTTTAAGTACTGGAGGGGCTTTTGCCGTGACTGGCTCATTTCACTCGGAATAAAGGAGGATGAGATGAGGCTCAGGGATCATGACCCCGCGGAGCTTGCATTCTACTCAAAGGGCACCACGGATATAGAATTCCTGTTCCCCTTCGGCTGGGGAGAGCTCTGGGGCATTGCGGACAGGACCGATTACGATCTTTCCAGACATCAGGAAACCTCCGGAGAGGATCTTACATATTTCGACGACAGTAAAAACGAAAGATATGTTCCCTATGTTATCGAGCCTTCGCTGGGAGCAGACAGGGTGGTGCTCGCCTTCCTGTGCGCGGCCTACGACGAGGAGGAGCTTGCGGAGGGCGATGTGAGGACAGTGCTTCATTTCCATCCCGCGCTGGCTCCCGTTAAGATCGGAGTCCTGCCCCTTTCCAAAAAGCTGAACGAGGGGGCGGAGAAGATCTATAAAATGCTTTCAAAAAGATTCAGCTGTGAATTTGACGACAGGGGCAATATCGGGAAGAGATACAGGAGACAGGATGAGATCGGTACGCCCTTCTGCGTGACCTATGATTTTGATTCCGAAACGGATAATAAGGTCACTGTAAGGTTCAGGGATTCCATGGAGCAGGAAAGGGTCGCGATAGAGGAGCTTGAAGCGTTCTTTTATGATAAATTCGATTTCTGATTCCGATATGAGCCTTACTGGACAAATGTTGTTTTGTGTGATAATATTTAATGGCCATACATAAGGGATACAGAGGTAGTTGCATAGGTGCTTGGTTTTGTGAATCTATACAACAGAATACTAAAAGCTGACTTTCCCGGGGGAAAGTTGGCTTTTTTTCGATGCATTCAAAATATAAAAAGAAGGGAGAAAGCCGAAAATGAAGAAATGGGTGTACTTATTCAGTGAGGGTAACGCTGATATGAGAAATCTGCTTGGAGGGAAGGGGGCAAATCTGGCAGAGATGACAAATATCGGGCTTCCGGTCCCCCAGGGCTTTACCATTACTACGGAGGCATGTACACAGTATTATGAGGACGGACGCAGGATCAATGATGAGATCATGGGGCAGGTCATGGATTATGTCGCTAAGATCGAGGCTATGAATGAAAAAAAATTCGGCGATCTTAAGAACCCACTTCTTGTTTCGGTTCGATCAGGCGCAAGAGCATCCATGCCCGGAATGATGGATACGATCTTAAACCTGGGGCTCAACGATGAGGTCGTTGCCGCAATGATAGAAGGCAATCCGGATCCTAAATTCGAAAGGTTCGTATACGACTCCTACAGGAGATTCATACAGATGTTCTCGGATGTGGTAATGGAGGTGGGCAAAAAGTATTTTGAAAAGCTCATTGACGACATGAAGTCCGAAAAGGGAGTCGAGTATGATGTAGACCTCACCGCAGAGGACCTTAAAAAGCTGGCAGAGCAGTTCAAGGCGGAATACAGGAACCAGCTCGGAAAGGATTTCCCTTCCGATCCCGTGGAACAGCTTAAGCTTGCGATAGAAGCGGTGTTCAGGAGCTGGGACAACCCAAGGGCCAATGTATACAGAAGAGACAATGATATCCCCTATTCCTGGGGTACGGCCGTCAACGTAATGCCGATGGTATTCGGAAACCTTAATAATGAATCGGGCACGGGAGTTGCCTTTACCAGAGATCCCGCTACGGGCGAGAAGAAGCTCATGGGCGAGTTTTTGAAGAATGCCCAGGGCGAGGATGTGGTCGCGGGAGTCAGGACTCCCATGCCCATAAGCCAGATGGAGCAGGAATTCCCGGAGGCCTTCAAGCAGTTTACGGAGGTATGCACCACTCTTGAAAAGCATTACAGGGATATGCAGGATATGGAGTTTACGGTTGAAAACAGAAAGCTCTACATGCTGCAGTGCAG
>DFEA01000054.1 GCA_002368575.1 Lachnospiraceae bacterium UBA3814 | reverse complement strand
CCTTACCTCGCTTATAAGATCCTTCTGCGCGATGTCCGCAGTCTGTACGGCCATGCCGGCCTCCTTAAAGACCGCAAGCACATGCCCGTCCTCATATATAACATCCACGGCCTTATCCTGCTCCCTCTTACAGAGAACGGATCAGATCCGTTCACTGTAATGATCGATGCGCACATGAAAGCTCACCGTTTATTCCCCTTCATCCTCTGAGGTTTCTTCCTCTGCGGGAGCCCGCTGCACGGGGACGTAATCCGGGTCGAAGAACCTCCTGTATATGGCCACATGGTCATATATACACTTCCAAGCACTGGTGGAGCCTGCGACCACACAGATGTACTCCCTTCCGTCCTCCGCCGTCCCATGGCTTACGGCACAGTTTCCGGACTCATTAACAAAGCCCGTCTTTCCGCCTGTCACCTCGAGTCCGCAATATTTATCCTCGATCCTTCGTAAAAACCAGTTGGAAAGAATTATCCCCTCCGGATGCTGCTCAGTCACTGTGGTCGTGTACTTTTTCGCGCCCAGCACCTTCCTGCAGAGCTCATTATCCATGGCTGCCCACATGATCATGGCCATGTCATAAGGAGTGCAGTAATGATCCTCGTCATAGAGCCCCACACAGTTGGTAAAGTGAGCGCTCTCCGAAAGCCCCAGCTCCGAAAGCTTTTCATTCATAAGCTCCACAAAGGCCTCCTGGGAGCCTGCGATATAGCAGGCAAGCGCCACCGCAGCATCTCCGCCCGAGGGAAGGATAGTCCCGTAAAGCAGATCCTTTACCGTGACCGTTTCGCCCTCGGCAAAGCCCGCGGTGCTGCAGTCATGCACGTAGGCGTAATTGGTCATATCAAAGGTGAGGGTAAAGGGTGAGCTCAGCTCGCTCTCCTCCATATGCTCCACAGCCACCAAAAGGGTGAGCACCTTCGTCATCGAGGCAGGATTGATCCTTGTACGATACCCTCTTCCCGCCATCACCGAGGCGTTATCCTTGTCTATGAGAACGACATAGCTTCCGATCACATCATCACCGATCGAGGCTATCTCCCCGTCCTCGGACGCGGAATATACCATGGCTTTTGGCTGCTCCTCCAAAGCCTCCTCCGGGGGAGGCTCGGGGTCCGTTATTTCAAGCCGGTAGACCTCTTCCGTCTCTGTGATCGCCGGCTCGTCAGGCGGGATCGTCCTTATGCTCTGATTTATTGCCCCTACAAGCTTTACTATCAGGAAGATGATGCCTCCTGCTGCAAGCGCAACAAAAAGAACCAGCCCAGCAAGTATAAGCCTTACCTTCCAAAGCCGCTTCTTTTTCCTTTTCTGTCTGAGAACAGCCTTATATGCCGCTCTTTTCCTTCTTAAGACCTCTTCCTCATCGAGATCATTCCAGATCGTCCTTTCAGCGGTGTCATGAACGCTGCCTTCATAACGCTCATTCCCGGAAAGAAAGATGCTTCCGTCCATAAATACTTCCCCTTATTATCTACACACACCCGTTTACAGTCTATTTTAAACTGCCGTGAATTACAAGAGAAAGTTTTGTGAACTTTTTATGTAGTACAGGAAACACATTTCTGCGTTTCCTATATCATGAGCTGCCCGACAAAAGCCCTTTGGGCCTCTCTGACATACGACATATGGCGGTTTCTGGCAAGCCTGACCACCATATGTCGTATGCCGGAGGCTGCTTCGCAGCCTTTTGTCGTCAACTCATATCATTTTTCATGATATTCCTGCTCGGTATTGACGTTCCAGACATTGCTCTTATCCCGCCGCCCCGAAAGGATATTGTCTACCGCCTCGAAGGAAGTACACATGGAGTGATCTATATTATTGTAGCGGTGCTGTCCGTTCCTTCCCACACAGTAAAGATTTTCAAAGCCATCCAGATATTGCTTGAGCCTGTCTATCTCCGACCAGGTGTCAAAATAAGCGGGATAGGCCTTTCTGACCCTCTCAACATGATGCTTTATGACCGTGTCCCTGTCGTCTATGAGGCCGATGTCCTTCATCTCCTTTATGGCAAGCGCCGCAAATTCTTCATCCGTCATGCTCCAGAAGTCATCGCCCTCGTTGCAGAAATATTCGAGTCCCAGCCAGACCGTATTCCCCGGATTCCTGACCAGATACGGCGACCAGTTGTTGTATACCTGAAAACGCCCCATCCTGACCCTTTTATCATGGACATAGACCCAGTTGTCGGGAATGATATTCCCGATAGTCTTTATCCTTGTCCTGTTTTTAAGCCTGAGCCCCGAAACGAGCACCCCCAGAGTCATATAATCCCTGTAGGGAAGGCCCTCCGCGATCCGTCTTATATCCTCCGGTGCATTTTCAAAGCCCTGAATAAGATCCTTTAAGGGCATGGAGGATATAATGACATCGCCCTCCTCGCAAAGCTCTTTGCCGTCCCTTACATAACGGACGCCAGTTACCCTGCCGGTGCCTTCGTCCACATTGATACCGGAGACTCTCGCATTCATCATGATCCTGCCCCGGGGATCCTCGCCTATCTTTTTGGCGGTGATCTCCCAAAGCTCTCCCGGTCCCAGCTTCGGGTAGGAAAATTCCTCGATAAGGGAGGTCTCTACCTTTCTGTCCTTTTTGTTCACGAGCTTTGAGAATATATCCTTCATGATGGCAAAAACGGAAAGCCCCTTTACTCTCTGGGCTCCCCACTCCGGAGAGATATCCCGCGGATGCCTTCCCCAAAGGTTTTCGGTATAGTTTTCAAAAAACATGGAGTAAAGCTTTTTGCCGAAGCGGTTAATATAGAAATCCTCAAGGGAATTTTCCTTTCTCTTGAAGCAGACCGCCTTAAGGTAGCTAAAGCCCACCTGAAGTGTGGTAATAAGGCCCATGTTCCTAAAGGTCTCGGGCTTTAAGGATATCGGATAATCAAAGAACCTGCTGTTAAAGAGGATCCTGGACAGGCGCCGCCTCTTAAGCATTACAAGATCGCTCTTTTCGGGATCGGGACCGCCCTCCTTAAGCTGCGCCTCCCTCCCTAAGAGCCTGTCGTCATATGAAGGAGCGCCCTGTGTGGGAAGCATCTCCTCCCACCAGTCGTTGACCCTCTTTATCTTTGAAAAAAACCTGTGTCCGCCCATATCCATACGGTTTCCCTCAAATTCGACCGTTCTGGATATACCGCCTGTTATCCCGCTCTCCTCAAATACGATCACCTCATATTCCTGAGAGCTTCTCAGCAATTCATATGCCGCCGTCAGTCCTGCCGGACCGGCGCCTATAATAAGTGCTTTCTTCATATTCATATCATCACTTTATCAGTCTTCTGCCTACATATATCACAATACATGCACCTACTACCGAAACAATTATGCTCCCGATCATGTTGGAAGCTTTAAACCCTATCAGGCTGAACACTAAGCTCCCTACAAAGCCTCCTGCCAGACCCATAATGATATTTCTGAGCAGTCCGCCCCTGCTGTGCATGATCGACCCGGCTATCCAGCCGGATAACGCTCCTACGATAATCCCTGCGATCAGTCCCATTCTCCGTCTCCTTGAATTCGGTAAATCATTCCATTGACATGATGTCAGAGTCGAAAATGCCATGTGGTTTTTGACCCTGACATCATTAACATCATACCCTTCCTGCGCATTACAGGCGTGGAATATCTTATCACAAAATAAGCCTCTGTGCATCTCCTATTTGTATAACGATGATCCCCCGGCGATCCCGCCCCCGAAAAGCGATGCTTTCGACGGGAGAGATTAAATGACCCTGCCATACTGTCCCGGCACAACGGGACGATCATGGGCACAAAAGCGAACTCCCCGTCAGGAATAAGGGGAACTGACGGGGAATATATGGAAACATTCTTGAAAGGGGAATGTACAACATATTGTAGCACAAGATCCTTTTCTTAACAAGAACTTGTTGATTTCCAAAATGTCCTGAAAATGTCCGGAATAAAAACGATTGGCATGGCAGCGAAACCGCTGCACTTACCATCCTTTGTCAGGCATCCCGGCAGATATGACTGTGTTCTTAACCCCTGTATTCTGTTTTAAGCGTTACTGCTCCTCCGGTAACAATTACATTAAGCTCGAATATAGAACCGTTGCGGCAGACAATTATTTCTATCCTGCTCAGCAACTGTCACCTCTTCGTTTATGATGTTTTCGATATATACGCCAGACTCGTGGGAATAATCGCAAATACCATATTTTTTCGAAAATAGCAAATTGTGCACGAAACCCTCCG
>DFEA01000049.1 GCA_002368575.1 Lachnospiraceae bacterium UBA3814 | reverse complement strand
GAAACTTCACTGTTTGAAGAGCTTTATGAGGAAAGTAACGGCCTCATCCGGATCGTTTGCGTAGCCCCCGAGCTTTCGGGAGGGATCGATTTCATCGAAAAGGCAAGCAGGCTGTGCACCGTTTCACTGGCTCATACCGATGCCGGTTATTCCGAAGCAAGGCGGGCCTTTGAGGCCGGAGCGGGGCATGTCACCCACCTCTTCAACGCAATGCCGCCCTTTCACCACAGAGAGCCCGGGGTCATCGGGGCAGCCGCGGAGCGTGAGGATGTGACCGCAGAGCTTATCTGTGACGGGCTTCATGTGCATGAAAGCGCCGTAAGACTGGCCTTCAGGCTGTTTCCGAAAAGGATCTGTCTGATCTCTGACGCTGCAAGGAGCCTGGGAATGCCTGACGGCGTTTACGAGCTTGGCGGGCAGCAGACATATTTACGGGGAAAACGGCTGACGCTTATGGACGGGAAGACCATCGCCGCTTCGGCGACCGATCTCTTTGACTGCATGAAAAATGCCATAGCCTTCGGAATCCCCGTTAAGGATGCTGTTTATTCCGCGACTATGGCACCTGCAAGGGCAGCCGGCATCGACGCCCTTGCAGGTTCGATCGAGCCGGGAAAGCCGGCCGATTTTATCATATGCGACGAAGAGCTCAACAGACTGAGGGTATACCGGGAAGGGGTGCCGTGCGCTTAGGTCAATGACATTGCTCAGAAGGGCATGGAAAGAAAAATGCTCAGTACCATCCAGGTGGCGAGAGAGAAGAAGTTTCCGTGCTCATCCCTTCCGGTCCTGAATATTTTCCCGGCGCGTTCCCTGTCAAGAAGCTCAAAGCCGTCAAACAGCTCAGTTCCCTCAGCACCGTTCTGGTTAAGCTCATCCGTATCATTAAGGGTTATCTCAGCGCACAGAAACGCATTGCTTTCATCCGTCATGCCCGGTGTTGAAAAAGCGCAGGGGTTCAGAACATACACCCTGTCGGTGTCCTTTACCCTGAGGCCGCTTTCCTCCCTGATCTCCCTTATGGCGGCAGTGACCAGAGGGTCGGGGCTGTTTTTATCCTCAGGATCCAGAAGGCCGGCCACCGGGCTCAGCAGGAACTGTCCCACGGGATATCTGTATTCATACGATAATAAAAGCCTTGTTCTGTTTTCGGGAAGATGCAGTATAACGGCTACCGTGACAGCATCCGGAAGCATTTTCCTGACCTCATCATCCGTCATTTTTGCCACAAGGCTCTCGCTTTCCCTGCGGGAGGCCTCATAATAATGCTTTCCCTCGGAATACTGAAGGTCGTAGCATTTTAAGTACCTTGTTTCATACAGCGTTTCTATGCGATCCTTATTTATCTCTGTGTTCATCTTAAACTCTCTTCAGGCTCCCGTCACATTCACGGTTCCTGCTCCTTAAGTATAGTAAACAGATCAGCTGTCCGCGATTAAACCGTGTTTGCGTCATCCGACTGATGACAGGCAGGACAAAAACGTGCGATGCTTTTGTCCTGCCCCTCTTCCGGCGGCGCCCGAAAGCTTATTCGACATTTGCTGATCAAAAGTCGAATTGTTTTGCCCGGTAAACGCTTTGATCAGCGTTTCCCTGTAAACCCGCGTTTGGGGAAGGCAGGTTTTAAGAGTACGGGCAGCTCGGGCCGGCTTTAAGGAGCAATAATGAAATACAGACACGCAGCTGATCACGGTATAAAAAGCCGGCAGTATAAGATATGCAGTGCAAATATGCTCAAAGAAACGAAGCAGTAGAAATGCACCCTCCGGCATACAATGGCAGATCACAGCTTTCTTGTGACCCTGAGCATTTCCGAAGCTTTACCGGAAAGCCTCCATTTCCCGCGGACGATCATTTCTATATATCCTGCCTTTTTCAGATCGGAAAAAAACTTATTCACCATCGGACGGGACAAACCCAGCTTTTTTGCTACCTCACTCTGACTGAGAGGACAGTATGTACTGTCTCCTATCATCACAGTATGATCATACATGGTTTCAAGCACCTTGTACTGATTGGATGTAAGCATTTCATCCATATTGTTCCTTTCCGTATATAGATTAACATAAACTATATACTATGTAAACTATTTTTTCCATTTTGTGTGAAATATTTTTTTCTAATTGTGTAATATTATTTTTTCTTTCGCATTTCTATTTCACTTTTATAGGAAACGACAAATTATTTTTGTAGTTCACTATAGTGCAGCATCAATTTGCGAGGACGGACTGCCCGGAGGTACCCTTCAGCAACGGTTCACCGGAGGATGGACTGTCACGCCCCTCCTGCTGCGGCATTCTGATTATCACACAGCATCACATATTAATACGCCACTTTCTGTAGCATATTCTGCGTCATAGTTAATGTCCTCTGCCAGCATAACCTACCTCAGGCGGACTGCTGCCTGTTTTCAGACATTTGAGGCCATTAAGATCAACTTTCAACATTGATGCCCTTATGCTTATAAATATAAATATTTTATGCTTTTAGAACTTGAGTTTAGTGCATTAATGTGTTAAAATGCTAAAGTTTGAATCAAATGATGATGTCCGGGGCAAAAGTGCCATGTGATTTTTAACCCTGACATCATCACATTTAAGGAGGATATTATGAAAAATTTAAGACGGCTGCTGGCATTGCTGACAGCAGCAACCATGATAACCATCACAGGCTGCGCTACGGTTGGCGGACAGAGCACACAGAGCGCTCCCGCCGCGACAGAAGCTTCAGAGGAGGCGCCCGCCGCGGAGGCTGAAGCTCTTTCGGAGGCAGAGTCAGCTGAGGAGCCTTCGGAAACGGAAACCGCCGCTTCACCACAGGAGAAGGAAAGCTATCTCATAGGGATATGCCAGCTTGTCCAGCATCCCGCTCTGGATGCTGCCACCCAGGGCTTTAAGGACGCGCTTACAGAGGAATTCGGTGAGGCCGTTTCCTTTGATGAACAGAACGCAGCGGGTGATACCTCTACCGCTGCTACGATCTGTACCAATCTTGTCAGCGAGAACGTCGATCTTATACTGGCCAACGCTACACCCGCTCTTCAGGCCGCGGCAGCTGCCACAAATGAGATCCCGGTGCTTGGCACCTCTATTACCGAATACGGAGTCGCTCTTGAGATAGAGGATTTTAACGGAACCGTTGGCGGCAATATCTCGGGAACCTCCGACCTTCCCCCTCTTGATAAACAGGCAGCTATGGTCACCGAGCTTTTCCCTGAGGCGAAGACCGCCGGAATCCTTTACTGCTCGGCTGAGCCCAACTCAAAATACCAGGCGGATATGGTAAAGCAGAATCTTGAGGCTTCAGGCCTTACCGTTAATATCTACACCTTCTCCGATTCCAATGACGTAGCCGCGGTAACCGGGGAAGCTGTGGCCAACGTTGACGTTATATATATTCCCACGGACAACACCGCTGCTTCCTGTACGGAGGCAATAAACAACGTGGCCAAACCGGCCGGCATCCCGATAGTCGCCGGAGAAGAGGGAATAATGTCAGGCTGCGGTGTCGCCACCCTCTCCATAAGCTATTACGATCTCGGAGTAACTACCGGAAAAATGGCGATCAGGATCCTGAAGGGTGAGGAAAATATTTCCGAAATGCCGATCGAATACTATCCCGATCCTGTTAAAAAGTATAATCCGGTACTGTCCGAGGCGCTCGGGGTAACTATTCCCGATGATTACACGGCAGCAGAATAAGAATATATACTCAGGAACGCATACTTGATAACGTATAGTAATATTATAGTTACCGGAGGTAAAGGATACATGGGCGAATACTTCGCGTCGCTTAGCCTGGCGGGGCTTACCGGACGTATTCCCGCGGGAATAGCACAGGGGATCATCTGGGGGATCATGGCTCTGGGGGTTTATATAACCTACAGACTGCTCGATATAGCCGATCTGTCGGTCGACGGGACCTTCTCGACCGGCGCGGCAGTGACCGTCATGCTCATACTGGCGGGCCATAACCCGTGGCTTGCGATGACCGCAGCCTTTTTTGCGGGACTCCTTGCGGGAGTGGTTACAGGACTTTTACACACGATGCTTGGAATACCTCCGATCCTCTCGGGGATACTCACACAATACGCGCTTTATTCGGTAAACCTTGCGATCATGGGCTTTAAAGCCAATACCGCCATAAGCGTTGACAGGTATGCCCTCGTATTATCGAGCCGCTATGTAAACAGCGCCATCCTTACAGGAGGGATCCTGGTGCTGACCATCATAGCTCTGCTTTACTGGTACTTCGGAACGGAAGCGGGCGCGGCCCTCAGAGCTACCGGCTGCAATGCCGTGATGTCCAAGGCCCAGGGTATTAATATAAACGTCTGCAAGGTCATAGGACTGTCGCTTTCAAACGGGCTGGTGGCCCTCTCCGGAGGGCTGTTCGCCCAGTACTCCGGCTTTGCGGACGTAAACAGCGGACGTGGGGCCATCGTAATCGGGCTCGCGGCGGTCATAATAGGTGAGGTGGCCGGTGAAGCTCTTCTCGGTAAACGGCTCAACTTTGCGATGCGCCTCCTTTTCGTAGTCGTCGGTGGGATAATCTATTATCTGGTCTATACCCTGGTGCTCTGGCTGAAGCTTGATTCAAACCTTATGAAGCTGTTTACGGCTGTCATCGTTGCCATCTTTTTAGCGGTTCCCTATTTGCGGAAGCAAAGCAGGAGCTCCTTCAGGCTGGCCGCCAGATTGGCGAGGAAGGGGGAAAAACAGGATGCTCAGGCTTGAGAATGTTCATAAGACCTTCGATCCCGGTACGATAAACGAAAAACACGCCCTGACAGGAATAGATCTTTCACTCTCTGAAGGAGATTTCGTAACTGTCATAGGCGGAAACGGAGCCGGTAAGTCAACGCTCTTAAACGCCGTGGCGGGATTATGGCCCATAGACTGCGGAAGGATAATCATTGACGGTCAGGATGTAACGGGCCTGCCTGATTTCAAAAGGGCCGCCTTCATCGGCCGTGTATTTCAGGATCCGATGACAGGAACCGCCGCATCCATGCAGATCGAGGAAAACCTTGCGCTCGCTGCGAGAAGAGGCAAAAGAAGGACCCTGAAATGGAGGATCACCGCTAAGGAGCGAAAAAGCTTCCGTGAAAAGCTCAAGCTTCTGGAGCTTGGTCTTGAGGATCGTATGTCCGCAAAGACAGGGCTTCTTTCAGGGGGACAGAGACAGGCTCTGACCCTGCTGATGGCGACCCTCATCAAACCCAAACTTCTTCTGCTTGACGAGCATACCGCGGCCCTCGACCCGAAGACCGCCCAGAAGGTCCTTGCAGCTACGGAAAGGATAATATCGGAGGACGGGCTTACGGCCCTTATGGTCACCCATAATATGAGAGACGCGATCCTTCATGGCAACCGTCTTATCATGATGAATGAAGGCAACATAATACTTGATATACGCGGGGAACAAAAGAGGGGCCTTACGGTTGAGGATCTCCTCCATAAATTTGAGGAGATCTCGGGCGAACAATTCGCAAGTGACAAGGCTATCCTCGGTTGATCCCCGTAAACGGATCACAGTAAACGACAAAGCGTTTTGCGTTTTGCGTTTCCCGTTTCCTGAGGTCTGCTTTTTACTCATGCATCCTGTATTCGGTATCATCGTCTATCATTGAAAGCATCAGGTCAGCGATCGCCGGGTCGAACTGTGTTCCCCGGCCCTTACTGATCTCCTCGCGGACTTTGCTCTGGGGCATCAGCTCCCGGTAGCTTCTGGTGCTTGTCATGGCATCGTAAGCATCCGCTACGGCTATGATCCTCGCCTCCTCGGGAATATCGCCTGATGCGAGGCCGTCAGGATACCCCCTGCCGTCATAACGTTCATGGTGCCAGTGCGCGCCGATCGCAAGCCCCGGAAGCTCCTCCACGTTCTCAAGTATCCGGGCCCCCGTGGCGGGATGCTCCTTTATCCTTGCAAACTCCTCATCGTTAAGCCGCCCGGGTTTATTTATGATCGCATCAGGCACACCGATCTTTCCTATATCATGAAGCAGGCCCATCATATATATCTCCTCCTGCTCCTTTTCAGTCTTTCCCATCCTCGCTGCCAGCTCTCTCGCGTATCCCGCCACACGCTCGGAATGACCGTTGGTGTAATGGTCCTTTGCATCCACCGCCTTGGCCAGAGCCATCATAAAGCCCTTTGTCATATGTGCCGACCGGCGTTCCTGCTCAAGCTCCTTTTCAATATACCCGGCCATGTCCGCCGCCATTTTCTGAAGGCTGTGATACAGCTTCTCTATCTCATCCCCGGAATGAATATCCAGCTCGGGAAGCTTCCCGCTCCGGCATCTTTCATCTGTCTTAAAATACTCCTCCATTAAGAAAGACATTTCATTAATCGGGCATACGACGTACTTCATCATATACTGATTGAAAAGATATGCGGCGGGGACTGACGCGCACATGATGATGAGTCCCAGACGGATGCTCTCCCTCCAGCGCCCCACCACAAAAGCCGCACTGAATACGATGCCGTTTTCCCCGGCAGCTATGATATCCGCCCCGATGATCGCGACTATACACAGAAGGAAGGCTTCCAGCATCGATATTGCGGTTATACGGGTCCCCAGCACCTGCATTCTCCTGGGGCCGTCCATGCGGCCCTCCATGTATGCCCACCCGCTGCCAAGGGCTGCCTTCATACTGTCGGGAGCGAAGCGAAAATAGAACGCCGTGATCGCCACGGAGATGACCACCTCAGGCAGAGCGCCAAGGAACAGGCGAATATAGCTTACCCCGGAAAATACATTATCCCCCTCTATCTGCGGAAGAACGGCTGTAAAGGTCAGATACCAGCATACCGACAGAAGCGCGGTAAGGATAACCGTGACCGCAAGAAGCCTTCTCCTCCCCCTGTACCAGCCCCTGTACGCAAGGTATGCTGTGACCAGTGTCAGCAGAAGATAAGTAGACACGGTATAGACAGCCGCATATTCTCCCTGCCTGAATATAAGCTCCACTATAAAAAGAACGGAAAAGGTAAGCAGTCCGCTTGAGAGACCCCCTATTGCCGCCGGCAGCATTACAAATATATCCGTATAGGCAAAGGGTATTCCTCCTGCAAGGATAACCGTTGTACTATCTCTTCTCATAACCGAAACGATCAGCGCACAAAGGAGTGCCCATATCACACCCTGACAGGATGCGCTTTTATTATTTCTCTTTTGTCCGGATGCTTTTCCCATAGTGCAATACCTTTTCTGATCATATTATACCCGTGAACCAATATTATCGAGTTATAAACCGGCAAGCCTTGCAAGCGAACCGAAAAAGGCGCCTGAGACAGCGGAAACCGGCGAAACGCCTGCCCTGTTCATGATAAACAGAAGGATAAGGAGAGCAAAGGCAGAGTAACGCTCATATTTCAGGAACAGTCCGTAAAGCCGGTCCGGAAGAACCGCGGTAACAAGCCGCGATCCGTCAAGCGGAGGTATCGGGATCATATTAAACACGGCAAGCGAAACGTTGATATAGGCTGCATAGATCAACCCTGTATACAGATAATCCACGAAGCCCGCGCTTGCCCCGCCCTGCAGAAATATCCTCAGGACGAGCAGACATAAAAAGGCCATTATCAGATTGGACACAGGCCCTGCCAGAGCGGTAAGGGCAAAGCCTGCCTTCGGCCTCCTGAAATTACCGATATTTACGGGCACCGGTCTGGCATAACCGATCCCGAGAAAAAGAAAGCACAGGGTTCCCCACATATCCATATGGACCACAGGGTTTAAGGATATCCTTCCTGCATTTCTTCCGGTGGGATCTCCCAGCTTTGCGGCGACCCAGGCGTGTGCGCTCTCATGTATGGGAAAGCACAGGATGATCGCGATCACACGCACAAGGAATTTTGTAAGGGTATCATTCTGCATAATATACACCCGATAACGTAAATAAATGTCATTTGCTAAAATGTATAACGAGTGAACGCAACGATACAGAGATCTGAAAACGGCACTCAATTGCGTTCACGAGTATTAATTGACGTTTGAAAATATCAGATACATTGATCGCACAGCCCATAGAAGACGGTACGCATAGGATCCAGCTTAAAACGGTGTTCCTCATACAGATGTGCCCCGACACCCTCAAGCTCGTCACAGTGAAGATGGATGAGCTTCCCGCATTTCTCACATTTGCAGTGAAAGCAGATATCCGAATCCACATGCTCATCGGCGCCGACATATTCAAAGCATGCCGGGGTATTTGCGTCAATGATGTATTTATTTATGATACCTTCATCCACAAGGCTCTCTAACTGACGGTAGACCGTGGACTGGCCGATGCTAGCCCCCTGTTCCCTGAGATAAGCGCACACATCATTGGCGGTAATATGAACTCCCGGAACAGTCTCAAGATATCCAAGCAGAAGCTCCCGTTGTTTTGTCCTGTACTTTGATCTTGAATTCATAATAATCTCCCTGCACACTGTCAAGGGTTCCACGCAGGACCGCTTCAGGAGGAGCCTGTTATACGTTTCACCAATTGGCAGTTATTTACGTTATCGAGTATAATTTGCGGATTTCAGATTAAAGATCATGGTAATTATCGAACCGGTATGGAAGATCCTGTATATCACGATAATTATAAAAAGGGGGCAAGGCCCGTGTCAAGTACCCGCTGGCGATTTCCCCGGGGAGCCACAACCGCGGATAGCAGTTCACCTAAGGGTGAACCGTTACGCACTGCGGCTTACGATCTCAAAACGGAACTTATCGACACACACAGTCTTTTTTCATGCTATTATGACAGTAATGATTTATGCTGTATCTGAAAGGAGAACATTATATATGCTGTCATTTCTGATAATAGGTTCAGGCTATCGTTCAGAATATTACGGACGTATAGCGATGAAGTATCCGGAGCTGTTCAGGGCGATGTTTTTATGCCGATCAGAGGCAAAGGCTGCTATGATCACGGCTCATACGGGGGTCTGCGCGACAACGGATCACGCAGAAGCGTTGTCCTTTTCCCCTGACTTTGTTGTTGTGGCGGTCGACAAAGAGCATGTGGCGGATGTTACGGAGGAATGGGTGTTAAGAGGCTTCCCGGTGGTTGCCGAGACTCCGGTGGGGTCGTCGGTTGAAAAGCTCAGACGCATCTGGAGGCTGCAGGAAGAAAGGGACGCAAAGATCGTATGCTGTGAGCAGTATCATAGAAATCCTCTTCTTGCCGCAGGATTTGCCGATCTGGCTGACGGACTGATGGGAAGGCCATTAAACGGATACCTGTCGTTTGCGCATGATTATCACGCGGCCAGTCTTATCAGAAGAATGCTTATGACAGGGAGTGAGGAATATGTACTGAGGGGAGAGCGCAGGACCGGTCACGTCAGTGAAACGGATTCACGCACATGCGCTTACTATGACGGCCATACAACAGCTGAGGTACGTGATCTGATCCATATCACCTTTGCATCCGGAAAAACAGCCGTTTATGATTTTGCACCGCCCCAGTACCGGTCTTTTATCCGGTCACGGCATCTTACGGTCCGGTGCGAGCGCGGTGAATGGAGTGACAGGATCGAGTACTATCTTGATGAAGAAAATATTCCCCGGAAAAAAATGCTTGAACCCCTGATCCCCAAACGATACCGGCTGTTAGATACACAGGCTCTCCGTGATATACGCAGGACCTGGGCTCCGGAGCTTCAGCCTGATACTCAGGAGGATGAATATGCCATTGCCACAATGCTCCTTGATATGAAGGATTATATTGCCGGCGGGGAAACGCCGTATCCGCTCTGGGAGGCGCTGGAGGATGCTTTATTCAGTATCCTGCTTGAAGAGGCTGTCAAAAAGCCCTGGCAGGAGATCGTTCCTCCAAGGATGCCGTGGCATATCTGACACGCCAGTCAAGTATGAAACTAAGATCTATATGTTCTCATAGCGATCAGAGTCAAAGGCTGGTATGATTACGGCTCATTTACACGAAGAAAAATCTCCATTTCCTCATGGATAACGGAGATTTTACATTACAAAATATTATTACCATGTTACCACTCAAGTCCTATTATGATCATAAGTGGTCTTTCTTAAAAAAGAGTGGATCTTCAGGGACTTGAACCCCGGACCGACCGGTTATGAG
>DFEA01000113.1 GCA_002368575.1 Lachnospiraceae bacterium UBA3814 | reverse complement strand
CGGGTTCGTACGCCAATATTATGTAAACCTATGAGTGGACCTGGCGGGAATCGAACCCGCGTCCGAAAGCTCTTTCATCAGGACTTCTTCCATCACAGTCATTTCTTTGACATTCCCTCCATGCGGCGGCAAATGACAGTCTCCGCATTTTAGTAGCTTCATATTTCTCCTGCTCCCTCAAAGCTTTGAAAGCAGGGTTCCCTACCTTTTTGATGCCGGTGGACCGAACAGTAGGCTATCCGGAGCCGACAGCAGCGTTAATTACGCTGCTAACGCTAACTTAGGTTCTGCGTTTATATTTAAGTTTTCCCGCTTTTAATGTGGTTCGGGGCCACAGATGGCTATCCTGACTGCTAAACCCCCGTCGAAACCTTTACAAGCCCGCTCTGAGTTTTGCTTTGCAAAACTCAGAGGCACCAAAACATCTTTAGATGTTTTGTGTGAATATAAATAATAACACTTTTCAAAATCATGCAGCCGGCTCAAAAAGCACCGGCCAGTCGCTCTCCTTATAGCTGTACTTCGAAAGCTGGGGATAAGTGACCGAAGGATAGATATAATAGAATATCTCTCCGGTAGCATCGTGTACTGTTCCCTGCATATCCTCATCCGAGCTCCCGATGAGAAAATAGGAACGGTCAGATTTCTTTCCTGCATCATCCCAGGTCGTATCCAACAGGTACCAGGAGTCACCAAGCCGTACATAGTTCCACGCATGCCCTCCGGTTTCTCCGAATGCCTCTCCTGCTTCCCCGCATAAAAAGAAATTAGCTATCCCTGCCGCATCCAACAGCCTTGACATGGCCCTTGCATAGCTCTCACAGACCCCATAGCCCTTAAGAAGGCATCCGTAGCTGCTGTGGCAGTAATACATCACCGCCTTTTTGGCATATGCGTTCTTAGTTCCCTTATTATTATAATAGTTTTTCTTACATATCCACTTGTCGAGATATTCTGCGATCCCGTATTCTACATCCTCGGGACTGGCTGCCTCTGCATATCTCCTGGCAGCAGCCACCAGATTATTTATCTTCTTTCTGGCTTTTTCCTCGGTGTTTGCACTGAAATATTTTGATTTGGCAGCCTTAAACCCATAGTACTCCGATCCGAAATCATCCAGCGAAAGAGACGTAAACCCTTTTCCCGACCAGTTGACCCATTCAAAAAGCTCCGGGTAAGCAAGATATCCTGTTGAAAAGATCCTGAAGAAATCATCGTCTCCAAAGCCCGATCCATCAGCATAAAATACATTTTTATTCTTCGCTGCCGCAGCCACGCATCTATCAAACAGCTCCTGCTCAGTACTGCTCAGCTGATCCCGGTAAAAGGCTCCGCGGTCAAAAGCAGCTGATGCTTCATACAATGCCGCCTGCTCCATCACTTCCCCGGACGGATAGACATCCGGCTCTGTCCCGTTATCCTCAGCCATAAGTATTATCTGCTTTACAGGAAGATAATACCGAAGCTCCGGCCTGCCCTCATTACCAGTCACCAGCTCTATGGCGGTGTAGCCGGTCTCACTGTTTGTCAGCTCAGCGGCCTTGTCGCAGAGCTGTTCGTAATTTGTCCTTTGCGAAGAGGAGAACAGGTTGACCTCCTCAACGGAAAGGTAATCGACATTCTCATATTCCTTACCGTCGGAGCCCACTACAAGCATGTCCATGGACACCTCAGCATTAAGCTCAAGCTCCTCAAGTGTCACCGTTTCGGCAGCTCCAGTGCTTTCATCCCGTTCCGCTGCCCCGGCTCTCTGCGCAAAAAATACTGAAGCCACAAGCATAAGCGACAGAACAAGGATCTTTTTCAGGCTGTTCATTCTTCCCGCTGCCCTCCTTTAACCCTCCGGTATTAATTATAGTATATATCCGGACCCTTGTACATAATAAATAATCTTTCGGCTACAGGTTCTTTACCTTGAAATCTCTTTCAAGCGCTCTTCTCATATCCTTTTTGGCTATTTCCTGCCTCTTGTCATACAGCTTTTTACCCTTTGCCAGGCCTATCTCAAGCTTTGCGCGGCTGTCCTTAAAATATACCTGAAGAGGCATAAGGGTATAGCCCTGCTCATTAAGCTTTCCGGCCAGCTTATTGATCTCGTATTTGTGAAGGAGCAGCTTTCTGGTCCTTACCGGATCACGGTTAAAGATATTACCCTTCTCATATGGACTGATGTTCATCCCGATAACGAAGCACTCACCCCTGTCGATCTTGACATAGGCCTCCTTGATGCTGCATTTCCCCATCCTTAAGGATTTTATCTCAGTACCGTAAAGCTCTATCCCGCACTCATATTTATCCTCTATAAAATATTCATGATACGCCTTTTTATTATTGGCGATAAGCTTTATTCCGCTCTGCTTTGCCATATCATATCCTCTTGTACGCCTGTTTTCCCGCTGATCCTTCGCTTAAGCTGCTGTTTATCATGCCGGCGCAAAATCAATGATCCTTCTTTCCATATCGACCCTGTCGACCCTGACCCTGATCCTCTGCCCCAGCACATAGGTCTTTCCTGTTCTGTCGCCGACAAGCTCATAGCTTTCCTCGTTATAGGAATAATAATCGTCCATCCGGTTAACATGCACAAAGCCTTCAACCGTATTCGGAAGCTCCACATACATTCCGTAGGAGTTTAATCCGCTTATCACTCCCTCATACACCTCACCGGCTTTGGAGCGCATATATTCGGCCTTCTTAAGCTTATCAACCTCACGCTCAGCCTCGTCTGCGGCCCTCTCCCTGGCACTGGACTGTAAGCAGACCGAAGGCAGCAGCTCTTCATAGTGAGTCAGCCTGTCCTCCGTGAGACGCTTCCTGATATCGTCCTTTATGATACGATGGATCTGCAGATCGGGGTATCTTCGTATAGGCGAGGTAAAATGGCAGTAATACCGGCAGGCAAGACCGAAATGACCGGTGCATGCGGTATCGTATTTTGCCCTCTGCATTGAGCGGAGAGCAAGCCTGCTTATGATCCCTTCCTCCGGAGTATCCTCGCATTTGACAAGCAGCTTCTGAAGCTCCTTGGGGTGTATCTCATCGCCCTTTATCCGGAGGCTGTATCCAAAGCCGTTGATAAACGCGGCAAGCTTCTTCATCTTATCGGGATCAGGATCGTCGTGAGTCCTGTATACAAACGGATATTTCAGCCAGAAATAATGCTCTGCCACGGTTTCATTAGCGGCCAGCATGAAATCCTCTATAAGCTTTGTCGCAGCGTTTCTGTCATATGGAGTTATGTTAACCGGATATCCATCCTCATCAAGCTCCAGCTTACACTCCGGAATATCAAAATCGACAGAGCCTCTCTTCTTTCTCCGTTCTCTCAGTATCACGGCAAGCTCGCCCATTTCAAAGAACATTGGAATGAGCTCCCTGTATTCGTCAAACAGCCGGGAAAGAGCCGGATCGGTTTCCAGGCCGCTTTTGTACCGCTCCCACTGATCCCTGTTTGAGAGGATCTCGTTTACCGCGGTATATGTCATTCTGCGGTCGGTCCTAATAACGCTTTCTATGATCTCATGATCTGTTATCTCGCCGTTTTTATCGATCCTCATTATACAGCTTAAGGTCAGCCGGTCCGTTTTTTCATTCAAAGAGCATATCCCGTTTGAAAGACGTTCCGGAAGCATCGGAATGACCCTGTCCGCAAGGTAAACACTGGTTCCCCGCTTTAATGCCTCTTTGTCAAGGGCCGACCTCTCCTGAACATAATTTGCCACGTCCGAGATATGAACACCAAGGATATATGTCTCCCCATCCTTTTCAAGACTTACGGCATCATCGAGATCCTTCGCGTCCTCACTGTCTATGGTGACCATAAGCTTATCCCTGAGATCCCTTCTTCCCTCCATGTCGGCGGGTGATACGGTCTCAGCGACCTTCTCAGCCTGGTTTATAACCTTTTCGGGAAATTCATCCGGAAGCCCGTAAACCCTGATCACTGAAAGCACATCGATCCCGGGCTCGTCAGGGTAGCCGAGTATCTCACTTATCCTTCCGTCAGGTGAGCGTCTTTCAGAGCCGAAATCCAGGATCTCACACACGACCTTCTGCCCGTCCCCTGCGTCCATCGACCGCTCAAGGGGTATGAAAATGTCCCGGCCAAGCCGTTTATTATCCGGAATGACAAAGCCATAACGGTTGGCGGATTTCTCAAAGGTCCCTACCACAGTCTCGTGAGCCCTGTGGAGCACCGCCGTAACAACGGCCTCCCTTAGCTTCCCGTTTACTGTCCCATCGAATTCGGCCTCTACTGTATCACCGTCAAAGGCATTAAGCGAAGCCCCCTCTTCAACATGAAAGTCCTCATTCTCACCCTCGACCTCTATGAAGCCGTAGCCCTGCCGGGAAGCTCTGTATACTCCGGTAAAGCGGGTGGTCTCCGGAAGCTTGTAGCGGCCTCTCTTTGTGATCACGGCCGAGCCCTCCGACAAAAGAGTCTGAAGAACCTCCTTAAGCTCCTCCCGTTCCTCCTTCCTTACCTGAAGAAATATCGCCAGCTCCTTTTCCTTCATGGGAGTGTAGGATTTTTCCGAAAGAAGCTTCAGTATTAATTTTTTTCTGGCTTCAAAGCTCTTTGTCATAACAGTCAGTCTTCTAAAAAGGGCACTCTTAAGAGAAACTCAAGAGTGCCCGTGGAGATCAGAAATTCTTCAGATTGAGTATGACCGCTATTACCATAAAGGCTACGGCAAGCCATTTGGTATATTTGACAAGCATGCCCTCCATTGAACGGCCCTTGTTCTTCCCCCAGTAGGTCTCGGCCATTCCCGAAATAGCACCCAGCCCTGCGGATTTACCCTCCTGCATCAGAACTATCGCAGACAGTACTATGCATATTATAATAAACAACAATGTAAGTATAACTCTTAAAACACCCATTTATAAATTCCTCCGGAATCATCCAATATAATAATACACGCTCAAATTCACAAGCTTGTTTATATTAGCACATTTCCGGTCCTATTTCAAGAATAATTTTTTCCACCTGTACCGCCCCGGACCATGACCGAAACAGCCACCGTCCGGAACGATAAATATCGATCAGTTGGTCACATAAACCGTAAATTTGAGTGATGCACCGTCACTGCTGGTGACCTCAAGCTCCTGATTACGGCCCGCAGTCAGTCCTCCGATCCTTATATTCAGATATCTGTCCGAACCGCTTCCGGTCATCTGCGACGCGTATTCGATGGCGCCGCCTCCGCCGACCGCATTCACCGTCATGTTGGCGTTGCTTGCGCTGTAGGCTCTTACCTCTACTCTTCTGCCTACCTGAACAGAGATGGAGCTTATGGTGTTACCGTTCGTATCCTTAAGGGTGATCTCTCCGGTCGTTTTAAACTTCACCGAAATGGCATCGGAATAGGCCTGAACCTTTCCTCCTTTTTTGCATATGGCTCTTACGCGGTAGGTCCTCTCAGTCCCGGTCTTCAGGTCACTTTCATCATTATAGTATGAGGAGCTTACCTCCTTCCAATCACCGTCGTCTATCTGGATCTGGTACAGATATTTGTATCTGAGCTCTGAGGCTGCGCTCTTATCGCCTTCATTTCCGGTCCAGGTCACATAGGCGCCGCGTCCGGATGACCGTCTTTCCGCCTTAAGGTTGCTTATCTTGGAAGGATTGGAGGTGATCGTCGCACTCTTCGTGCGCTTGCCCTCCTCCGAATCCGAGGCAGGCCGGATGGTATAGTAATAGGTCTTTCCAAGCTCTACGACGTCAGTATAGGTCTGGACCTTCTTCTGTCCGCCCTTTATATCATATGTAAAATAATCGTCCTCTGAACTGCCCCTGTACCTGACTATATTATAGGAGTATACATTCTTAAGGCCCTTCCAGCTTAATGTGATATGTCCAAGCTTGGAGCTTGATACGTTAAGCGCCTTGACCTTTGCCTTCGACACAGAGGCCTGCCCTGCTACAGGGGCAGAGCAGTATAGGATATCATAAAATTCCTGGGAAGCAATAGCCTGAGTGATTATAGGCTTTATCACATAATAATATGCCCCGTCGGCATCCGGTACCTTGGTGTCATTGTAGCTGTGATATCCGTTTACTATACCGGAAGACGCCGATACAGCAGCGAGCCTTATATAATACTTGTTCAGATCATAAATATTATCACTCTCGGCAAATTCCGAGGTGTGCTTTAACGACCGGTATATCTCATACTTTTTGACACAGTCGTCATGCTTCCAGGAAATGCCGACCTTGGAGGCACTGAGTGTTTTGGTGGTCACATCAACGACCCTGTCCGGCCTGGGCTCATAAAAGAATCCGACATCAGTCAATCCTTCAACTCCGTCATAACCGACAGGCCGGATGTTATAATAGTAGCCCTTCTTTTTATCCAATTTGTTAAAGTATATAGCATAGCATTCTTTATCTGAATAATCGGCCGGAGAATTAATGCTGAAAACCTTCCTGGTTTTGTTCTTGCTTATCCTGGCGATGACCTGCCCGTCTTCACCCGTTACCCCCTTTAATATCTCAAAGGAAGCTACATTAGTCCCGGTTCCCTTTGGAAGGGCAAACAGGATATATCCGCAGCCATTGCATGGACCATTGTAAACCGAATGAACATAATCCGTCTGCTGGTATTGATCAAGATCATACTGTACATGACGGTTAAGCCTTGCAATATTGGCGGCAGTATTGCCCTTCTGATATCTCAGACCGGTAATATCAAAAACGGTACATTTATTTGATTCAACAACGTTATAGGTGTCATTGCAGACATTCGAGGGCTTGGAGGCAAAGCTCTTGCCGCCCTTTGTATACACGGCCGAGACCCCTCCGTAATAGGTTTTCCCGGAGGTAAGTGTGAGCAGATTATTGGAAGCCTGAACCATCCCTATTGTAACGCCTCCGCCCACATCATAACGGTCTCTGATCAGCAGTGCCGTAGAACTTACGCTCCTTGGAGAAGCCGCGCTGACACCTGTCTCCGTTTCCGCAGCACGCAGCTCATAGGTCACAGAAGCAACATCAAGCATTCCTGAAAAGCCGTATTCCAAAAGCTGCTCTCCCTTTGCCTCAATATAAAACAGCATAGGCGATGCAGGTGTAAGATAGCTTGCGGTGAGTGTGCCTGCACCGGAATACTTTTCAAGCAGATATACGTTAAGATAGGTCGCCTTATCAATTGTGTTGCTGAAATCCTTGTCGATATATGAGGTGTCCGTACCGGAATATACCTCATGCCATCCGCTGTCATCCCTCAGCCTCTGATACAGTTTATAGGACTGTGCATTCTCAGTTGCCTTTCCCGACCATGAGACCTTAATGGTGTTGTCCTTCTGAACGACCGCGGTCATCCCTGCCGAATACCCGTCCTCAAAGGCCGTCATATCCTCGCCGGGCTCATCCGCTGCTATAAGCTCTGCCGTTTCAGCGCCGGCCTCTGCCGCCCTTGCCGAAAGCGGCATGGCTATGAGTGCCGCCGAAAAAACAGCCATAAGCAGTGTGCTTAACTTCTTCAATTTCATACTTATGCCTCCCTCTTTAATATTATATCGCACAATTTCCATCGGAAACCGCGCAGACAGGGACAATGATCAAGCTGTCCCCTGTCAGTCTCTTACAGTTGACCGAACCAGACCTAACCTCAGTCGTAAAGATACCGGTCTATAAATATACCGTGGACAAATTCCCTCTTTTTATTGGAGCCGGTTCCGGAGCAGGTAACAAGAGTAAGCATGTTATCGTCCTCGGTAGCCTCTACCCCGCAGTCGTGTTCGCTCTTTTCCAGGGCTGTCCTCACATACTGACGATATTCCTTAAAGGTATCACAGGTCCAGTACATCTTTGAATCCGTTGAATCAAGGTAATAGGAGAATATCTTATACCTGTAGATCCCGTTCCGCAAAAAAACATAGATATAGGGATCCGTTTCATAAAGACCGTCCTCTCTGAGCAGACGCTTAAGGGAACCGAACATGGTGCCGTTTTTCATATTATGGCCGTAAATAAATGTATTCCAGGAGGAAAGATCCGGCTTTACCTCCCAGTCCATAAATATACAGCCCGAGCTGTTCTCCTCTTTTTCAAAGGTATGATGCAGGTAATATTCGTTCTCCCCCTCCGCAGGATCCTGCACGACGGGGTAGCTGATGCCGACCGACCCTACATAGAGCCAGGCCACTACCTGATCGTTCACCTGTGAAAGCCCGTCGAAATCGATCTCAAGATCAGGAAAGTCAGCCCTGTTATAATTTCTTGCCAGCTCATCCTTGACCTCTTCCTCTATCGTCATCGGTCCGAGACGTACATTTGAAAGCTTTGCCGAACCGGTCTTTACGGCATACTTATCCAGGGCCTCATACTCGTTTTCTGCCAGCTTATACTCCCTTGCAGTCTTAAACAGCATGAAACCTGATAAGAAAATACTGCAGCATGCTATGACCAGAACAATGATCTGAGATTTACTGAGATCTCCGCCCATTCCTATTCCCTGTCTTCCTCTGTTTGCCTGTTATCTTATGGCACCGTGGAAAACCGGTGCTCATAAGATATGTTATGATAACCACCGCAATAGACTCGCAAATCGCTGAAAAGATGCGATTTGTTCGTTATCTTATGGCACCGTGGAAAACCGGTGCTCATAAGATACATTATAACATTTTGTAAAGTTTTGTAAACAAATGCGTATAACAAAAAAGCCCATATTTTAAAGAGACCTATTGTCGTTTCGGACAATAAGTCTCTTTATAAAATACTTTAATATGTACAAACCGGCTTCTGTTTTTGTGCAGAAATACCTGCTTCAAAACAGCGAACCGTCACATCTGCCGGAATGTCCGTGCAAAACGTTTAATCAGTAATTAACGATCTTCCCGAAATCAGCCTTTAAGGAAGCTCCGCCTACAAGACCGCCGTCTATATCGTTCTGGGCAAAGAGCTCAGCTGCATTTCCCGCGTTTACTGATCCGCCGTACTGTATGCGTACCGCATCGGCAGTAGCCTGATCATAAACCTCAGCTATGCACTCTCTTATCCCCTTGCATACCTCCTCGGCCTGCTCCGTAGTAGCTGTCTTTCCTGTTCCGATAGCCCAGA
>DFEA01000039.1 GCA_002368575.1 Lachnospiraceae bacterium UBA3814 | reverse complement strand
ACGGTCTGGTCGGCAGCAACTTTGTAGGGGCGAAAGCAATGAGCGCCATCGGAATCTACACACCGCTGCAGATGGCGTGTATGGCGGTCAGCATGATCCTGATGGCAAGCTCTCAGGTGTTGTGCGGCAGATACATGGGCGAGGGACGCATGGAGAAAACGCGGGGCGTATTCTCGCTGAATCTGACGATCGCGCTGGCATTTACAGCGACTGTGACCCTCGCGAGCTTTCTGATCCCCCGGACCCTTGCGGGGCTCCTCGGGGCGACGCAGGAAAACATGGCGGATGTTTCAAACTATATCATCGGCAGAGGCATCGGTGTGATTCCACTGCTGCTGGGACAGCAGCTCGCGTCGTTTCTGCAGCTCGAACGCCAAAGCATGCGCAATTACATCGCCACCGGGCTCATGCTTGTCGTAAACGCCGGGTTTGACCTTCTCTTTGCCGCCGTGCTGGGCATGGGCGCCATGGGGCTTGGAATTGCAACATCTCTGAGCAACTGGGCGTATCTTGCCGTCGTGGGCAGCTTTTTCCTGAAGCCGATGGCGACGCTGAAATACTCTATCCGGGCCATTGACTGGAGCGAGATTGCTAGCATGGTCCGCATCGGCTTTCCCAGCGCCCTGCTTATCTTCCTGACCGCGCTGAGAAGCACGATCTTCAACCGCATGCTTGCCGCGCATGCGACGCTGGAGGCGGTCGCCGCGCTGGCCACCTTCAACATGGTATACATATTGTTCTCTGCGATGGTCTCCGGCATCTCGACGACCGGAAGGATCCTGGCAAGCGTCAGCTATGGCGAGGAGGATCGGCGTTCCCTGACATTGCTGATGCGGACAATCCTCACGAAAGGCTATGCCATTGTACTGCTTACCGCCGCGCTGGAGTTTCTGCTGGCAGGTTTTTTCACCGGCCTTTACTATTCCGATCATACGTCGGCGGTGTACGCGATGACGCTCAGCGGAATCCGCTGGGGAAGTCTTTTCCTTCTTTTACAGATACTTGCGTCTATCTTTTCCTCCTACTATCAGGCGCTGGGCAGGATCAAGGCGGTCAACATGTTTTCCCTGATGGAGGGCATCGCCGTCATGGGGCCGCTGGCGATCGTGCTGGTTCCCCGGATGGGGCTTGACGGTCTGTGGATTACCATGCTCACAGGTTATGCGGTCACAGCGCTGTTCGCGGCGGCTTATGCCGTGATTTACTGGAAACGCCTTCCGAAAACGCTGGAAGAATGGATCACCCTTCCCCCTGATTTCGGTGCCGCCGAGGAGCAGCGGCTGGACATCACGATTCACAGCATGGACGAGGTGACCGCCACCTCCGAACGGGTCCTCGCGTTCTGCTCCGGGCGCGGCATTGAACGTAAGCGCGCGTATTACTCCGCACTGTGTCTGGAGGAGATGGCGGCGAACATCGTCAAGCACGGCTTCCATGCGGACAACAAGCCCCACGCGGTGGATGTGCGCGTCGTCCACAAGGGCGAGGATGTCATCCTGCGCGTCAAGGATGACTGCGAGCCCTTCAACCCGCAGGAGCGCGCCGAGCTCCTCGACACGCAGGACATGATGCGCAATATCGGCCTGCGCATGGTGATTCGGATCGCAAAAAGCGTGGACTATCAGAACCTGCTCGGTCTGAACGTGCTGACCATGCGGGTGTGATTGAGAAATTAGCAAACCCCCATCTCAGATGGGGGTTTGCTAATTTCTCAATCAGAATAGTGTGAGGATCGGCCGGAGCCTTCAGGGATTACGAAGGCAGGCAGCACGCGGAGAAATCTTCTGATAAGACACTGATCATAGAAGACATATAAGAAGAGAGGACAATCATGGAAAAATTACGGAAACCTTTATGGAAGGGCATCATTTCATTTGCTTTGGCATTGGCGCTTGTCATGGGGGCGGTGCCGATGGACGGATTTGTGAGCATTGTACAGGCAGATGATCAGATACCTGTCACCTACATCGATGATAAAGGTGTTCAGCAGTCCTGCACGAAATACACTGTTCTTAACGGTGGCAGTGCGACCGAGCTCGCGGAGGGCTGGTATGTTTTGCCGAAACTGGCGAATAACGCTACTGTCAATTAAACCGGCACCCTTACCTTAAAAGGCAATGTTCACCTCATCCTCGAAGACGGCGCGACCATGAATGTGGGTACGGAAAGCAGCCCGATCTCCGGTACAGGGATCAGTGGCTCCGGTACCGCCAAAGGCAACGGCAAAAACCTTACTGTTTATGCTCAAAGCCTTGACGATACAAATGCCGGTGCACTGAATGTTTATAGCAGTAGCTGCGATCCCGGCGGCATCTCTTTGACCTATGGCAGTCTCACCATAAACGGCGGTAAAGTTATGGTCAAAAATACAGCTACTGATAGTGGCAGTAGCGGAATCTACGCCGGTTCTTTCACCATGAACGGCGGAAAGCTCGACATCAATGGCAAGAATACTAATGCCATCTCCGGAAGCTATGGTATTACCATAAACGCCGGTACCGTCTGTGCAACGGGCAACCAGCAGGGTCTGGGGATTAATTTTGGTAATGGAGATCGTAACATCATTATAAATGGTGGCAGTGTAGCCGTCACCGTAAATAATCCCACTTACGAGAACCCGGCTATCTGCCCATCGTCTAACGGCAATATTATCATAAACGGTGATAACCGTATAATAGGACTAAGTCAGTTGGCTTTGAGAAATGGAGAAGCCGCCTAAACTTAGTCCTTTTATATGGTGTTGAAAAGCGCGGGCCCGTTCAATTCTTCACCTACATTGTAACCCACGGTGAGCAAAAATGCCAGCCCAAGGCATTGAAGCTCGGGGGAGATGTGAGGTGATTTATTTTTCTATGGACATAGTCTGTCCGAATCTCCTCAGATCTCCCGACAACTGAATGTGGCAGAAAAGAAACTGCTTATGGAAAAGGGTGACCGGTATGCAGAGGTGTTTTGGAGAAATGCCCCTATCGGAACGGATTAAGATTCTTTCTAGTGAAAAAGGGAAGAGCCAGATACAGATCGGACATGAATACGGAATGGCGGTTCGGAATATCAACAGATATCTTCGCTTTAGTAAATTGATACCGATATTTAAGGATATGCTGGATGATGGGAGATTGACTATCATTGCCGGTGTTGAACTGTCTTATCTTTCAGAAGCGGAGCAATCGCTTGTGGAGAAGGTTTTGTGGCGAAATGGAATGTGTATAGGGGCGAGAGATGCCAAGCGGTTAAGAGAGGTTTCAGGAGCCATTTCCGAGGGTGTTATAGAGTCGATATTGGGGGTGGATAAGCCTGTTGAGACTTCGGAGGATCCGGTGAGTATCCGGCTTCCGGGACAGATATATGGCAGGTTCTTTGGAAATGTACCCATGAAGGACGTGGAGGGTATAGTTGAGAAGGCATTGGAACAGTATTATAATGGTCTCATTCGCTGAAATGACCTTATATTTCCATCCGATTATAGCATAAACTGTCTTTAAGCAGAAAGATGTTCATGAGTGACTTTTGATACAGATGGTGGAAAGTCTGATGGATGCCAGAACAAACAAGGAAAGTAGAGGGACCGGTGTTATAGTCGATTCCTCGTTTTAGTTTGCAGAAGTGGAATATCTTGCTGGAATCTGATAGAATAAGCGGTAGTGTGAGAAGAAAGAGTAAACGGAGGAAGTGCTGGTATGAATGACCAGGATAAAAGAGCTGTAGAGGGGATGGCCAGATGCGGCATTGATTTGGAGGGATTATGTGCTTCGTTCCCGAAGTTCTCAAAGGAAGAGATTGAAGATATATATGTCCAGACGAGGAAATCCATAGGGGCATGGAGTGCGCCTGCTCCGGAGATTAAAAAGAATTGTTCGTAAATTAAGGAGATTGGGATGGAAACTTGGTATTACGAGGTTGAAAGTATAGATGGAGACTATGCGAATCTGAAGAGGACGGACAAGGATGTCGAGGATTTGAAGCTTGTTGCCAGAGCGCTGCTGCCACCGGAAATAATGGTTGGCAGTAAGCTGAAATATGAGATGATGCAGTATGAGCTGATGTGAAAACATAGTACACAAGCAATAGATATTAACAGTCTTTAACAGGCGTTGTCATAGCAACGGAAAACAGCATAATTACAATGTTTCTGACACAATCATATCTTTTATCAGGTCTTGTCTGATATTGTCTTTTTACCTCGATTTCAATGGAAAGTGTAGTCAAAAGTGTAGTCAAAAAAGTAGTCAGGAGGGTTGACGATGTAGTATAATAATATGTGATATGAATGATGAGCCCGCCTTTATGATATACTGACTCAAGTATCAAGGATATCAGTAAAAATACAGATGAATATCACATTCAAGCTAAAAGGCTTGCGAGGCACCGGAGGATATGGAGCATGAAGGTAACCCGGGAATCTTTAACAGAATTCAGGAAAGACTTTAAGGCTGCGATGGCTCCTCTAGAGGAGAAATATGATATTACCGTAAAAATAGGCTCAATCACCTATAATCCTGACATGTTTTCGACAAAAATGGAGGTAAAGAACAGCCGCGACCCGGAAACTATAGCCAGGAATGATTTTGACGCCAATGTATGGAAATATGAGCATTTGGGTTTCCGGGAAGGAATGTTTAAACGCATTTTTATAGGAGCCGATGGGCAGAGATATGCAGTGACCGGATTCAATACAAGGGCAAAGAAAAGGGCAATTCAGATGACACGTGTAAGCGATGGGGCGAAATTCGCCTCTCCTGAGCGATTTGTCAGGGAGATCACAGACGAATTTTATGTAGAAAACCTGGCAAAAGATTTGATTATTGATGCGGAGGATACAGAGGATGATGATATATAGACCCATCTGAGGCAGCCCTGATTTCATGTGGAGATACAGGCGTACAGCGATTCAGGTATGCAGATACGAATGATAGAGTACGACTTCCATATTGCGCTCGGAAACGCAGAGCGGAAAGATGGCGTTTACCGGATGAAATTCCCGGAGTTCTGTGTTTTCTATATCCGGAGAAAGTGGCTTAGAAACAAGACTCTTAATGTGGAGATTGAGTTTCCGGACGGCGCGAAGGTCATGTATAAGGCAAAAGCGATCCCGACGCTGTCCTATACGCTCGATGATATCTTTGAAAAGGAGCTGTATGCCCTTATCCCGTACTATCTGCTAAAATATGAGAAAAAGAAAGATATCGTAGAGGAATCTGATAAGGATCGTGAGAAACTTCTTGAAGATTACAGGGAGATTGCAGATCGATTGATCAAAGTGATGGAAGAAGATCAGACAGCGGGATATGTCAGTGTCCTGCTGGATCTGGTAATTGATATCGCCGACGAGGTGCTTGCGGAGCAGCCGAAGGCGAGGGAAGGAATTGGTGAGATCATGGGAGGACAGGTATTGACGCTCGCATATGATAGAATTGCTGAAGAGGCAAAGGCCAAGGGCAAAATCGAAGGTGGAAATGAAATGCTCTATAAGCTTGTCCAGGACGGAGATATTTCTGTTGAAAAGGCAGCGGAAAAAATGCGTGTCAGCCAGAAAAAGTTTCTGGATCAAATGGCGCTATGCGGGTTTAAGGTCCCTGAGAATAATACCGACTGACATATAAGCTGGCACTGCGGCAGGTGCGTAACCATAAATGCGAAACATTCAATGAGCAGTGTATCACTATGAAAATAACGGCAGTATAGCATACAAAACAGATAATTAGGAGCCTTTTCCATAGCGGAAGGGCTCCTTTTTTTATGATTTTCTCAAGGACTTTCCTGACATAGCTTACAAAAATTAGGATAAGGTGGCAGAGTATTACAGGAAAAGCGCTGAACAGGGTATGAATCCAGGATTTTACAACCTTGGCATCCTTTCCTGCGACGGGCATGGCCTGAAGCAGTCCTATGAAAACGCTGTCAAATACCTGACTCAGTCGGCCCTTATGGGATTTGAAGGAGGTTTTGAGGTACTTGGGTAGGGCGGCAATGAAAAAGCGCAGTATGAACTGGGGATTATCTCTCTTTTAGCGTGAATAAGAGTAATGTCGGTTGGATCATGCTGGGAAAAACTGTAATAAAGAGCCCCTGCTTTGGCGAAAATGCCGGAGCAGGGGTTTTTTGATGGAGAAAAACAGCGATAGAGCGCCAGACGTTATTTTAGAAGGGGTTGACAAAGCATGCGGCTCATGATAAGTTTCTTATTAAGAGGAACAAAAGATACAGGCTTTTACAATATTTGGAATTGTTGCGGGTTAAGGCGTCATCTCATATCGTTTGCGAATGACATATGAACGCCGCCGCAATGAGAATATGAAAGGCGGATCTGAAATGTGGAACAGAGCCAATGACCCGAAACAATTAGAGATTAGGCGAAGGGAAATACTGGATAAAGGATTTGAGCTTATGTCGCAAAGGAGCATTGATTCCGTGCTCATGCAGGAGGTAGCAGACGGCATCGGATGCGGGATAGCGACCTTATACCGATACTACAGTACAAAGCAGGCGTTCGTTGTTGCGGTATCCTCCTGGAAATGGGATCAGTTTGCGAAGGAAATCTGGGACAGCTGGGGAAAAAGGGGGGTTGACCAAGGTAAGAGCGCCGCAGTGCATTTCGAGCTTTATCTTGATTTCTTCCTGGAGCTTTTCAGGAACCACAGCGATTTCCTGTGCTTCAACCAGTTCTTCAATGTATATATACGGTCGGAACAGATCGATGCGGAAACGCTTAAGCCCTATCAGGAGATGATCGGCAGGATGAGAGAGCATTTCCATAATACGGTGTATCTGAAGGCGGAGCAAGATCATACCATCCGGACTGACGAGTCGGAGGAGAAAATGTTCAGCAAGACGATCCATATCATGCTGGCGGTGGTCACAAGGTACTCCGTCGGGCTGGCGTATACACCGGAGGGCGGGCTTGACGCGATGGAGGAGCTGGAATATTTGAAGGACGTCATCCTTAGGGATTACAAGACAGGCTAGAGGTGATGATGGCCTCATATTTCACCAAAGCGAATAATGACCATAACGGTGCGATAAATACGCTGATTAATCGTCATACAGCGGTTGTGGCACAGCAAATGTTATCTTCAGCGATGATGAAATCCAGTGCCCGCAGTGCGGGGATTTTTATCATGACCTTTACGGCATTGATCGGCGGGATCTGTCACATGGTGATCGGCGGGCTGCCGGATCTGACCTGCGTGTGTCTGTGCGCCCTGTTTACACTGTTATGGGCCAGGATTGCTGCGGCCATCGCTAACAAAGCAAGCGCCAGGACATTGGGGAGGGCTGTCGGGAACAAAGTAAAATGAGCAATATTTTCAGAAAAACAGCCTTAGATAAGATATCCTCGCCGGACCAGCTGGACGAGGTCATCGTGATCACGCCGCCGAGCTTCTGGCTCGCCATGCTCGGGGCAGGGGTGATCCTTCTGACTGCCCTCATCTGGTCCATCTTCGGGAGGATCCCGGTGAATGTCAGCGCAAACGGGATCTATATGACGGACGACGGCATCCATGTGGTCTATGCGGAGAACGGCGGGATCGTCGAGGAGGTATGCATAAAGGACGGGGAGACCGTAAAGAAGGGCGACCTGATCGCAAGGCTTTCCGCCACGGAGCTGGCGGAAAAGCTGTCATTATTGGAAAAACGGCGGAGAGAGGTGGAAAATGTTACGATCGATTCGACCGGGGATATCGCAAACGCAGACAACAAGAGCCTGCTTGATATCAAGTCGGAGCTCCTGACGCTTAAGTCCACTTTAAATGCCAATGAGGAGATGCTCGCCATGCGCCGAAAGCAGCTTGCCGACCTCCAGGCCAAGGCGGATGCCGCGCAGAGCCGGATGCAGAAGGCAAGGAGCATGTACTACGGGTACATGAGCACGGATTCAACGACCCTGGAGTCAATCAATTTCCAGCAGGCGCAGACCGACCTTAACACCGCAAAAAGCTATTATGAAAGCGCAAAGAGCCAGCTGGCAAGCTTCAACGCTCAGAACGGCGCGACGATCGATTACCTGAAGGACCATATCAACAGGCTTGAGGAGCAGAGGGACGCCCTCGATAAAAACGACCCGGCCTACCAGGCGGCCTACGACCAGTATCAGGATGAAATCTCAAAAGCGCAGAGCGAAAAGGATTCCTTAAACAGCCAGAGGGGGCAGTTAGAGCAGAGCTATTACCAGTGGGAAGCAAAAATGAACGTGGCCCAGAAGGCGTATTACGACAACGCCTTTGCCTATATCAGCAAGGAAAGCGTGGAGCTCCACAAGCAGACCTTCGACGCCCAGCTGACGGATGATTATAACATGGCCCTCAACGATTACAACACGATCCTTTCCAATTTAAGGAGCGTGGAGGATTCCGTGTCACAGCTTACGGTGCAGACCTCGTCGGAGGAGGCAAGCGTCGTGAGCAAATACGCTGCGATGGAGGCACAGTTTGACGCGGGGAAATCGGCGATCTTAAGCGGCATGGACAAGGAGGAGCTCGAGCTTAACGAGCAGCTTAGGAAAACGGAGCTAAGGTCTTCTTCGGACGGATATATCATGGGGGTCAATATCGCCGAGGGGAACGCCGTAGCCCAGGGGACGGCGGTCTGCCGGATCGTGGAGGAAACCGTGCTGACCCCGGCGGAGGAGAAAGAGACGATCCGTGTCTATATCGGGGACGAGCCTGAAGAGGAGAAGAAAAAAGCCCCGGCAGACGGCGGAAACAACGCCCTGAACAACATGGCCGCGATCCTCTATGTCCCGGTGGACAGCGGGAAAAAGATAAAGACCGGGATGGAGGTCAAGGTCTACCCGTCTACTGCGAACAAGCAGGAATACGGCCATATCAACGCCTTTGTCACCCATGTGGACGAGTATGTGACAAGCGCCGAGGAAATGAGGAACAAGCTGGGGGACGATTCCCTGGTGCAGAGCTTTTCAGGGAGCGGGCCCGTGGTGCAGGTTATGTGCTTCTTAAAGCTCGACCCGTCCACAAAGAGCGGCTACGACTGGTCGAGCAGGAAGGGGGCAGAGGTGGAGATGTCCCCCGGGACGCCGGTCTCCGCCGATATCGTTACGGAGAAAAAAGCTCCGATCACCATGCTCATCCCGCTCCTTAAGGAGAAGCTGACGGTGAGGGTGGAAGAGAGATCAGGGGGGCAGCCCTGATGGATGGCGGGAAGGCGTATAACCGGAAACCCGGCGGCTATGTAAAGACGCCGACGATCTTCCAGATGGAGAACACCGAATGCGGGGCGGCGAGCCTTGCGATGGTGCTGGCGTACTTCGGGAAGTTCATGCCCCTTGAGCAGGTCAGGATCGAGACGGGGGTGTCGCGGGACGGGTGCAACGCAAGGAACATCATGCGGGCCGCCAAAAACCTGGGGCTTGAGGTGCATGCCTTCCGTAAGGATGTGGAGGGCCTTTTAAAGCTCCCCGTGCCCTGCGTCATCCACTGGAACTTCAATCATTTCGTGGTTTTCGAGGGCGTGAAGGGGAACGATTATTATATCAACGACCCCGCAATGGGGCGCAGGAAGCTGACCTTTGAGGATATGGATGCCTGCTTTACCGGAGTAGTGCTGGCCTTCGGCGTGACCGAGGCGTTTACGATGTCCCATAAGGAGAACAGATTGGAAGGCCTCATAAGGGAGCGCCTGAAGGGGGAAGGACCGGCCATCCTGTCGCTTGTGGTGATGGGGCTGTTCCTTGTCGTCCCCGGGATGCTGATTCCCGTGTTCTCGCAGGTGTTCATCGACGACATCCTGATCGGGGGGAACAGGGACTGGGTGACGGCACTGCTTGCGGCGATGCTTATCACGATGGTTTATCAGGCAGGATTCACCTATTACAGGGGTGTCCTTCTGCAGAGGCTCCAGAACAAGCTGACGCTGCTTTCCGGGAATAGGTTTTTGAACCACCTGTTCCGGCTGCCGATCAATTTCTTCGACCAGCGCTCCCCGGGCGACCTTTCCCAGAGAGTAGGCAATAACAACAATATCTCGATCTTTTTGACAAGCGAGCTGGCTCAGACGCTTTTAAATATCTTTGTCGCGGCATTCTACCTGATCCTTATGGTCCTTTACAGCATACCGCTTGCGGCGATCGGCTGTTTGCTTGTGCTCCTGAACCTTCTTATCATGAAGCAGAGCGCCTCCGCCATAGGGGACCTGACGATGAAGAGCCAGATCGACAGCGGGAAGTTCATGGGGACCCTGTTTTCGGGGCTTTCGATCACAAGTACGCTGAAGGCATCCGGAACGGAGAACACATATATCGAGCGGCTGCAGGGGTATTACACGAAGATCGGCCTGTCCGAGCAGAGGCTGGGATTCCGGCAGGAAATGTTAAACGCGATCCCACAGGTATCCGTAAACCTTACGAGCATCATTGTCCTTGTTATCGGGGGCTTCATGGTCATACGGGGCGATATGACCGCCGGAATGCTGACGGCGTTCACACAGCTCCTTGCATCCTTTACTGCGCCTGTCAATGCGCTTGCGGGCTTCATACAGCAGATCCAGTCCGCGAAGGCCGACATGTCGCGGGTGGACGACATCATGCGGTATGAACAGGATAAGAAGTTTGACGAGGGGGAGAAGGAGCCGATGACGGAGAAGCTTATCGGCAATATCCGCCTTGAGGACGTTTCCTTTGGTTACAGCCGACTGGAAGAGCCTCTTATCTCCGGTTTTTCCTTTGAACTTCCCTGCGGAAGCTCCATCGCGTTTGTCGGGGCCTCCGGCTGCGGCAAGTCCACCATGAGCAAGATCTGCTCGGGGCTCTATATGCCCTGGGGCGGACAGCTCCTTTTTGACAGGGTGCCGGTAAACCGCATCCCGAAGGAGGTGCTGGCTGCAAGCGTATCCACGGTGAGCCAGAACATCACCATTTTTTCGGGAACGATCCGTGACAACCTGACCATGTGGAACCGGTTCATACCGGAGCAGGATATCATACAGGCCTGCAAGGACGCCTGCATCCATGATGTGATCACGGGAAAGCCCGGCGCCTATAACTATGAGCTTTCAGAGGGGGGAAGGAATCTTTCCGGCGGTCAGAGGCAGAGGCTTGAGATCGCAAGGGCGTTAGTTACCAATCCGAGCATTCTGATCATGGACGAGGCGACGAGCGCCCTGGATCCCATCGTGGAGAAGCAGATCATCGACAATATAAAGCGCCGGGGCTGCACCTGCATCATTGTGGCGCACCGCCTGTCCGCGATAAGGGACTGCGACGAGATCATCGTCATGGAGCGCGGGAAGATCGTGCAGAGGGGGACGCATGAGGAGCTTCGTGAGCTCCCCGGACATTACCAGAAGTTGATTAAAACACTCTAACATGGAACGTATAGTTTTAAACGGCGGAAAATATCATATCACCGACAATCCCGGCGTTTCCTGCCGTGTGGAGAAGGGGCACGTCCTTGTCTATATCCTGCCGCTAAAGGAAGCAGCGGGCGAAAGTGGTTTCGTCCACGGACGCCGCATGTTCCTTCGGGAAGCGGAGGAGGGCGAGGTGCTTCCCTCCCTTTGTCATGATTCGGAGCTTCTCGGCTCCTGGCGCCTCATGTACGTGGCCCTTGACCATGCGGAGCTGTCTGTTCTTAAGGAAGGGACGAGTAAAGAGCAGATCATGTCCTTTGCCGGCAGGATCGGGTTAAGACTGTTTTCCGCAGAGGACTTTGAGGAGGAGCTGATCGAGCGCTATAACCTTCAGGACATCCGGGAAGAAGGTTATATCTATGCCACGGAAGAGGAGGACAAGGCGACCCTTAAGCAGTCGGCGGCCCTGATCTACAACATCTTCCGCAAAGGGAGGGAAAGCGGCAGGGATTATGTGCCGGTCAAGAACCCTCTGTATAACGCCGCCGCGATCCTCTGCCGGAAGGAGCATATCGAGATCGCTTCCTTTGACAGGATGCGCGAGGCCTGCGGGGCACGCTTCACCCTTCAGGATATATCCAGGGTGTCCCATTTTACGGCAAGGGAGGTCGTGCTTGCGGGAGACTGGTATCAGAAGGACAGCGGGCCGGTGCTTGCTTTTATCTCGGGAAACAATACACCCGTGCCCTGCATCCCGAACGGGCCGAGGCGCTATGTGTATTATGATACGGAAACCGGGGAAAGCCATAAGCTCACCGCAGTCTTTGCGGAAAAGCTCGATGTGAAAGGCTACGTGTTCTACCGGCCGTTTCCGCCAAAGAAGATCGGGAAGCTCGACCTCATGAAATTCGGCATGCAGAAGGTCTATATATCGGATATCGTAAGGCTTTTGCAGCTTGCGCTTTTAGGAACCCTGGTGGGGCTTTTGGTGCCGTATTTAAACGAGCAGGTCTATGACCGCTATATCCCCCTGGGGGATACGGCGGGGCTCTTTGCCGTAGGCGCGGTGATCCTTTCCTGCTCCCTCGGAAACATCACCTTCAGCATCGTAAAAAATCTTGCGATGTTCCGCTCAATGAATTCGATGGAATACGCGGTGCAGAATGCGGCGATCGACCGCCTCTTCAACCTCCCCGAGAGCTTCCTTCGGGAGTATGACGCGGCCTCCCTGGGAGAGCGGGTCATGGGCATAGCTACTATCTACCAGGTGCTTGCGGACAATATCACCCAGACGGCGCTGACCCTGCTCTTTTCTTTTATGTACCTTTTCCGGATGTTCCGATACTCAAAGGACATGTCGGTGGTCGCCCTTATCCTGCTTTTTGTGCTTGCGCTTGCGCTTCTGTGGCTGGGCGTAAGGCAGACAAAGCTTGAGAAGGAAAAGAGACAGCAGGATATCCTGTCGAATTCCCTTATATTCCAACTGCTTTCAGGGATCGAAAAGATCAGGATTTCGGCCTCCGAAAACCGGGCGATATTAAAATACCTTGGCTGTTTCACCCGCTCGCAGAGCATTAATGCGAAGAAGGAGCGCACCACGAACATAGTCGGCACGGTTTCGGGCGCGGCCTCAACTGCATTTTCGCTGATCTTCTATTATATGATGATCCGGAAGAGCATAGCGATGTCCCTCGGTGAATTCTCAGGCTTTACAGCGGCCTTCGGATCCTTTTCGGGGGCGGTTTTTACGCTTGTGCAGAGTTTCCTTATGGTGAACATGGTAAAGCCCATCTATGAGCACGCGAAGCCAATCCTTGAAACCCTTCCGGAGAGCTCGGAGGAGACAGGGCTTCCGGGGGATTTAAGCGGCGAGGTTGAGGTGTCGCATGTGACCTTTGCCTACAGCGAAGGGGAGAGCAATGTGTTAAACGATGTCAATATCCATGTAAGACCGGGAGAGTACGTGGCGGTGGTGGGACCTTCGGGCTGCGGGAAGTCAACGCTCCTTAAGCTCCTGCTGGGCTTTGAGAAGCCGGATACAGGGAAGATCTTCTATGACAACAGGGATATTGATGATATGGACAAGAGGGAGCTCAGAAAGCGCTTCGGCGTGGTGCTGCAGGACGGCGGGCTGATCTCGGGAAGCATCTATGACAATATCACGATCACATACCCTCTGGTGAAGAAGGAGCGGGTCGATGAGGTGATCGAGGAGGTCGGCCTCAAGGACGATATCGCGGCGATGCCAATGGGAATCCATACCATCGTGTCTGAGGGAGCAGGAACCATATCTGGCGGGCAGGCGCAGAGGATACTGATCGCAAGGGCCCTTGTCGGGAAGCCGAAGCTGATCTTCCTTGATGAGGCGACCAGCGCGCTTGACAACGTGACCCAGAATATGGTGGTGGAGACGCTTGAAAAGATCAAAGCAACAAAGCTTGTGATCGCGCACCGCTTAAGCACGGTCAGGCGGTGCGACCACATCATCGTGATGGACGGCGGGCGGATCATCGAGGAAGGGAATTATGATTCCCTCATGGAGAAAAAGGGATTCTTCTATGATCTTGCGGTGCGGCAGATGAGTTAGAAAATATTTTTTAAAATATTTTTTATTTACAAGGAGGAAAACAAGATGTCACAGGAAAACGTTAAGAAATTTATGGAGCTTTTGAGCAAGGATGAGGAGTTACAGAAGAAGGTAAAGGAGGCAACGGAAAGCTACACCGGAGATAAGACGAACGAGAAGGCCGTGTTTGAGGCTGTGATCCTGCCAATCGCGAAGGAAGCGGGCTATGAATTCAGCTTCGAGGACGCGGAGGAGCTGGCGAAGGCAGCGCAGGATGACGAGCTTTCGGAGGATGAAGTGGCTGCCGCGGCAGGAGGAGTGCTAAATTTTAATCTTTGTTTTGGCATAGGTATTACTATGAATAACGATACTGGGAATCCTTCAAACGAAACAATTGTCGACGCTGGCTGTGATGCTGTTCTGGGTGGCGCCACTGCATGCAAACTAATTGGCGTGGGTTTCGGTCGGACATGGGATAAAGATACTAAATGAGGGAAATTTTCGCAGGAAAATTCAAAGAAAAACCCAAGGCCGAGGGGTTGCTTCATTAGAATCTTTAAAGCTTCGGATGGCACCTTGACAGCTGCATATTGAGGAAAGGCTGTTGTTCATTGGTCAGCCAGATATCTGAATTGTAACGGTTGTTTCACTACAGATATTTACTTTTGAAGATTATATTGACAATATGGGATAAATCACATATTATAATAACAGAGAGATATAAGATGAACGAGTATAACACGATATTTTATGAAACGGTGGATGGCAAGATACCTGCAAAAGAGTTCCTGCTAAGCTTAGATTATGATATGCGAGCCAAGATGATTCGTACACTGGAAATGTTGCAGAAAAACGGGCCGGCGTTACGAGAACCACATTCAAAAGAACTGGAAGACGGAATATTTGAACTGCGCGCGAAGTTTGGAACAAATATATCACGCTTGCTGTATTTCTATGATGAAGGAAGAGTGGTGTTGCTTACAAACGGTTTTGTGAAAAAGACACAGAAGACGCCTAAGCAGGAAATTGATTTGGCAAAGACATACCGGGCTGATTATTATGCCCGAAAGGAGTAGAGATGACTACATTAAACGATTTTATTGAAGAGCAGCTTCAGGATCCGGTCTTTAAGGAAAAATATGATGCATTGGAACCGGAATTTACCGTGATGCAGGCTATGATAGATGCCAGAAAGGAAAAAGGAATGACGCAGAAAGAGCTTGCGGAGGTAACGGGAATATCTCAGGCTGATATCAGCAGGCTGGAGCGGGGAACCGGTAATCCGTCGTTAAGGACATTGCAAAGAGTTGCGCAGGCGCTCCAAATGGCATTAAAAATAGAGTTCGTTCCGGTACAGGAGCCAAGGGCTGGCAGACCGTGATAACATATATGATACAAAGAAGGATGATTGAAACTGATGTTCAAAAATCTTCAACACTGAAAAGCACTTTCCTTGATTTGCGGGAGAGTGTTTTTTTATATTCTGTCCTTTTTTGAGGGGCTGAACTGTATATATATCAGAGAGTCAAATAAGAGGCAGAAAACATAAATATTTTTGACAGGGGGTAAACGAAATGGCACAGGAAAATGTTAAGAAATTCATGGAGCTTTTGAAAAGGGACGAGGAGCTGCAGAAGAAGGTAAAGGAGGCAACGGAGGCCTACACCGGTGAAAAGACGGACGAGAAAGCGGTGTTTGATGCGGTGCTTGCGCCGATCGCAAAGGAAGCGGGCTATGAGTTCAGCTTTGAGGACGCGGAGGAGCTGGCGAAGACATCCGGTGATGACGAGCTTTCAGAGGATGAAGCGGCTGCTGCGGCAGGAGGAGGCTGGCGTTATAATGCTTGTTCCGTCATAGGTTTTACTGTGGATACTGACAGTGGGGAACTTGTAGACGAGACAATTGTCGGTAAATGTATTTATATGGGTGCCGCTGCATGTAGAGTAATTGGTGTGGGTTTCTCTTTTTAATGGCAATAAAAACACTAAAAGAGGTGGAATGCAGAAGCAAAACACAACGACATAGGAATTCCACGGGGTTATATGATGGACGGATATTTAACCTTAAAAAAGCGATATGTTCTCCGGGGATGGACGGGGATGAAGCACGGCATTACGGACACCGTGAGCGGCGGGACTTTGTTCCTTCCGGGAAATGTGTATGATACGCTGCGCTTCTGCAACGGCCGTTTTGAAGAGGACAGCCCTGTTTTCTTAGGGCAGAGGAAGGAGCATCTCAAGGCTTTCATTCAGAATGACCTGATCGAAGGGCTTAAGGAGCCGGGCTCGCTCTCACCGGAGCAGGAATATAAAGAATATGATAACCGCTATATCCAGATGGTCCACTGGTCCATGACAGGGCATTGCAATTACCGCTGTAAGCATTGCTATATGTCCGCTCCCCACGCCGTATTTCCTAAGCCGGATACGGCAGAGTGCAGGCGGATAGTGGACGAGATCGCATCCTGCGGGATCAGGCTGGTATCGCTCACAGGAGGCGAGGTGCTGACAAGGGATGACCTTCTTCCGCTTATCGATTATATGCTGGAAAAGAGCCTCCGGATCGTAACGATCATGTCAAACGGCGCGCTTGTCAATGAAGAGCTTTTGACCGAGCTTGAAAAAAGGAACTGCAAGCCGGAGTTCAACATGAGCTTTGACGGGACTGAGGGCTGGCATGACTGGCTCAGGGGCGTTCCCGGCGCGGAAAAAGCGGTGGAGCGGGCGTTTCTTCTCTGCAAAGAGCACGGCTTTCCGACAGGGAGCGAGCTCTGCCTGCACCGGGGCAATGCGACAACCCTTCGTGACAGTGTGAAGAAGCTATCGGAGTGGGGCGCAGGCTCTCTTAAGGTGGGGAGGCTCAATCCTTCGGGCGAGGCGGTAAATATAAACGATAAGTTCCTGAGCTGCGAAGAGGAATATGATATCTACCTTGATTATATCCCGAAGTATTTTGAGGACGGGATGCCTGTCAAAAACCTTATCCTTGCGGGGCTATTCGGGTGTGAGAACGGGAAGCCGTATATCTCCGGTAAAAAGGGGAATGAGGCGTCTCCAAACGATAAGCAGTTTGTCTGCCGTTCGGCAAGGTTTACCATGTACTTAGGTCCGGACGGGCGGATCCTTCCCTGCATTCCGATGTCAGAAACGACAAAGACCCAGGAATATTTCCCTTCGGTCAAAGACATGACCCTTAAGGAAGCATTGACGGATTCCCGATATATCTCCTTTATCCGCTCGGACGTGGGGCAATACCTTTCCCATAATAAGGAGTGCGCGGAATGCGAATATAAATACCGCTGCGGCGGGGGGTGCCGGGGCAGGGCAGTGACGGAGAATGACGGGGCGGATCTTCTCGGGATCGACCCGGACGCCTGCTTTTTCTTTAAGGGCGGGTATTATGATAAGGTGAAGAAGGTCATTTCGGACTTTAAGACTGACCATCCGCAGACAGAATGATCCCGGTAACAATTCAGGTCAAAAACCTGAATTGTTACGTGCCGGATGCGGCTGACGCATTGAAAGTGCATCCGGCACTGAATCCGTAACGTTGTTGGTACGCCACTTTGAATTCTCTTTGGACGACATGGAGGCGCTTGCAAAAGCCCCCTCTGACGATGAGCTTTCAGAGGATGAGCTTACTTCGGCCGCAGGCGGAGGAAAAGGATGGTGCTGGAAAGGAATAGGCGTCGGCTGGGGCGAAGGCCATAGCGAAGAATACTGGTGTGAGTGCTATACGTTAGGATCCGGCGACGGAGGAAAGTGGAAGTTATAGGTCTTATATAACGTACAATTTGCTAACGCAAGTTGGCGCAGATAAGGAAATGTTCAGGATCGGCACAGGGGCTTATGTATATGGACGAAAGACGATTAGACGAAAAGGATATAGACCGGATTTTCCGTACAGCGGCCTTCGGCATGAGGAGCAGCCACAAGGAGGAGCTTAAGAGACGCCTTTTTACGGCGCAGGGTGAAGAAGACGAGCTTTCGGAGGATGAGCTTTTTTCGGCGGCGGGCGGAAACAGGCCCGCCCCTGATGTGCCGTTTTATGACGAAAACGGAAAGGAATCCTGATGATTTACCGGATGCGGCCGCCGTTTGAAACGGTTTATGAAGAAAATTACATCAGGCTCTACCGTTATGCCTATATGCTTCTCTTAAACAGGGAGGATGCGGAGGATATCGTCTCCGAGACCTTCCTTTCGGCGTATAAGCATTACGGGGATTATGATCCGGAAAAGGGCAGCATTATTACATGGCTTTCGCATATAGCGCATAATAAGGCCGTGAACCTCCTGAACCTGTCAGAGCGAAAAAAGCGGGGGCGTGTATCTACGGATATGGAGGAGGGTGAAGAGGATCCAAAGCTTACAAGGTTTACGGACGGGGAGGATGCCGTCGCCGCCTGTATTCTGTCACGGCTTACTCTCAAGGAACGGGAATTTCTTGACCTTCGGTATGGCTGTGAGCTGTCGGATAAGGAGATCGCCGGGATGCTTGGAGAAAAGGAAAACACAATAAGCAAGAGGTATCAGAGACTGCTGCAAAAATGCAAGTTCATTGCGGGCATGCAGGCCTGAGGAAGATTCTCTGAGATTGAAAAGAATGAGAAAAAACAAAATTAACCGACTTCGCTATATCTGGGGCGGCCTGACCTTCCGGACTATATTCGGTACAGTTTTTCTGCTGTTTGTGTTCGGCGCATGCGTGAGCCAGATCGGATACATAAGGTTCAGGACGTCGCTGACAAATGAATATAATGATTCCGCATTCCAAACGGCTGAAACGGCCCTTACACTGATCGACGGGGACAGGATCGATGAATGGCAGAGGTACGGGGGTGAGAGCGCCGATTACCTTCAGACGGCAGACTACCTCGATAAGCTCTGCCAGGCGCAGAATGTCACGCTGATATATGTGATCGATGTGGACACTTCCGATTACGGGCGGTTCACATCTGTTTTTAATGCCGTGTTAGCGGGCAGCGGGTATGAGCCCTGGCCGATCGGGTATGAACGGGATACAACGAACGAGGAATACCGGAGGGTGTACCAGGATATCTATGAGAACGGCCTGAAGCGCGGGAGCGTGGAAAGGGCGAGCTCATTAAACGGGAAAAAACCGCATATCACATCGCTTGTTCCTGTTGCAAGGTCCGACGGGAGCGTGCGGGCCGTCCTCTGCGTCCAACGGCCGATGGAGGAGCTTGTGCGCGGCGGGCGGCTGTATCTGAGCTACGTGCTCGCGTTTACCTTTGGTGTGCTTGTACTTATTTCATTATTAAACTATTTCTATATCCGCAGGGAGTTTGTCATGCCCGTCCGGAAAATTGTTAAGGAGGCGGGGCGGTTTGCCAGGGATAATTCCGCGATCAGGTCTGAAGAGCTTGATAATATCAGCAATATCCGGGAGATATCCATCTTGGCCTCGTCGCTTAAGAAGATGGAAGCAGATACGGAGCAGAACATTAAGGAGCTTACCGGCCTTACGGCGGAGAAGGAGCGCATAGGCGCGGAGCTTTCTGTTGCATCCGCGATACAGACGCAGATGCTTCCGGAAGCCATAAAGGAGACAATGGGCAGGGGGCGGTTCGAGCTTGCGGCCTCGATGTCTCCGGCGAAAGAAATCGGCGGCGACTTCTATGATTATTATATGCTCGACCAGGAGATCATTGCCTTCGTGATCGGGGATGTCTCGGGCAAGGGGATTCCCGCGGCGCTGTTCATGGTGCTGGCAAAGACGCTTCTTAAGGACAACCTGATCATGACGGGCTCTGTTGAATCAACGATGCGGCATACCAGCAATGTCCTCCTTGAGAACTGCAGGGGCGAGCTGTTCGTGACCTGCTTCCTCGCAATGCTTGACCTGACGACAGGGGAGCTTAGGTATGTGAATGCGGGCCATAACCCGCCGGTTATCATAAGGGCTGACGGCGGCGGCGCTTTTCTGAAGGATGATCCTGTACAGCTGGTACTGGCGGGCTGGCAAAATAACCCATACAGGGACAGCAGGATAAAGCTCCAGCCGGGGGACAGTATCTTCCTGTATACGGACGGGGTCACGGAGGCAAGGAATGAGGCGGGGGAATTCTTCGGGGAGAAAAGGGAGCTTCCCGGCTTTGTAAAAGAGGCTTCAGAAGAGCGGAGCGCTTCCGAATGCCTTAAGGCAGTCGGTGATGAGATCAGGGAATTTAGGGGCCCTGCGGAGCAGTTTGATGATCTTACGATGCTGATGCTCAGGTATAGAGGAAATAAATTGGCGCAGACAGGAAATGATCCGGCGCAGACATGAAAATGGAAAGAATATTTGAAGCTTCGGAAAAAGAATATGAGGAGGCCATGCAGTGGCTTTCGGAATGCCTGAAAAAGCTCGGCTGTCCGCAGGAGTCCCAGTATAAGCTGACGGTCGCCTTTGATGAAATGTTTATGAATGTGGCGAGCTATGCGTATCCGAAACCAGAGGAAGCGCCGCATCGGACTATTCAAAGCTACGGGGAAGCATCGCATGAGAAACCACTTTTAGTGAGTGTTAAGGGGCATGGCGGGCAAATCCTGCTGACACTTGAGGACAGGGGGAGGCCCTTTGATCCTTTTGACAGGGAGGAGCCTGATGTCCATGCTCCTTTGGAGGAACGACAAATCGGCGGGCTTGGGATATTTATGACAAAGAGGCTGATGGATATGGTTTCTTATGAGTATAGAGACGGCAAAAACATAGTATGTCTTGCGATTGGAAAGGAGTAGACTATGACAATCCAGAAAGAGATTGACGGAAACAAACTGACCTTTATTATAAGTGGCGAGATGGATACGCCTGCCGCGGCCCGGTTTAAGAAGGAGTACCGGGACGCCATGAGCGAATCCACTGGGATCACGGAGCTTGTGCTTGACTTTACGGAGCTTGATTTCATCGTATCCTCCGGGCTGCGCGTGCTTTTGGAGATGGCGAGGGATATGAACGGAAAGGGGACGATCAGCACCGTCGGGGTCAATGACAGGGTGATGGAAACCATCAATATGACAGGAATCGCGCAGTATCTGAATATTATATGATATGGATGAGGATAATCTGAAGCCGCTAACAGGGAGCCGGGTGATAAGCACTCTGGCGGAAGTATATAAACAGCTTTATCTGTGCCCGGGCAGGGAGGGACAGGCTTGAATATCTGGACACGCCGGCCGGAAGCGTACTGTGCGTCACGCTGCATAAGCGGAGTGATTTTGTAACCTTTCTTCAAATCATGGCCAACCGCTGCGAGGCGGTGGATATACCGGATACGCAGGGGGCGTCCCTGATCGACGGCGTGATCAACCGGGCAAAAATAAAGGCGCACAAGGAGGAGTTTTTCAAAGCCGAAGCGGAAAAGGGAAGCCTTCGGCCTGACTGGAGCACGGAGTTTAAGCGGTTCACATCGGATAAGAGGAATTATCAGGATGCGGTCATTGTGCTTTCGGTCGGGCCTTATAATGCGATCCCTGCCGTGAGGCTCGGATTACCGGAGGATGAATGGATAACGCTGTCTGACCGGATCAGGAAGTACCACGAGTGTACACATTTTGTCTGCCGGAGGCTGTTTCCGGAGAAGAAGAACGCTGTCTGGGACGAGCTGGTGGCGGATGCGGTCGGGATCTATGCGGCGTTCGGGAAATATAATCCCAGGGTGGAAGAGCTGTTTCTCGGAATAGAAGACGGACGCTATGTGGGCGGCCGGCTGGAAAACTATGTAACTGATCTGTCAGGGGAGGAGAGGGCGGCTGTGCTTTCCGAACTGGCTGATAAGATATCATCAGTCCTTAAGGATTTCGATAAAGTGATATCGGAAAACAGCAGCGCTGCTCCCTTTGAGCTTGCCTTGCTTCTGGAAGACAGCATGAAGGAGCTGTGGGGTTAATTTGTCCGCTTATAAGGACAGAAAAAAAGATCGATGTTATGATTGCGCGGCCGAATTGCCAGAACAACGGACTGAAACGGGAAGATAAAACAGTAATGGATTAATGAGAAAGCGTTCCGTCATCGAAGAATATAGAGGCCTCGGGAGTTATATTTTCTTCTTGCGTTGGGTCTGCTTTTACATCTGTTTCTGATTCTGCCACTGTCGTTGAAACAGACATTTCTTCTTTGTAAAGAGGGCCTCGGAGGAATCTGTTGTTTTCCGCGAGGTCGCTGTAGCCTTTCAGGCGTCAGAGGTTTTTGTATTCGTTCTTGAGCTCGATCATCTGCTTTTGCAGGGTGAGAAAGGTCTGCTGTTTGGTTTCATGCTGCGTCAGATATTCTGCGGCCTTCTCCGGCGTAATGCCGTAGGAGGCAAGGGCATTAAGAATATCTCTATATGCGAATAGGAGATCCTTTTCTTCATTGCTGTAATGATATGTCAGGAGCTCAAACTGCCTGTCCAGCTCGGAATTGCGGGACGAGGAATTCAGGTCTTTGTCAGGCTGGGCATAGCCGGAAGCTTCTGCCTGGCGTTTGAGCGCGATATCCCGTGCCTCTTCCGGGGTAAGAAGGCAGGAGGGCATGGCATCTCTTTTGCCGTCGGCGTAGTCAATGACGGCTTTGGCTTCTGACAGGGATATATCTTCAAATTTGTATTTCAGGAAAAGCTTTTTGCTGTTTACTGTCTGGTATAGCTGCCTGCGGATTTTTGGGGTCATGGGGTGCAGGGTGGCTATATTGTGGGCGATCTCCCTTTCAGAAAAAGCGTGGATGAACAGCCGGTTTACGGAGATGTTTTTTCCATTCAGGCCGGATTCGAGTTTATGAAGGGCTTTTATCTTATCGCATATTACATTTTCATATTCAAGAGCTGGTTCCATGCCACGTATCTCTTTCCGGGCATGGGACAGCTTCGCCCCTGCGTCATTCATCCTGGCCTTCAGCTCGGCTTTTGTGCCAATGCCACATTTCTTAAGCATTTCCAGGGCTTTATACATATGATCGATCTTCCTGGTATAAGGAAGATTGGAAGGCTCCTCCTGATCGGGATTTTTTAGACACAATCATTTGACTTTCTGTACA
>DFEA01000032.1 GCA_002368575.1 Lachnospiraceae bacterium UBA3814 | reverse complement strand
ACACTATAGTCTCGATGTGCACCGTCTGCGGAAACATATCCACTGCTCTCACCCTCTGCAACGTGTACCCGTTACTGCACAGGTACCTGAGATCGCGGGCAAGGGTCGCGCTGTCACAGCTTACATAAACTATTTTCCCGGGCTTTACCGTTAATATTGCATCAAGGGCTCTTTCATCCATGCCCTTTCTCGACGGATCAAGGATCATGACGTCCGCTTGTATCCTGTCTCTGTTTGCCTGAAGATATTCCTCCGCTGCCGCACAGATGAATTCAACATTTTCCTTGTTATTTAAAGCGGCATTTTTCTCCGCGTTTCGTATTGCCTCAGGAACGATTTCTATTCCGTGTACTTCCTTTGCCATGTCGGCAAGGCACAGACCTATTGTTCCTACGCCGCAGCATATGTCCCATACCTCCTCCTTACCGGACAGATCCGCATAGGCCCTGATCACTCCGTACAGCTTTTCGGTTTGTTCATGGTTTATCTGATAAAATGATTCCGGAGATATTTCAAATACCATATTCATCAGCGTATCTCTGATAGTCTCGCTGCCCCATAGAGTAATGGTCCTTTTTCCGAGGATGACATTAGTTCTTTCATTATTTATATTGACGCATATGCTCCTTATGCCATTTACCTTTATCAGTTCCTTTACCAGCTCATTCTCAAAGGGTATCTGCTCTGCTTTCTCCCCGGCCGAATTTGCGTTTACCGAACCTTTTACTGAACCGCTTCCGGAGCGGGTCACGGCGTCAGCTCCGTTGACGATAATACAGACCATTATTTCACCGGAGCAAGCCCCCTTTCTTATCAGGATATGTCTTATCAGTCCTGTTCCGGTTTCCTCATCATACGGTTCTATTTTGTATTTCCTGAAGTGTTTCAATAAAATATCAACTATTATTTTATTTTCCGACGCGCCGAGATAGCAGTCGCTGCACTCGACTATCGCATGGCTTCTGGAAATATAAAATCCTGATATAATATTACGGTTGTTATCGTAACCGACGGGATATTGCTCCTTATTCCTGTATCTGTAGGTGTCAGAGGCGCCTTCTATGGGTTCCATTATCCTGTCTGTAAACTCCGGCGTAAAGCCGCCTATCCTTATGAGATGCTCTCTGACCTTTTTCTGTTTGTAACAAAGCTGTGCCTCGTAAGACATCGACTGAAGATTACAGCCGCCGCATTTTCTGTGCAGACTGCACCGGGGTTCTGTTCTGTCGGCAGATGGTAAAAGTATCTCCTCCACTCTTGCGTAACCGTAATTCTTTTTTACCATGGTGATCCTCGCCTTTACTCTGTCACCAATAACTGTATCCTTAATAAAAAGGGTATAGCCGTTAATTTTGCCTATACCCTCTCCATTATCACTTATATCCTCGATCACAGTTTCTATGATCTGATTTTTCCTGTATTCCATTGTCATATGTCACCGGTCTTTCTGATATTCGATTCAAGGAGCTTATTAAAGCCCAGCCACCCTGTACTGGCGGCAGATTTCAGCTGCTCAGTGAAGGTCTCCATTTTGGCATCGGTATTATCAGCAAAATTCAGGGCCATAGCCTCCATTAAAGCAGGCTTCTTGGGAGACCCGAATTCATATTCGCCATGATGAGCCAGAATGCAGTGCTTTACCTCACTGGCCAGCCTTTCCGGAAAACCATCGATCGCCTTTATTTTTTCGGCGATCATTTCACTTCCCATTACTATATGTCCCAAAAGCTGCCCGTCATCCGTATAATCGTTAAGAGGAAAATCAGACAGCTCCTTTATTTTCCCGATATCGTGAAGCATTGCCACTGACAAAAGCAGGTCTCTTTTCAGCAGGGGATACGCCTTGCAGTAAAATTCACAAAGCCTTGTAACACTCAAAGTATGCTCTAAAAGACCGCCTATAAACCCATGATGTACCGACTTGGCGGCGGAGCTTCTTTTGAACCTGTCCGCAAAGCCCTCGTCGTCTTTGAAAAATGAGCTGCAGAGCCTGTTAAGATAAGGATTTTTTACAGAATCTATATAAGATATAAGCTCTTCATACATAGTGTCTATATTTTTTTCGGAGACAGGCAGGTAATCTTCAGGATAATATTCACCCTCCCTTGCCTTCCTTACCCTTGAAACACTCAGCTGAAGCGCAGAATTGAACTCCTTGACAAGCGCATTGATCTCGACATAATCAAGTGCTTCAAAATCCTCTATCCCGGCGGAATTAGGGTCCCATATCTTTCCCTCTATGGTCCCTGTCCTGTCCTGAAGGATTATATTATCATATGGCTTTCCGGCCTTTGTAACAGCAGACGTTTTCTGCTTTACAAGATAAATGCCCTTAATATTATCACTTTCGTGAAATGCTTCAATAAACTTCATTAATGATCCTTTCAAAGCTGTATTTTATACTCAGAGCTTCCCCAATACCACCTCGTAGGAAATGTCTACATATTCCTCCCGGCCCATACGCTTTATGGTCACGGCGGTAGTATCCTTAGGCTGACACTTAAGCATGGCCTCCCTGTAATCCGTAAACGAGGAGATTTCATTAGTGCCGAGCTTTACTATCACATCCCCGTTCTGAATGCCTGCCTTCATTGCGGGAGAATCTGAAACCACCTGAGTCACATAGGCTCCCTTGGGTATATCATAGGCCTCAGAGATCTCATCGGTAACATCTGTCCCCTGTATACCCAGACAGGCTATATCCTGACCGTTAAGGATTTTTTCTATGGTAGACTTAAGATCTGAAATTGAGTACGCCCGGATAAGGTTTTTAATATCCGGATTATTCCCGTCATGACAGATAATTCCCAATATCTTCCCGTCAAAATCACATAATATCCCGCTGGCATTGGTCGATCCGTAAATATCCGTCGTAAGTAAGGAAACATTACTGTCGATCTTATCAACAACGATGGAGGAGGAGGTGATCTGCCCGATTGCTATCGAATCAATGACCCCTATAGGATCCCCGATCGCTATGACGGGCTTTCCCTTTACAGACCGTGCTCTGCTGTTGCCAAGCTCTGCCATCTTATAGCTCTGTCCCGTACCCTCCTCGATCCTTGAAAGCTCTATCGCCGCAACGGAAAGTCCGGTATTTTTATCGGATTTTTTAAGGACTGCAGGGTACCTGTTCCCATCATAAAAGGTGACCTGTATATCATCCGCCTCTTCTATCACGCTGGTCCTTACGAGTATCAGCAGCTCCTTTCCGTTATCGGCAAGGATAACGCCGCTGGTCTGGTCCTTGCTTTCATAAGGGTTTTGAAACCAGTCCCTGTCTGAATGAACAGCTGTCACGGTCACGATGCACTTCTTTATCTCATCCGCTACGTCCTCTATCTTCTGATAGAGCAGGGTATAATCATTTATTTCAAACTGCTTATCCACGACAGAGCCTGCCTGTATCGACTGTCCTGAGATAGTAACGGCTACATCCTCCTTTGAGTCGGGATCCTCCTGCCCGCTGCTGTCTTCATTAGCGTCAGGCTCCTCCGTCAGCACCTCGTCATTCAAAACGGCCTGAGTAACTGTGTTTTCCTCCGGCCCGTCCTTATGTTCGTAAGCGTCATCCTTAACGGCTTCGCTGTCATCACCATTATCTGTAGGATCGGGCTCCTTATTGTCAGCTTCCTTATCCTTCTCTTCGTTATAGACAGCAGTATCAGCAGGACTTGCCGCCTTATCCTCTTTGACAGCACCTTGCAGCGTACCATCAGCCGGGGCCGCAATTTCGTCATTATCTGCCGGCTCCTTCAGTTTAATAAAATTAACCTCATTGGCAGAGACAAATTCCTCTACCCTGGGCAAAAGAAGGACATAGGTAAAAGAGGCTACGACACCGAACAGAACAGCCAGAAAAAAAGTAAAAAGGACCTTCAGGAACACTCTTCTTTTATTGACAGGACGTTTTTTTATGGTTTCAGAGATAAATTTATAGGATTCATCAGGATTATTAGCAGGATCCATGAAACAACCTCACCTTGATGACTGGCAGAAGCAGCACCTTTACAGCACCGTAAAACCGCTTCCGCGAATGGTATCATTATAAGCAACAGTTCACCTGGTAAAACTGCTATCATTATAACGTATTCATTTTCAAGATACAACCCTGGCTCATTGCTAAAAAGGATGGTTTCTGATAAACTTACATTATGAATATCAATGCCAGACAAACACTTGAGCTTGAAAAGATCCTCGATATGCTTGCCGATAAGGCCTCCTCCCAGGCAGGAAAGGAGATGTGCAGAAAACTCCTTCCCTCTTCAAAGCCTGAGGTCATTGAGGTTATGCAGACCGAAACGGAGGATGCTTTGAACCGGCTCATTAAAAACAGTGCCGTATCCTTCACTTCCTCCATAGATATACGTGACTGCCTTTCCGGCCTTAAAATAGAGCGTACCTTAAGCATTCCGGAGCTTCTTAAGATATCAGGCCTTCTGGAAGCCACCGCAAGGATCATAGCCTACGGACGAACGGATACGGAGGATTCCCTGACCCGTTATTTTGATATGCTCAAGCCCCTGTCGGAGCTTAAGAATGAGCTCGACCGCTGCATAATATCCGATGAGGAATTAAGCGATGACGCAAGCAGTACGCTCAGGCAGATACGCAGGCAGATACAGCTTACAGGGGACAGGATCCACTCCGAGCTGACCCAGATGGTCAATAAGCGGTACAGGTCATATCTTCAGGACAGCGTTATCACAATGCGGGGAGGCCGCTACTGCATTCCTGTGAAGGCGGAGTATAAGGCCAGTGTCCCGGGACTGGTCCATGATCAGTCCTCTACCGCCTCTACTTATTTTATCGAGCCTGCTGCCATAGTAGAATTAAACAACAGGCTCAGAGAGCTTTCCATCTCTGAGCAGCAGGAAATAGCTGAGATCCTCAGGGGGCTCAGTCTTAAATGCGGCAGCTGTGCGGATGAGCTTGCGACCGATACAAAAACACTTATAAAGCTTGATTTTATCTTTGCCAAGGGCTTTCTTGCGCTTGATATGAATGCCACAAGGCCTGTCTATAACACGAAAGGCATCGTAAGGCTCAGGAAGGCCAGGCATCCTCTTTTGAACAGGGCTTCTGTGGTTCCGGTGGATATAAGGATAGGCGAAGACTACAGCATGCTTATAATAACCGGTCCCAACACAGGCGGTAAAACGGTAGCCTTAAAGACCGCGGGGCTTTTATCGCTCATGGGACAGGCAGGCCTTCATATTCCTGCACTCGACCGTTCCGAGTTGTCCGTTTTCAAAGAGATATATGCTGATATCGGTGACGAGCAGAGCATTGAGCAGAGTCTTTCGACCTTTTCGTCTCACATGACTAAGATCGTTGAAATACTTAAAAAGGCTGATAAGCACTCTCTATGCCTCTTTGACGAGCTCGGAGCGGGAACCGATCCGGTTGAAGGCGCGGCCCTTGCTATGGCCATCCTTTCGGAGCTTCATCATAAGGGCGTTACCACGATCGCCACCACCCACTATTCTGAGCTTAAGATATATGCGCTGAAAGAAAAGGGAGTGGAGAACGCAAGCTGTGAATTCGATATAGATACCCTTTCTCCTACCTACAGGCTGCTGACAGGGGTTCCCGGAAAGAGCAACGCCTTTGCCATTTCAAAAAAGCTCGGCCTAAGCGACAGGATCATCGATCAGGCCAGAAAGCAGATAAGCAGCCGCGATGAAAGCCTGGAGGATGTCCTGTCCCGCCTCGAGGACGAAAGGCTCAGCCTGGAGAGAATAAGGGATGAAATAGCTGCCGAGAAAAAGGAGCTTGACCTCCTTAAGGAGGAATACAAAACCAGGAACAAAAAGCTTAACGATCAGCGTGAACGCCTTCTTAAGGGCGCCAGGGAGGACGCGGCGGAAATACTTAAGGAAGCAAAGGCCGCGGCAGACGACGCTATCCTTACCTTCCAGAAATCCGGGTCCATCCGCGAAATGGAAAAGAAGCGTGATTCGGTCAGGAATATGCTGTCCGATATCCGCAGGGACAGCTCTGACATTATCGCCCCTCAGAAAAAGAAAAATGCAAACAGGCCTCAGGACTTTACTCCGGGAACTGACGTAAGGATAATTTCCATGAACTTAAACGGCCATGTGCTCTCAAAGCCCGATCAGAAGGGAAAGCTTTTTGTTCAATGCGGGATCATGAAGATAGAGGCAAACCTTAAGGATCTGGAGCTTACGGAAAAAAAGGCCGCCAGGGAAGCACCGGCCCCGGGCACCGGCTCATACGGGTTTTCCAAGGCTTCAACTATCTCCCCTGAGATCAACCTTATCGGGAGGACAACGGATGAAGCCCTTACGGAGCTTGACAAATATCTCGATGATGCTTATCTGTCCCATTTAAGCAGTGTAAGGATCGTTCACGGAAAAGGCACCGGAGCCCTCAGAAATGCCGTATGGAGGCAGCTTAAAAGGTTAAGCTATATCGAATCCTTCCGGCTTGCCGAATATGGCGAGGGAGATGCCGGCGTAACAATAGTAAATTTCAAGTAGGAAAAGACTATGGCAAATAAACAGAAAATTCTGATAGTTGATGATGACGCAAATATCGCTGAGATAATCTCACTTTATCTTACAAAGGAATGCTTTGATACAATGGTGGCGCAGGACGGAGAGGCGGCACTTAAGGCCTATGAGACCTATTCTCCGAACCTTATCCTTCTCGATCTTATGCTTCCCGGGATTGACGGCTATCAGGTGTGCAGGGAGATAAGGAGCAGATCCATGACTCCCATAATCATGCTATCGGCAAAGGGCGAGGTATTTGATAAGGTCCTCGGGCTTGAGCTTGGCGCGGATGATTACATAGAAAAGCCCTTTGATTCAAAAGAGCTTGTCGCGAGAGTAAAGGCTGTGTTAAGGCGGTCCGGTACGTTAAAGAGTGATGTAAAGGAAGCCGACGTTAAATCCGTGGAGTACCCGGATCTTACCATTAACCTTACGAATTATTCGGTCATATATTACGGCAGGTCAATAGAAATGCCGCCTAAGGAGCTTGAGCTGCTTTATTTTCTCGCCTCCTCCCCTAATCAGGTGTTCACGAGAGAACAGCTTCTCGATCATATCTGGGGTTATGAATATATAGGCGATACCAGGACTGTCGACGTACATATCAAAAGGCTTCGCGAAAAGATCAAGGATCATGAGATGTGGCGTCTGTCGACCGTATGGGGAATAGGCTATAAATTCGAGGTACGATAAGGGGATCGAACAATTAACCGGAAATGAAGCATTCAATCTACATTAAATTCATTATAGCTTACCTTGTCTTCGGACTGCTTGGGTTTCTGGCTGTTACCTTCGTGTCTTCACATCTGATCCTGAGCGACCTGATCAGCTATAATGCCAACACCCTGTATAAGGAAGCGAACCTGATATCCAATAAGTATTCGGAGAGCTTAAACGATGTTCTCCTCTCCGCTGACGATATCAGGACCCAGCTTGAGGCAATGGAAAACTTTACCTCTGCTACGGTATGGATACTGCGCAGGGACGGAACGCTTATATATGATTCCGGCAGTATCGAGCCCCCTCAGGAGGAGAATGTTATCGTAAACGGTTTTGACCCTACCGATACGGGAAGCAAAAACTATATGACCGGCAGGTTCTACGATATGTTTCCCGAGGATATGCTTTCGGTCCTCTCCCCTGTCAATTCCGGTTTTCAGGTGATGAGCTATGTGGTCATACACACGCCAATGAGCGCGATCTACGCCCGCTCCAACGAGCTTCTGAATATAGTTTATATCTCCGCGGCGATCATCTTCCTCTTTTCGCTCATCATACTCTTCACCTTTACGGTAGTGGTTTTCAGGCCCGTAAGAATGATCGCTGCGGCTACCAAGGAATATGCGGGAGGCAATCTTGATTATAAGCTGGAGGTATCGGGCAATGATGAGATCGGACAGCTTTCCGACTCCCTGAATTATATGGCTAACAGGCTGTCGCAGGCCGGGGAGGATCAGAAGAAGTTCATTGCTAACGTATCTCACGACTTTCGTTCGCCGCTGACCTCCATAAGAGGATACCTGGAAGCGATGGTTGACGGGACGATCCCTCCTGAAATGCACGAAAAGTATATAAAGATCGTTCTTAACGAAACGGAGAGGCTGACAAAGCTCACCAACAGTCTTCTTTCCCTTAATAATCTGTCGGATAAGGGAATGCTTCTTGAGATCACGGATTTTGATATCAATAACACGATCAAGAAAACAGCCGAGACCTTCGAGGGTATCTGCAGGAAGAAGAAGCTTAAATTCAATCTTCTTCTTACAGGTGATGCTCTGTACGTTTCCGCGGATATGGGTAAGATCCAGCAGGTGCTTTATAACCTGATAGATAACGCGATCAAATTCAGCAATCCCGACTCTGTCATCAAGCTTGAGACCACCGAAAAAAACGAAACCGTCTTCGTTTCGGTGAAGGACGACGGAATAGGGATCCCCAGGGAGAACCTGAAATACATATTCGACCGTTTTTACAAAAGCGATATCTCAAGGGGAAAGGACAAGAAGGGCACCGGTCTCGGACTGGCAATAGTAAAGGAAATAATTACCGCACATAACGAGAATATCAATGTTATCAGTACCGAAGGAGTGGGGACCGAGTTTATCTTCACACTTCCACGGTCCAGAAATTACGATTAGGCACCGGAGCACATTTTACTGCTGTTCCCAGCTCAGTCTGTGAAGGCTCCCTTTTTTGCTGAGCATTTCAAAGCAATTCTGCCTTAAAGCCTCATACAGGATAATGGCTACCGAGTTTGACAGATTCAGGGATCTTGTATCTCCGAGCATGGGGATCCTTATGCAGTTTTCCCTGTTCCCTACAAGCAGCTCCTCCGGTATGCCCGCGCTCTCCTTACCGAACATGATATAGGCGTCCTTGCCGTATTCAACCTCGGTATAGCTCTTTTCGGCCTTGGTGGTAGCCATGAACAGTCTGGGATTTCCGTTCGACTCAAGAAAGTCCTGCAGATCGATATAGCGTCTGTAATCGACCCTTTCCCAGTAATCCATCCCGGCCCTCTTAAGGCTTTTTTCATCGAGATGAAAGCCCAGAGGATCTATGAGATGCAGCCGCGCTCCGGTTGCGACACACGTCCGTCCTATGTTCCCGGTATTTGCGGGCATTTCCGGCTCCAGGAGTACTATATTGATCATTTTCCCGTACCGTTCTTTTTCCTGAGCTTCTCCACATAATCAGAAAGCCGTCCCATAGCGGTCTTAAGCTTTTCCAGGGAATAGGCGTAGGATATCCTTATGAAACCCTCCCCGCTGTCTCCGAAGGCGGAGCCCGGAACCACGGCAAGGTTTTCGGCATCCAAAAGCGAAAAGGCAAATTCCTCGGAGGTCATCCCGAATTCCCTTATACAGGGAAAAACATAGAAGGCCCCGTAAGGCTCAAAGCAGGGAAGCCCCATTTCCCTGAAAGCATACATAAGATAATTACGCCTCTGGTTATAGGATTCCCGCATTCTCTCAACATCACTGTCTCCGTTCTTCAGGGCGTCGACCGCTGCGTACTGACTGGTGGTGGGCGCACACATAATGGCAAACTGATGGATCTTGGTCATCTGCGCGATTATATCCTTCGGACCACAGGCATAGCCTAACCTCCATCCGGTCATGGCATAGGCCTTTGAAAATCCGTTTATGAGGATCGTCCTTTCCTTCATTCCGGGCAGCGAGGCAATGGAAACATGCTCTCTTCCGTAGGTGAGCTCCGCATAGATCTCATCTGACATAACATAAATATCATTATCGATGCAGATCTCGGCGATCTTTTCCAGATCGCTCCTTTCCATTATGGCTCCTGTCGGGTTGTTGGGATACGGAAGGACAAGGATCTTGGTCCTGTCGGTCATGGCCTCTGAGAGCTCCTCGGGAGTCAGCCTGAATTCATTTTCATTCTTAAGCTCTATGATCACAGGCTTTGCATCCGCTAAAATCGCACAGGGCTCATATGACACATAGCTTGGCTGCGGGATCAGGACCTCGTCTCCCGGATCGATCATCGCCCTCATGCCTATGTCTATCGCCTCAGAGCCTCCGACCGTTATAATGATCTCATTTGCCGGATCATAGCTGACATGTATCCTGCGGCTCATATAAGCGGTTATCTCGTTCCGCAGCTCCATAAGCCCTGAATTGGAGGTATAGAATGTACGGCCCTTTTCAAGAGACCAGATGCCCTCGTCCCTTATATGCCAGGGCGTATCAAAATCCGGTTCACCCACGCCTAAGGAAATAACATCCTTTCGCTCACTTGCGATATCAAAAAATCTTCTGATACCGGACGGCTTTATCGATACTATTTTTTCTGACAGGGGATTTCTCATGGCGTTACGATCATCCTTTCATCATCTTTCCTCTCATGAAGAATGGTTCCGTGATCCTTGTATTTTTTAAGGATAAAATGCGTGGAGGTCGAAATGACCGTATCAAGGGTTGAAAGCTTTTCCGATACAAACGTGGATACCTCTCTGAGCGTCTTTCCCTCAAGGCTTACAAGCAGATCATAGCCGCCTGATATAAGATAGGTCGCCTCTACCTCAGGATATTTGTATATCCTCTCCGCGATCGAATCAAAGCCGTGCCCCCTCTGGGGTGTCACTCTGACCTCTATCAGCGCGTTCACCCTCTCGGTCGTCACCTTGTCCCAATCGATCAGGGTATGATAGCCGCAGATTATTCCTTCCTTCTCCATGGCCTCAAGCTCATTTGCCACATCCGCCTCTTCCATGCCGAGTATTATGGCAAGCTCCTTTAAATCTACCCTGCTGTTCTTTTCAATAAAGGTTAAAATCTTTTCTCTCATTGCCAATCCTCTTTTTTATAAGATCTTATAAAGCTCATCACTCACCGGAGGCTCCAGAAACCTTATGTCGTCTCCGTTTTTAACGACCCGGTCCCTTCCCTCCGTGATCCTGCCCGCCACAGCCGCATTGATCCCCGCAGCCTTCAGCGCTTTTACGACATCGTGTCCGCAGGGAGCAGTAATGAGCATTGCTCCCCCTGAGTTAAGCTCATAAGGATTTATTCCGTAAAATTCAGCGATCTCAATGGTCTCCTGCCTTACAGGGATCTCCTTAAGCTCTATGCAAAGCCCTGCCTTCGCTGAAGCGGCAAGCTCCCACAGAGCTCCGAAAATGCCTCCCTGAGAAGCATTATGCATCGAATGGATCTCAAAGCCGCGTATTGCCTCAGAATCCCCCTTTACAGATACAAGCCCGGAAAAGCTCATTGCATCCCTTACAAAGGAAGGATTAAAATGCTCCGTCAGCTCCCGCTCCTTTTCGGCTGCTATGACCGCACTTCCCTCAAGGCCGATCCATTTAGTTATCACCACATCATCTCCCGGCCTTGCTCCCCCGGGACTTACCAGCTCTCCGCTTCGCACCCTGCCGATGCCCGTGGCCGTGATTACAGGGCGGTTGACCGCACGGCTTACTTCGGTATGTCCGCCCATTATCTGAATATTCAGCTCCTTACAGGTCTCCTCTGCTCTTCTTACTATCTGTTTAAGATCAGCTTCCCCGGTCCCATCAGGAAGAAGGATGCACAGCAAAACGCCGATGGGCTCTGAGCCCGATGCCGCTATATCGTTCACCGCATTCAGAACGGAATAATACCCGATATCCCCGAGCATAGCCGGATTACCGGAAAGCACAAGCACTTCGCCCTCCAAAGCCTTTACTGCGGCAAAATCTCCGCCGACTCCGGCACCTGTGACCAGCTCTTCTCTTCTGTGACCTATCTGCTTTAATACAGAACGTTTTAAAACGGCTTCCGGTACTTTTCCTATCCTCATGTTTAATACGCAAGTCTTTATTCTGTCTGAACGGCATTCTCCTGAGGAACCGCCTGCTGCT